>NZ_CP102197.1:1024112-1365482 GCF_024584435.1 Schaalia odontolytica
ATGCCTGAGTGGAAGAGCTTTACCGTCGGCGAGGGAGGCACTGCGATGCCCGCTCCCGCCGCGCCGACTCCCGCGATGGAGCCCGACGACTTCGCGGCCAAGTGGGGCACCGAGGTCGCCGAGGTGACGATCGAGCGTATCGAGAACGTCCTGAAGGGCGACGGTTTGCCGCACGGCTCGGGCGAGTTCATCGCCGTGACCGAGCTGGAGGATGTACGCTTCCAGATCCACCGTGAGCCGGCTGACTCGCCGTGGGCGCAGATCGAGACGCGTATTGTTCCGGTCGGCGAGGGCCACACCGAGGCGTCTTTGCAGGAGGTCGCGAATCGGTGGAACACCGACCACCTGCAGCCGACCGTCTTTCCCATCGAAAACTCCGATGAGTGGGTGATGGTGGCTGCCTCGCGTTTCTTCGTGGGTGAGGGGCTGTCGGATCGACAGATTCACGCAATGCTGCGCAGGGGACTCATCATCGGGCTATCGGCAGCGCGTGAGCTGCCCGGCCTTCTCGGCCAGGATCGCACGCCCGAGGCGTGAGGGAGGGCCGTCTCCCGCCACCCGTGCCCCGCTGTCGGCTCTGAACTGCGCGCCGGGAGCGGGGCACTCTTGGTAGCGTGCGCCGACCACTTGCGACGGTGCGACGCGCGCCGCGCTAACGGCCGAGGCACCGATCGCTCGGGGGGGCTCGGATCGACCCGCACTGCCAAGAGTGCTCCCGCATGCCGATCGCCTCATCGTCGTGACGATCGCCACGAAGCTAAGGTAGCTCATGAGCACTGCATCACACGCACGTTTGGCGCTGACGTTTTCTCAGCTTCGCCGTCTCCGCCGCGCAAACGTGCACGGCCGCTGCGGCCCGTCAGGTGCGCCCACCGCTGCGAGGCGCGCTAGCGCACGGGGCCGACCCGAAGCGTTGGCATTCCCAGGGCAACCGTTGCATCGGACTCGGGCGAGGCCTGGCGAGCCTGCCACGCATCCCCCGCTCGGGTGCGCCGCACCTCGAAGAGGCCTCCGTGAGTTCCAGAGTCGGCGATGAGGTGGTGGGGTGCGCCGTAAGTCACCGTCGCCCGGATCATGTCCCCGGGGCGGGGCCGCTCACCCGCTGCCAAGCCTGCAGGCAGGGCCACGTGAACGAGGCGATTGTCCCGCGCCCGGCCCGAGATTCGATGGGTCGCCCCGTCCTTTCGCCCGTCGCCGGACGAGACGAGGACCTCCACGTCGGTTCCCACCAATGCGGCATTGTCCTGCGCGCAGATGCTCTCCTGGAGAGCCACGAGACGCTGGTAGCGTTCGAGCGCAACGCCGTCGGGAACCCGGTCCTCGCGATCCGCGGCGGGGGTGCCCGGGCGCGGAGAGTACAGGAAGGTGAAAGCTGACGTGAAACGCGCCTGCTCAACGACGTCGAGCGTGGCCTGGAAGTCCTCCTCCGTCTCTCCCGGGAATCCAACAATGATGTCGGTGGTGATCGCAGCATCCGGGATGGCGGCGCGTACGCGCTCGAGAATCCCCATGAAGCGCTCCCGCCGGTAGGATCGGCGCATCTGTCGAAGGACCGCATCGGAGCCCGACTGCAGCGGCATGTGCAGGCTGGGCATCACGGTCGGGGTGTTCGCCATCGCCTCGATCACATCGTCTGTGAACGCCGCCGGGTGCGGCGAGGTGAAGCGCACGCGTTCGATGCCATCGACTCGCCCGACGGCACGCAGAAGGTCGGCGAACGCACCGCGCTCACCGAAGCCAACGCCGTAGGAGTTGACGTTCTGCCCGAGGAGGGTCACCTCGATAGCCCCCTGGGATGCGACCGCCTCGACTTCTGCGAGGATGTCGCCGGGGCGCCGATCGCGTTCCTTGCCGCGCAGTCGGGGAACAATACAGAACGTGCACGTGTTGTTGCAGCCCACCGAGATCGATACCCACGCGGCATAGACGCTCTCGCGGTGGGTGGGAAGGGTCGACGGGAAGACCTTCAGGGATTCCTCGATCTCGACAGCCGCCTCGCTGTTATGCTCGGCTCGGCGCAGCAGAGCGGGAAGAACATCGATGTTGTGGGTTCCGAACACGGCGTCCACCCAGGGTGCCTTCTCCACGATGCCGTCACGCATCTGCTGAGCGAGGCACCCACCGACCGCGATCTGCATGCCGGGGCGCTTGCGCTTGACGGCAGCCAGCTGGCCGAGATTCCCAAAGAGGCGGGTCGCAGCGTTTTCCCGGACCGAACACGTGTTGATGACGACAACGTCCGCGCCCATGTCCCCCGCGTCGGTGGCACGCGCGGCGGCCTCGGGGACCTTCTCCACGGGAATCAAGCCCGCCTGCTCAAGCAGGCCCGCCATTCGCTCCGAGTCGTGTTCGTTCATCTGGCAGCCGAGCGTGCGCACCGCGTAGGTGCGAGGCAGCACAGCATCCTGGGGTGTCATCGTATTCATCGCCCAAAAGTCTAGTCGCCCGCCCGCGCGCAAGCTCAGTCGAGCACGTCACGTACAAGGCGCAGCGCCGCGTCGATCGCACCGCGGCGAACGGCGGCTCGATCGCCCTCCAGGCGAAGCAGCCGATGGGCGTGTCCCCCCGGATACGCGCAGGCGACGTGAACCGTGCCCGCAGGAAAGCCATCGGATGCTCCGGGTCCGGCAACGCCCGTGGTCGCCACGCCCAGGGTTGCGCCGAAGAGCGTGCGCGCGCCCTGCGCCATCTCGATGGCAACCTCCCGGTCGACCGGTCCCGTCTGCGCCAGGCGCCTCTCGGACACTCCCAAGACCGACGCCTTGGTGTCCACCGCATAGGTGCACGCTCCGCCGCGCACGACCCTGGAGGCCCCGGGAACGTCGACGAGGCGCGACACGAGGCCACCTCCGGTGAGAGACTCTGCCGTGGCTATCGTCCACCCTACACCCGCCAGCTTGTCGATGATCGCGGCCACTGCCACATCGTCCATTCTCACGGCGTGTCCCACGGCTCCTCCTGCGCCGCATCCTCGCTCTCCCACGACGCCAGCGCGCGCGACACGGCGGCCGACGCGACCGACGGAGAGTACCCCTTGCGTGCCAGCATCGAGGCCAGGCGCCGATAGGCGGTCTGACGGCTGACTCCTTGCAGTGAGCGTCGCCTGCGGGCAACCAGGTCGTCAGCCCGCGCTTCCTCGTCGTCGCGGTCGATCTGCGCGACGGCTCGCTCGATGACGTCGGCCCCCAATCCCTTGCGCGACAGCGTATCGCGCAGGGCTCGCCCGGAGGCGCCCGTCGCCGCGAAGCGTGACCGGACGAGAGCGTCCGCGTAGGCTTGATCATCCACGAGGCCGACGGCCTCCAGGCGCGCCACGACCTCCTCGGCGACCTCGGTGCGAAACCCCCGCCCCACCATCGCGGCAACCAGTTCGGCGCGCGAGCACGCTCGGGCGTCAAGCTTGCGAAGAGCCACCTCACGGGCTGCCTCAACGGCTTCGGTCCCGCTCAGGGCGGCGTTGCGTTCGCGGGCACGCGCCAGCCTCTCACCGGGGGAGGAACGAGGCGCGCGCTCCTCCCCCAGCTCCGGATGGTCCTCGGGATCCAGGTAGCGAACCACGGCCTAGAAGCCCGCGTCCTCGTCGGGGTCGATGGCCGAGACCTCCTGCGAGGGCGCCTCGGGTTCGGGGGCGTCCCCGATTCCCAGCGAGAGCAGGATCTTCTGCTCAATCTCGTTCGCGAGCTCGGGGTTGTCTGCCAGGAATTGACGGACATTTTCCTTACCCTGACCGAGCTGGTCGTCCCCGTAGGTGAACCACGAGCCGGACTTGCGCACGATGCCGGCCTCGACGCCCATGTCGATGATGGAGCCCTCACGTGAGATTCCCTTGCCGTAGACGATATCGAACTCGGCCTGTTTGAAGGGAGGCGCCATCTTGTTCTTGACAACCTTGGCGCGCGTGCGGTTACCGACGGGAGCTCCGGCCTCCTTCAGGGTTTCGATGCGGCGCACGTCGATACGCACCGAGGCGTAGAACTTCAGCGCCTTGCCGCCGGTGGTCGTCTCGGGGGATCCAAAGAAGACGCCGATCTTCTCGCGCAGCTGGTTGATGAAGATCGCGGTCGTTCCCGTCGCAGACAGCGCGCCCGTGATCTTACGCAGCGCCTGGCTCATGAGGCGAGCCTGGAGTCCCACGTGGGAGTCACCCATCTCCCCCTCGATCTCTGCCTTCGGGACGAGCGCGGCGACGGAGTCGATGACGATGATATCGATGCCGCCTGAGCGAATCAGCATGTCCGCGATCTCGAGGGCCTGCTCGCCGGTATCGGGCTGGGACACGAGGAGCGAGTCCGTATCGACGCCGAGTGCGCGGGCGTAGACGGGATCGAGGGCGTGCTCGGCATCAATGAACGCAGCGTTGCCGCCGGCCTTCTGGGCGCTCGCGACCGCGTGCAGGGCAACCGTCGTCTTACCGGAGGATTCGGGTCCGTAGATCTCGATGACGCGGCCGCGCGGAAGGCCACCGATTCCGAGGGCGACGTCGAGGGCGAGGGAGCCGGTAGGGATCACCTGGACGGGGGGACGGTTGTCGTCACCCAATCGCATGACAGAGCCCTTGCCGAACTGCTTATCGATCTGCGAGAGCGCCACTTCGAGCGCCTTGTTGCGATCGTTGGCGATCGTCTTTGCCGCGGGTGCTTTACGGGCTGCCATGATGTTCCTTTCGTCTTCAGGCCTCTCCGGCCTGCGGGTGTCCTGGCCCAGATGCCGCCCCTCTCCGAGGCGCCATGACGAGTATGCGACCGGCCATCGTCGTTTGCGTCCGATGCGCGCTACCCTGTGGGCAACGCGCGTGGATGCCTCGCCGCAGGACAGCTTAGATGGAACAGGTGTTCGATGCTCGCGCGACACGCCGCGCCTCGCGTCACCTCCGACGCTCGCGAGGATCGACGCGGTGGATCCAACGCGCGTCATCACGCCCCGTTTCACCGCACAGGGCCTCCCACACGGAGTCTGGATCCGCTCCTCCTGCAAGCGCCTCTCGGGCGGTCGCCCCCAGCGGGGAGAGGTAGAGGTCACTGACATAGGAGCGGCCGAGGGCCGACCCGAAGGTCGCCTCGACCGCCTCGTAGAACTCCGAATGCTTCACGCGTCAAGAGATGAGCGTGACGGGCATGATGTCATCAGGAACAGCGTCGGGAACAACCGCACCATCGATGACCGCCATGCGCTCGGACACCTCGCGCAAGACGAACCAGAGGGGAACGCGCAGGGCGGAGGTGATTGCGTCAAGGAGTTCGGAGGAGGCTTCCTTCTGCCCGCGTTCGACCTCTGAGAGGTAGCCGAGGGAGACCTGTGCCTCAGAAGAGACTTCGCGCAGGGTTCGACCCTGGCGCTGGCGGATGCCTCGCAGGACATCGCCGAGTTCGCTGCGCAGCAGCGGCCTTTCGCTCAGTGTCTTTTCCATAGTGTTACTCTAGCCGTTCTCGATCGGGGGTCGCATCGCCAGTTCGCGCATCGGACCAACGTAAGAGGCCGCAGTCTCGACGCCGAATGCGCTCATACCTCATCAACGCGCCCGCATTGGCGCCTATTCCGCCGGGACGCGATCCCACCTATGCATTGCGTCACCCAGGCTCAACTTTGGACGTGCTGACCGGCCGGGGTTCTTCCCTCGGTCTTGGTCTCCGGCTCCTCGGCCCGAGCCTCATCCCCGGCGTCGACGCTCTGCCCAGACGCGTCGCGCACGAGACGCGCCCCCTCCACGACGTAGGTGAAACCCGAGTAGAGGGTCAGCGCGAGCGCGACTCCCGCCAGGGCCTGCCCGAGGCGAATCATGACGACGACCCAGGCCTCGCTCGTGCTCGCAAGCTCCAGGAAGTGCGCCCACGGGATCAGCAGAGTGCCCAGCGCGATGATCTGCATGAAGGTCTTGAGCTTGCCCGCATTGTTCGCCGACACCACGACGCCCCTGCGTAGGAAGAACGCGCGCATCGCGGTGATTCCAAGCTCTCGACAAGCGATGAGCGCGGTCACCCACCACGGCAGATAGCCCTGGAGGCTGAGGAGGACGAATCCGCACAGCGTCAACGCCTTGTCGGCGATCGGGTCGACGATCCGACCGAAGTCGGTGATCTGACCCCACGAGCGGGCCAGCTGCCCGTCGAAGCGATCGGTGATGGCGGCCAGAGCGAAAACGACGAAGGCGAGCCACCGGGCGGTCCACGAATCCTGAAGCCCCAGGATGACGAACACGGGAACCAGAACGAGACGAGTCACGGTCAGCACGTTCGGCAGATTCACAACGGATACCTTGCTCTCTCGTTGTACACGCGACACGTTATCGGTCATGTCCGTTTCCTTTCTCCTCAGCGGCCTGTCAGCTGCCAAGCGTCCTCATCGTCGTCGGGTTCCTCATCGACCCACGTAGGTGACGAACCTCCAAAGTTATGACCAGAGTACGGGTCTAACCCGCCGGTGCGCGAATCGCCGGGCTCGGACGCGCCCGCGTCGTGACCGTGCGGCGCTTCCATCCCCTGCGCGCGGGCGGGCGCATCGACCGCTTCACCGCCGTCCGCGGCGCCCGCCGCATTCTCGGTACCCGCGCCCGGGACGGCCGGCTCGCCCGCGTCGTCGGCTTGCGCCTGCCCCGCCCCAATGCCCGCGGATTCGCCGCGCAACATCGCCAGGACCTCGGGCAGCTGCTCGGGAGCAACCAGAACCTGGCGCGCCTTGGATCCCTCCGACGGACCGACGATCTCCCGGGATTCGAGCAGGTCCATGAGTCGCCCGGCGCGAGCAAAACCGACGCGCAGCTTGCGTTGGAGCATCGAGGTTGACCCCAGCTGGGTCGACACCACGAGCTCGGCGGCCTGCAGGAGGTCTTCGAGGTCGTCGCCGATATCCTCGGCGACTTTGGCTTCCTTCTTATCGGGGACCACGTCGTCTCGGTAGTGCGCCTCCATCTGTCCCTTCACGTGGGCGACGACCTGGTGAATCTCCGACTCCGAGACCCAGGCTCCCTGCACGCGCATCGGCTTGGACGCGCCGGCCGGCAGGTAGAGGGCGTCACCCTGCCCGATGAGCTTCTCCGCTCCGGGCTGGTCGAGGATGGTGCGCGAGTCGGTCAGCGACGAGGTCGCGAAGGCGAGCCTGGAGGGAATGTTCGCCTTGATGAGGCCGGTGACCACATCGACAGAGGGACGCTGGGTGGCCAGCACCAGGTGAATGCCGGCGGCGCGCGCCAGCTGCGTGATCCGCTGGATCGATGCCTCCACGTCGCGGGGGGCGACCATCATCAGGTCGGCGAGCTCGTCAACGACCACCAGGAGGTACGGGTAGGGGTGGAGCGTGCGCTGCAAACCAGGCTTGGCCTGAACCTGTCCCGCGGCGACCGCCTTGTTGAAGTCGTCAATGTGCTTGAAGCCGTAGTCCGACAGGTCATCGTAGCGGGCGTCCATCTCCTTGACGACCCATTCAAGGGCCTCGGCGGCCTTCTTCGCATCCGTGATGATGGGTGAGATCAGGTGGGGGATGCCCTCGTAGATCGTGAGCTCCACGCGCTTGGGGTCGACGAGGATCATGCGCACCTGCTGGGGGGTCGCGCGCATCATGATCGAGGTAATCATCGAGTTGACGAAGGAGGACTTACCCGATCCCGTCTGGCCGGCGACCAGCATGTGCGGGGTCTTAGCCAGGTTGGTCACGACGTAGCCACCCTCGACATCCTTGCCCACGCCGACGACCAGCGGATGCTGGTTGCGGCGTGCGGCGGCCGAACGCAGCACGTCGCCCAGCGCAACGTTCTCGCGGTCGGCGTTGGGAATCTCGATGCCGATGGCGCTCTTGCCCGGGATTGGTGCGAGGATACGAACGTCCGCCGACGCGACCGCGTAGGCAATGTTCTTGGACAGGTTCGTGAGCTTGTCGACCTTGACGCCTGCCCCCAGGACGACCTCGTAGCGGGTGACCGTCGGGCCGCGGGAGAACCCGGTGACGCGCGCGTCGATATTGAAGTCCGCGAAAACCTGACCGAGCGCGGCCACGACCTGGTCGTTGACCGCCGAACGCGTCATGTGGGGCGGCCCGGACACCAGGAGGTCGTCGGATGGAAGCGTGTAGGAGATGGCCTCGTCGAGGTCGGGCTGGAATGCTCCCTCGGGTTCGTCGGTGATCGGAGGGGCCGCGGGTTCTTCCTCGGCCGGTGGGACGTGCGCGGGCACGCGTGCAGGCTCGCGCTCCTCGGCGGAAGCGACGGCGGGGCGCATCTGGGTGAGCATCTCCGTCGGCGCATCGGGCGAGGATGGGCGAGGCCGGGGCGTCGGGGCGTCGGCCGGCTGGGTCGTCGGAACCGCACCGGATTCGAGGAGCTGAGTCTGCGCGCCGGACTCCGTGTCGGTGGCCTTGCGGAAGGACTCGTCCCCGTCGTATTCGTCGAGGAACGTGTCGTCTCCGGCTGCCAGGTCCCTGCGCGTCTTCCGGCGCGCTTCCTTGGCTGGATCGCTCTCGCTCGCGTCGCCGTCCTTGTGATCCGCCCCGCCCAGTCGCGCCGCGAAATCGCGCAGACGAGCGGGAACGTCGGCAACGGCGGTCCGCGTGGCGAGCAGGATCGAGTACACCAGGAGCAGGATCATGAGGGCGCCGGCGCCCCACCCGGACAGCAGGAGGACGAGCGGGCGAGCAATGAACCAGCCGAGGACGCCCCCGGCCGCCTCAATGCCGGGGTCCTGCTCGAGGCCGGGGTTCCCGTGGGAGATGTGCACCAGGCCGGTCAGGGCCAGCGAGATTCCGATCCCGCCAGCAACGTGATGGGGCAGGGCCGAGCGACCGGACCGCGCCGAGACCAACTCGACGGCCAAGGCGACGAGAAGGAGCGGAACGACGACCGAGAAGATGCCGAAGAGGCCCGCCGAGGCATGATGGATGGCATCTCCGGCCTCGCCGGAGATCTGAAACCACTCTCGTAGGGCGATGACGATCGCCGCCGCTACGGCGACGAAGGCCGCCGCATCGCGCTTGACCTGAGGGTCGGTGGCCTTCCACGCCCGCTGGGCACCCAGAGCCGCCCGACCGAGGGCAGAAAAGAAGCGTGCCAGGAATCCCGGCTTCGCCCCCTGCCCCTGGGGTGCCTTGGCGGATCGGGAGGAGGCCGCTTTCGTGCGCGGACGCGCCGGGCCTTTACCGGAGGAGGAACGTGAAGACGATGATGCCATGATTGCTCCACGATATCGCCCGAGCCGCCCCCCGGCAGGAGGCGCGCCGCGTTCCCTCAGCGCAGGATATTAGTAACTACCCCGGTTTCGAGGACGTTCTCCACCTGCTCACGCGTCGGCACGGGCAGCGCTGACTCGTGGGAGATTGCCAGGGCCGCCCCGGCGTTGGCCATCAGGCATGCCGTCTCCAAGTCGTAGTCCAGGAGGAGACCAGCACACATCTCGGCAATGTGCGTGTCCCCCACGCCCGCCGTATCGGCGACGCGCGCTTCAAACGCGGGGATCGACACGACGGGGGCGTCGGCGTATTGCTGGATCTCGCTTCCTCGCGCGCCCACGCGCCGCACGGTCGCGGCGTCGGCACGCAGGTAGGAACGAATCGTCGACCCGTGGCGATAGGCGTCCAGGATCCCGGCGAGCGCCGACGCCTCCCGACTGTTCATCGTCACGACGTCTGCCCGCGGGAAGATCGTCTCCCACGCCTCGACCGGAACCTGGGCGACTGCCGGAGACACCGAGACGACAAGCCTCACGCAGGCCGGCAGGGCAGCCGCCCACTCGCTCAGTTCGGACGCCGCGTGTGCGCTGGTCATGTCGGAGGCCGCCACGTGAACGACGTCCCCCTCGCGCAGCTCAATGTGCTCGAGGGTCGCTTTCGACGGCTCGGATTCCACGCCGGCTGTGACGACCGATCGCATGGCCCCGTCTTCGTCAATGAGCTGGATGACCACGCCGATATCGCCGACCAACTCCGGGGTGAGAACGTCCACCCCGGCCTCGACCAGCTGCTGGCGGACCGCGAAGGAGTTCGGGCCCGTGCCCAGCGGCGAGGCGGCCGCCGTGGGCACGCCCATGGCGGCCGCAGCACACAGCGTCGTGAAGCCCCCACCGGGCCGTGAACTCGCCGCATCGGCGTGCACCGACCCGCCGCGCTCAGGCATGTACGCGATATGCATCGGCAACACCAGCGCAACGGAGTGCGTCGAAATAAAACGGCCCGACACGAATCTTCCTTTCTTGTCCGCGCGGCTCCGCCGGGCACCGTGTCCCTCGGCGGATCGATTCGGCTTACTGCTCGGTAACCACCGGAACGATCATAGGACGGCGACGCAGACGGCGCGCGACCCAGCGTCCGATGACGCGACGCATCGCCTGCTGCAGGACGTAGGGGTCCTGTCCGCCGGGTGCGGCGGCCTCCTTGAGCGCCTGCGTGACGTCGGGAAGGATCTCCTCGAACACGTCGTCGTCCTCAGCCATGCCGATCGCACGAATCTCCGGGCCGGCCAGGACTGTCCCCGAATCACGCTCGACGACCGCGAAGATCGAGATGAACCCCTCCGACCCCAGGGTGCGGCGCGTAGCGAGCTCGTCCTCGGAGATCTCGCCGATCGAGCGGCCATCGACGTACACGTACTCACAGGGAACAACGCCCGACACGCGCGCGACGCCGTCTTTGAGGTCGACGGTCACGCCATCCTCGGCGAGGACCACGTGCCGCGGGTCGATACCCGTCTTGACCGCCAGCTGACCGTTGCCGACCAGGTGGCGAACCTCGCCGTGGATGGGCATCACGTTCCTGGGCTGAATGATGTTGTAGCAGTAGATGAGCTCCCCCGCGCTGGCGTGACCGGACACGTGGACCTTCGCGTTCTCCTTCGAGACGACGCGTGCGCCCAGGCGGGTCAGATCGTTAATGACGCGATAGACGGAATTCTCGTTGCCCGGGATGAGAGAGGAGGCGAGAACGACCATGTCGCCCGGCTCGATGCTCACCGTGCGGTGAGATCCCACGGACATGCGCGACAGGGCGGCCATGGGTTCTCCCTGCGAACCCGTCGCCATGTACACGCGCTGCGAGCGCGGCAGGTCGCCGATGTCCTTAAGGTCCACGATAACGCCGTCGGGAATCGACAGGTAGCCCTTCTCCTCGGCGATGCGCATGTTGCGTTCCATCGAGCGACCCACGAAGGCGACGCGCCGACCGTGGTGGGCGGCCGCGTTGATGACCTGCTGGACGCGGTGGACATGCGAGGCAAACGAGGCGACAACGATCTGACCGCCCTCAGCCTCGCCAAACACCTGATCCAGAACCGGGCCAATCTCGCGCTCCGGCGTGATAAAACCGGGAACCAGGGCGTTCGTGGAGTCCACCATGAACAGGTCGACCCCCTCCTCGCCCATGCGCGCGAAGGCACGAAGATCCGTCAGGCGTCGGTCGAGGGGCAGCTGATCCATCTTGAAATCGCCCGTGATCAAGACATTGCCGGCCCGGGTGCGCACGAACACGGCGAGCGCGTCGGGGATCGAGTGCGTGACGGAGACGAACTCGAGGTCGAAGGGCCCCACATTCAAGCGGTCCCCTTCCGCGACCACGGTGAAGCCAGGGTCACTCAGGCGGTGCTCACGCAGCTTGGGGGCAACGAAGGCAAGGGTCAGGTCGGAGCCGTACAGGGGGATGTCGCCTCGCAGCTTGAGCAGGTAGGGAACGGCGCCGATATGGTCCTCGTGTCCGTGCGTCAGCACCATGCCGACGACGTCGTCCATGCGATCCTCGATCCACGAGAAATCGGGAAGGATCAGGTCAACACCCGGCTGACTCTCCTCGGGGAAGAGGACGCCGCAGTCCACGACCAGGAGCTTGCCCCGGTACTCCAGGACGTTCATGTTGCGCCCGACCTCGCCGAGGCCTCCCAGCGGGATGACTCTCAGAGCGCCCTCTTCCAGGGGCGCGGGTTCGGTGAGGTTCTCGTACAAAGACTTCATGATGCCAGTCTGCCACGTCGCGGCCTCTTTCCCATCATCGGGACTCACCGTTGACGGGTCGCCCCCCTCACACTTGGCGCATCAATGCTTCCGGCGTGGGGCCGAGGCCGGTCCGCGGCGCCACGCTCCGGGCCGAGCGGGACTCACAGGAGCCCGGTGAGACGCAGGGCGCGACGCAGGGCGGACACCTCATCGTCGCTGATGCCTACCATGGGAAGGCGGACGGTCGGGCTATCGATAACGCCCTGCAGCCAGAGCGCATACTTGGCCAGGACCGCTCCCTGTCCCCCGCCCATGATTGCGTGCACGAGGGGGCGCAGCGAGTACGAGAGCTCGCGGGCCTCCCACACCTGATCGGAGTCGAGCAGCTCGATCATCCGACGATAGTGGGCGGAAGCGACGTGGGTGACGACCGAGATGAAGCCCGAGGCTCCGCCGGTCATCCACGCAAAGTTCAGGGCATCATCGCCCGAGTAGTACTCCAGGCCCGTTCGATGCATGCGTTCCACGCCGGTCTCCACGTCGCCGGTGGCGTCCTTCACCCCGAGGATACGGGGGTGCTGGGCGAGGATGTCCAGGGTCGCGTCGGAGAAGGCGATGCCCGTCCGACCGGGAATGTCGTAGAGCATGATCGGCAGGTCGGTCGCATCGGTGACCGCCCGCACGTGAGCACGCAGCCCCTCCTGGGAGGGCCGGTTGTAGTAGGGCGAGACGACCAGGAGGCCATCCGCGCCGTGTTCCTGCGCTCCCTGAGCGATTCGAACGGCGTGCGCCGTGTCGTTCGAGCACGCGCCGCACAGGATGAACGCCCGATCTCCCACGGCCTCGCGGACCGCGTCGGTCAGGTCGTTCTTCTCGGGCTGATGAGTCGTCGGGGACTCCCCCGTCGTTCCCGACAGGAGGATCGTGTCGCATCCTTCGTCGACGAGCTTGGTTGCCAGGCGCTGAGCGGAATCCAGGTCGACGTCACCCGACTGTGTCATGGGGGTGACCATGGCGGCGGCAAGAGAACCGAAGCGGCGGGGAGGAATGTTGCTCATGTTCCCCATCTTACGCGCGGCGCGAAACCGAAGAACCGGGGCGGTCGCATGTCGAGCGTCATATGAGCGCGCCTCGCCTTCGCGGCGGGCCTTTAGTCGCGGTGCGCCCACCACATGTGCTGTGTCGTCCCCTCGCCCAGGCGACGAACCGCGCCCGAGGGGGCGAAACCCGCCGAGGTGAAGAAGCGCTGGCGCTGCTCGTCAGAGTCCCCGATCCACGCGCGCAACTGCCCGCGGGTGAGGTCGGCGATCGCCGAGAGCATGCGCGAGCCGTGTCCGCAGCGCCGGAAGTCCTCGTCCACCACCAGCTCATACACCTGCGTCGCGCCCTCTCGGTCCGTCTCGGGCTCGCAGTCGGCAGCGGCGTCGTCCGGTCCGGCCAGAGCGAAGCCGACGATCCGGGCGCCGTGGAGGGCGACGAGCGTCGTCCCTCCCGCGGGCCTGGGACGGGCCAGGGTCCGCCCCCACAGGCGGGCGAGGGACTCCTCGCTCACTCCCTGGGCGGCGAGCGTCTCCTCGCCCATCAGCGCCCGCCACGAGGCCAACTGCAGGGGCGCGATGGCGGCCTCGTCGCCCCGTTGGGCGGGCCTGACCGAGCGATCCGCGCTCGCGGGCGCGCTCACAGGTCCATCACCTGATCCAGCCCGATGGTCAGTCCCGTGCGCCCGCGCACACTTCTCACGCCCAGGAGCACGCCGGGCATGAAGGAGGAGCGATCGAAGGAATCGGTTCGGATGACGAGTTGCTCACCCTCGTTGCCCAGGAGGATCTCCTCGGAGGCGGTGAGTCCGCGCAGGCGAACGGCGTGGACGGGGATGCCGTCCACGCGGCCGCCGCGGGCGCCCAGCTCGTCGGTCTGCGTCGCGTCGGGAAGCTCGCCCAGGCCCGCCTGTCTGCGAGCCTGCGCTATACCGAGCGCCGTCGCAACCGCCGTGCCGGAGGGGGCATCCATCTTCCCGGGATGGTGCATCTCAATGACCTCGGCGGATTCGAAGTACGGGGCCGCGAGCGCGGCAAACTTCATGGCCAGGACGGCGCCCATCGCAAAGTTGGGTGCAATCAGGACGGCGCGCCCCGCCTCGCGGGCGTGATCGCGAACGCGCGCGTAGGATTCCGGCGTCCACCCGGTCGTACCGACGACCACGTCCGCGCCGGCATCGATGAGGGCGTGCACGTTGGCTTCGGTCACGGTGGGGACGGAGAAGTCGACGGCGACGTGGGCGCCGTTGACACTGTCGGCGTTGATCTCATCGCCCGCGTCCAGCTGGGCCACGACCTCCATGTCGGGGGTGTTGCCCACCGCGTCGACGACGCTTGATCCCATGCGGCCCTTTGCCCCGGTCACTGCCACGCGTATCATTGTTCTCCTTGCGCTCGTTGATTGGTTGGTGTCAGGGTATGCGTGCCCGCGCCTCGTTCGCCTCCGACACCGCGCGGCGAGGGGCTTTTGCTGTTGTTCCCTACGTCTCGGGGAGCACCAGCGCTCGGCAGTCCATCGTCGACGCCAGGGAGGCGGCGAGTTCGCGCACGCCAGCGGCGTCGACCGCGTCGAACTCGGACAACGACTCGTCGATGGTTCGGTAGCGCCCAATGATCTCCGAGCGCCCCAGGCGCATCATGCGAGACCAGTTGTCTTCGAGGCCGAGGACGACTCCGCCGCGAACCTGGCCGCGCACGCGCGTCATTTCTTCGTCGGTGGGTCCGTCGCTGGCGAGGTCGTGCAGCTGGGCGCGCATGATGGTCTCGACCTCGGCCACGTTGTCGGGGCTGCATCCCGCGTACATGCCGAAGGTTCCCGTGTCGGAATAGCCCACGTCGAAGGCGTAGGTGGTGTAGGCCAGGCCCCGCTTCTCCCTCACCTCCTGGAAGAGGCGCGAGGACATGGACCCGCCCAGGATCGACAGGAGGACACTCATCGTCGGTCCCTGGGGGTCCGTGGCGGGTAGCCCCTCGCAGCCGATGATGACGTGGGCCTGCGTCACGTCGCGTCGGCGGGTGATGTCTCGGTCGTGCTCGGCGGGGGCACTTCGCTGCGTCGATCGGCGAGGCCGAGGGGAGGCCACGGCGCGCTCGTCCCATGGTGAGGCGTCGAGAGCGGCCTGCACGCGCTCGCACACGTGGTCGTGATCAACGTTGCCTGCGGCCGCCACGATTAGGGAGGCGGGCCCATAGTGCGCCTGGTAGTGGTCCCACACGTCGTCGCGCGTCACCGCGGAGATGGCCCGCGCGGTTCCTCCCACGGGGCGACCGATGGGGCGGTCGCCGTGAACGGCCAGCTGGAAGGCATCGTGAACGGTCTCGGTGGGCGAGTCCTCCCCCATTGCTAGCTCGTCGAGGATCACGCCGCGTTCCGTCGCGAAGTCTGCTTCGTCGAGGCGCGAGTCGCTCACCATGTCGGCGAGCGTCTCGATGGCCATGTCCAGGTCGGCGTCGCGCACGCGCGCCCAATAGGCGGTGTGTTCTCGGGCGGTCTCCGCGTTGGACTCCCCGCCCACCGAGTCAAAGGCAATCGCGATATCCAGGGAGGAACGAGCGCGCGTCCCCTTGAAGAGGAGGTGTTCCAGGAAGTGCGTCGAGCCGGCCGTCTTCTCGTCCTCGTCGCGGGAGCCGACGGGCACCCACAGGGACACTCCCGCGCTCTTGGTCGCCGGGATTACCTGCGACAGAACACGCGCTCCGCAGCCCAGGATCGTTCGATCGATGCGGGTGTCTCCGTCCTCGATTCTCAGGTGAGCTTCGTCAAGCGGCAGCGGCTTGGGCGTCATTTTTCTCCTCTTGCGTCCCCGGGGGCGGGGTTGGCACGAAACGTTCACAGTGTAGCCGTAAAAGGGCCGGTGGCCGGGCGGAGCACCTGCCCCGTCCCGGCCACCGGTCTGATTCAGCTATCGGGAGTTACTCACTCCTCGGAGAAGCCGTCCTCGCGGTCCTCGTCGCGGCGGCGGCGCGTGCGGGTCCGGGGGCGACGCTCACGGCGCTCCGAACGATCACGGCGCTCGCGACGCTCACTCTGCTCGCCCTCGCTGGCCTCCAGCTCTCCGGCCTCGCCATCGATGACGGCGTGCAGGCTCAGCTTGCCGCGGTCGCCGATCTCGTTGATCTCGACCTCGACCTGCTGGCCGACCTGCAGCACATCATCCACGGAGTCGATGCGCTTGCCGCCCACGAGGCGGCGCACCTGCGAGATGTGCAGGAGGCCATCCTTGCCGGGGGTCAGCGAGACGAACGCGCCAAACGAGGTCGTCTTGACCACCGTTCCGACGAAGCGCTCGCCGACCTCGGGCATCTGCGGGTTGGCGATCTGGTTCACCATGGTGCGGGCGGCCTCGGCCGAGGCACCATCCGCAGACGCGATGTACACAGTGCCGTCGTCCTCGATGGTCACGTCGGCGCCGGTCTCGTCCTGGATCTGGTTGATCATCTTGCCCTTGGGGCCGATGACCTCGCCGATCTTGTCCACGGGAACCTTGACGGTGATGATGCGAGGAGCGTTCGGGCTCATCTCGTCGGGACCGTCAATGGCCTGGCTGATGAGGTCCAGGATCGCCAGGCGAGCGTCGCGGGCCTGGGCGAGCGCGGCGCGCAGAACCTGAGAATCGATCCCGTCGAGCTTGGTGTCCAGCTGCAGGGCTGTGATGAAGTCGCGGGTACCGGCAACCTTGAAGTCCATGTCGCCGAAGCCGTCCTCGGCGCCCAGGATGTCGGTGAGGGTCACGGCCTTGGCCTGGCCGTCGACCTCGCCGGTCATGAGACCCATCGCGATGCCGGCGACGGGGGCGCGCAGCGGCACGCCGGCCTGCAGGAGCGACAGGGTCGAGGCGCACACCGAGCCCATGGAGGAGGAGCCGTTGGAGCCCATCGTCTCGGAGACCTGACGAATCGCGTAGGGGAAGTCCTCGCGCGAGGGCAGGACGGGCAGAAGGGCACGCTCGGCCAGGTCGCCGTGGCCGATCTCGCGGCGCTTCGGGGAGCCGACGCGACCGACCTCACCGGTGGAGAAGGGCGCAAAGTTGTACTGGTGCATGTAGCGCTTGGAGTTGACGGGCGACAGGTTGTCGATCTGCTGCTCCATGCGCAGCATCGCCAGCGTCGTCACGCCCAGGATCTGGGTTTCGCCACGCTGGAAGAGTGCGGAGCCGTGGACGCGGGGCAGGACCTCGACCTCGGCCGACAGGGAACGGATCTGGCGCGGGGTGCGACCATCCATGCGGATCTCTTCGCGCAGTGTGCGGCCCCGGATGGTGGCCTTCTCCAGGGAACGGAACGCCGCCTTGAGGCTCTTCTCGCCCTCGGGGAAACGCTCGGCGAGCGCCTCAAGCATCTCCTCCTTGACGGCGTCAACGGCCTCGTCGCGGGCAAGCTTGCCCTCGGTGAGCAGCGCCTGGGCAATCTTCTCGCCGGCCCACTCCTGGACGGCGGCGTACTCCTCGTCGGTGTAGTCCAGGAACAGCGGGAACTCGGCGGTCTCCTTCGAGGCCTTCTCGGCAACCTTCATCTGAGCCTCGCACAGCGCCTTGATGAAGGGCTTGGCGGCCTCAAGACCGTCGGCGACGACGTCCTCGGTGGGGGCGGTGGCACCGGCCTGAATGAGATCCCACTCATTCTTGCCGCCGCCGGCTTCGACCATCATGATCGCGACGTCTTCGGTGCCGTCTTCCTTCGTGACGATGCGTCCGGCGACCACGATGTTGAACACGGAACGCTCAAGCTCGCTCCAGCGCGGGAACGCGACCCACTGGTCGTCAATGAGCGCCAGGCGGGTGCCGCCGATCGGACCGGTGAAGGGCAGGCCTGCGATCTGGGTGGACATGGAGGCGGCATTGATGGCCAGGACGTCGTAGGCGTCATCCGGGTCGATCGTCAGCACCGTCTCGACGACCTGGACCTCGTTGCGCAGACCCTTGACGAAGCCGGGACGCAGCGGGCGGTCAATGAGTCGGGCGGCCAGGATGGCCTCGGTTCCGGCGCGTCCCTCGCGGCGGAAGAAGGAGCCAGGAATCCGTCCCGCGGCGTACTGACGTTCCTCAACGTCGACGGTCAGCGGGAAGAAGTCGAACTGGTCCTTGGGGTTCTTGCCAACCGTCGTGGCCGACAGGACGGTCGTTGCGTCGTCCAGGTAGGCCAGGGCCGAGCCTGCGGCCTGCTTGGCGAGGCGGCCAGTCTCGAAGCGCACGGTGCGCTTGCCGAAACGGCCGTTGTCGATGATCGCCTCTGCGGCGATGATGTCGGAGCCTTCCATCATGGGGCGTTTCTCCTTGGTGTGTTGGTATCGCGCTCCACTTCGGCCTTCGATCGAAGCCCACGGATCAACGCTCCGGAGGCCACTGTCGAAAACCGGCGGCTTGTGCGCGAGAAATACGGTATGCCCGAGGCGGGCGCATGAAAACCGGCCCGTCTCCGCATCGGGAGGCGGGCCGGCACGCGGTCATCGGCGCAGGCCGAGACGCTTGATGAGCGAACGGTAGCGCTCGATGTCGATGTCAGCCAGGTAACCCAGCAGGCGACGACGACGGCCGACCAGCAGCAGCAGGCCACGACGGGAGTGGTGGTCGTGCGTGTGGGTCTTGAAGTGCTCGGTCAGATCCTTGATGCGCTGGGTCAGCAGCGCGATCTGAACCTCGGGGGAACCGGTGTCGCCCTCGTGGGTCGCGTACTCGGCGATGATCTGGTCCTTGACGTCCTTGCTCAGCGGCACAGGCTTCTCCTTTGTATTCGTTGCGCGGGGCACCCGGGCTTGTCCCGGATGCTGACGATCCGCGGCCGATCGACGGCCTTTCTACAGTAGCACGCCCTCGCCCCGAGGCGACAAACGAGCGACGTAACTAACGAAACAGCTTGTCGCGGCGAGCGGGCACCGCGACGCAGCGCAGCGGCAAGTCGGGCGCCGCGCTATTGGGCGGTCACCGAGTCCGGGTCGACGCGTCCCGCGACACCGATTCCGAGAATGGAGGCCGTCTGCCTCAGGTCATCATCCATCTGCGTGAGCAGGTCGTCGAGGGAGGCGAAGGACTGCATGGGTCGGATGCGGGACACGAAGGTCACGGCGATGCGTTCGCCGTAGAGGTTCAGGTCCGATCGCCCCAGGACGTGCGCCTCGACCGTGCGCGTCTCGCCGCTGAACTGCGGGTTGGTGCCCACCGATATGGCGGCGGGCAGGAACTCGGCGGATTGGGTGCCGGGCACGGCGCGCACGACCCAGCCGGCGTAGACTCCGTCGGCGGGGATCACTCCTTCGACGTCCTCGGAGAGGTTGGCCGTCGGGAAGCCAAGGGCGCGGCCCCTCTTGAAACCGTGGCAGACGCTGCCACGGATGCGGTGCAGGTGACCGAGGACGCGGGCTGCTCCGGAGACGTCGCCGGCGGCCAGGAGTTCGCGTACCCACGAGGAGGACCAGCGTCGCCCCTCCGGCGCCTCAATGTCGGTGACGGTGATGACGTCGAAGCCGTAGGAGCGTCCCAGCGCCCGCAGGGTGTCGATCGTGCCCGCGTTTGCGCGCCCGAAACGGAAGTCCTCGCCGACCACGACCTCACGCGCCCCGCAGCGCCCGACCAGGTACTCGTCGACGAACTCGTCGGCGTCCAGGCTGTAGACGCTGGCGTCGTAGTGGGCCACGAGCGTCGCGTCGAGTCCTGCGGCAGCCATCGCGTCGAGGCGGTCGCGCAGTGGGGAGATGAGCTGGAGGCCCACCTCCGGCCGGTGCACCTGGATCGGGTGCGGGTCGAAGGTGATGGCGACCGCGTCGACGCCCAGCTTGCGTGCCCGTTCGACGCAGGTGGCGATGACCTTCTTGTGCCCGTTGTGCATGCCATCGAAGTTACCGATGGTCACCACGGCGGACTCGTTACCGGGGATTTCCGCGAGGGAATGCCAGACTTTCATGCTCTCTCTTTCCTAAAAGACCAGGACGGTTCTCAGGCGCCCTCCGTCGATGCGCACCAGGCCGAGGACGTTGCCTCCCGGGTCGAGCGCCGCGATCGGTGAATCGTCCCCGCGGCTCGCGGTACCCTCACGCGGGGAAGCGGCTTCGGCCCCATCGCCGAGGCGCCATCTCTCCAGCTCGTCGGGGGAGCGCTTGGGGGCCTGGCCATGGAGGAATGCGCCGGCCTCGGCGCCGCTCAGACGCAGGGAGGGGAACATGGCGCGGGCGGCGTGGCCCAGGGGAATCAGGGGGAGGACGGGCCGATCGCTCTGGGCGGTGCTCGCCTCTGCCGTCGCGGCGGCGAGCTCGTCCAGTGTGAGGGCTCCTTCCAGGGGGAAGTCTCCGACGCGCGTGCGGCGCAGCGCGATCAGGTGGGCTCCGACCCCCAGCGCCTCACCTGCGTCGCGCGCGAGTGCCCGCACGTACGTGCCCGAGGAACATTCAACGGCCACGTCCACGTCGGCGACGCGGACCGGGCGCTGCGTCCGCGGGGTGTCGGGCCTCTCCCCCGCCCCGGCGTTGTCGGCCTCTGCCACGGTGGCCTCGGCGAGGCGCGGCGGCGCGAGAACCTCCAGGCGAGACACGCGTACCGGCCTGGCCGCGAGCATCACATCCTCGCCCGCGCGGGCGAGTGCGTACGCGCGCTTGCCTCCCACTTTGATCGCCGAGACGGTCGTGGGAACCTGCATGATGTCACCGCGCAGGGGCGCGAGCGCCCGCTCGAGGTCCTCCCCGCTCAGCGAGGAGCACCCGCGCACTCGCGTGGGCACGCCCTCGGCGTCGTCGGTGTTGGTGGCGATGCCGAAACGAATCGTCGCCACGTACTCTTTCGAGTGTCCGCTCACCCACGTGAGGAGCTTCGTCGCCTTGCCGACGCCGACAACGAGGACGCCGGTGGCCATCGGGTCCAGCGTGCCCCCGTGCCCCACCTTGCGGGTCTTGGCCAGGCGACGCACCCGCGAGACAACGTCGTGGCTCGTGATCCCGGCGGGCTTGTCGATCACGAGGAGCCGGGGCGGGGGTTGTCGCAACGGCGCGCCATCGGCGTCTACGCCCGTTCCTCGTCGGCGTCGTCCTCGTCGTCGCGGCGATAGGGGTCGGCATCGCCGGCGTAGGACGCGCCGACCGACGCGGCCGCGATCGCCTCGTCCTTTGCTTTGGCCTGAGCCAACGCTTCCTCGAGTGCCGCCGCGCTCTCGGGGAGGGCGTCGAGAATGAACTCGAGGGAGGGGGTCAGTCTCAGCCCGAGCGCCTTGCCCACTCGCGAGCGGAAGAGTCCCTGCGCCGAGGCGAACGCCCGCGCGGCCCTGCTGCGCTGCTCGTCGTCGCCGAGAACCGTGTAGAACACGGATGCGTGCTGCAGGTCGCCCGTGACTCGCACGTCCGTAATCGTCACGAGCTCCAGGCGCGGATCCTTCACCTGCCGACCAATCATCGACGCGACCGTCTGCAGGATGCGCTCCTGCACCTTGCGAACGCGAGCCTCGTCAGCCATCGCGACCTCCTTCCGGGCGCACGCGCCCATCCTTCGAATCACTTAATGGTAGAAGATCGGGGTCCGAGCGCACGCCCGGACCCCGATACGTCACGCCTTGCGATCAGTCGCGAGCCTTCTCGCGCATCTCCCAGGTTTCGATGACGTCGCCCTCGGCGATGTCCTTGTACCCCAGGGTGATGCCACACTCGTAGCCCTCGCGGACCTCGGTGACGTCGTCCTTCTCGCGACGCAGGGACGCGATCTCGAGGTTGTCGGCCACCACAACGCCGTCGCGCACGAGGCGCGCCTTGGCGCCGCGCTTGATCGTGCCGGAGCGGACGATGGAACCCGCGATGTTGCCGAACTTACCGGAGCGGAACACCTGACGGATCTCGGCGCTGCCGAGCGCAACCTCCTCGTAGATCGGCTTGAGCATGCCCTTGAGGGCTGCCTCGATGTCGTCGATCGCGGAGTAGATGACGTTGTAGTACTTGATCTCGACGCCCTCGGCATCGGCCATCTCGGCCACGCGCTCGGCGGGTCGAACATTGAAGCCGATGATGACCGCGTTGTCGACGGTCGCGAGGTTGACGTCGTTCTGCGTGATGGCACCCACACCACGGTGGATGATGCGCAGCGCGACCTCGTCACCCACGTCGATTCGGAGCAGCGAGTCTTCCAGCGCCTCGACGGCGCCGGACACGTCGCCCTTGATGACTAGGTTGAGGGTGTCGACTTCTCCCTCCGCGAGGACCTTGTCGAAGTCCTCCAGGGAGACGCGCTTGCGACGCTTGGCGAGCAGCGCCTGACGCTCCGCAGCCTCTCGCTTGTCGGCGATCTGGCGCGCCGTACGGTCGTCGGCGGCGACCAGGAAGGAGTCGCCAGCGCGCGGGACGGACGTCAGGCCGAGGACGGCGACCGGGGTCGAGGGTCTGGCCTCGGAGACGTCGTTGCCCGAGTCGTCGAACATGGCTCGCACGCGGCCGTGGGAGGAGCCCACGACGAGCGAATCGCCGACGCGCAGCGTACCGCGCTGAACGAGCATGGTCGCAACCGCGCCGCGCCCCTTGTCGAGGTTCGCTTCGATGGCGACACCTCGGGCGTCCGTGTTCGGGTTGGCCTCCAGGGTCAGCGCCGCATCCGCCGTCAGCAGGACAGCCTCGAGGAGCTCGTGGATGCCCGTGCGCTGCTTGGCCGAGATGTTGACGAACATGACGTCGCCGCCGTATTCCTCCGCGACCAGGCCGTACTCGGTGAGCTGGGAGCGGATCTTGTCGGGGTTCGCGCCGTCCTTATCGATCTTGTTGACCGCCACGACGATGGGCACTCCGGCCGCCTGGGCGTGGTTGATCGCCTCGACCGTCTGCGGCATGACGCCGTCATCGGCCGCGACCACGAGGATCGCGATGTCAGTGACCTGGGCGCCGCGAGCACGCATGGCGGTAAAGGCCTCGTGTCCGGGGGTGTCGATGAAGGTGATGCGTCGGGGGGTTCCGTCCTCCGCCTTGACCTTGACCTGGTAGGCACCGATGTGCTGGGTGATGCCGCCGTGCTCGCTGTCGACGACATCGGTGTGGCGAATGGCGTCGAGCAGCTTCGTCTTGCCGTGGTCGACGTGGCCCATGACGGTGACGACCGGGGGCCGGGGCGCCATGTTCTCGGCGTCATCAAGCTCTTCAGCTTCGAGGTCGATGTCGAAGGACTCGAGCAGCTCGCGGTCCTCGTCCTCGGGGGAGACGACCTTGACGTCGTAGCCGAGCTCGGCGCCCAGGGCCTCGAAGGTGTCCTGGTCCAGGGACTGGGTGGCCGTGGCCATCTCGCCCAGGGCGAAGAGGACCGTCACGAGGGCTGCGGGATTGACGTCGATCTTCTCGGCGAGGTCCGCCAGGGACGCGCCCTGGCGGATGCGGATCTGTGCGCCGCCTCCGCGCGGGATGGACACGCCGCCGATCACGGGAGCATTCTGCTGCTCGTACTCTTGACGCTTGGCGCGCTTGGACTTGCGTCCGCGCTGCGAGCGGCCACCTCCGCGGCCGAACGCGCCCGGCGTGGAGCCGCGACCGCCGCGACCGCCGCCGCGGGGTGCGCCGAAGCCGCCGCCGTTGTTCTGGGGGGCGCCACCGCCCGCTCCGCCGCCGGGGCGGGCGCCGCCGCGTCCGCGTCCGCCGCGTCCGCTGCGCTCGCCGCCGGATGCCGCATTGCGCGCGAAGTTGGCCTGGCCGGGCATCATCCCCGGATTCGGGCGGTTTCCACCGGGACGGGGCGCGCCGGGACGAGGCCCGCCACCGCTGGCGCCGCCGGGACGGGGTGCGCCGGGACGGGGGCCGCCGCTGGAGGCAGCGCCGGGACGGGGGCCGCCGGGACGAGGCCCGCCGGGGCGGGGCATGCCCTGCGAGGAGGCGTAGGGGTTGTTGCCCGGTCGGGGGCCGCCGGGACGAGGCCCGCCGGGGCGAGCCGAGCGCGGGGCGGGCTTGGGAGCAGCCTCAGGCTTCTTACCCCGTGGCTTAGGCGCACCGGGCTTGGGCGCACCGGGCTTGGGCGCATCGGCCTTGGGTGCTCGCGCCTTCGGCGTCGGAGCCTCCGTGGTGCCCCGGCCGCTCGCCGGGGCCTTGGGGGCGGCCGCCTTGGGGGCCGACTTCTTGGCGGCGGGCTTTGCCGGTGCCGCCTTGGGTGCCTTCGGGGCGGGCTTCGCGTCCGCCTTCTTCGCCTTTGGTGCCGACGCGAACTTCTCGCGCATCTGCCGCACGACCGGGGGTTCGAGCGAGGACGACGAAGACTTGACGAATTCACCCGCTTCCTTCAGGTGACCCATCAGTTCTTTGCTGGTGATTCCGAGCTCTTTCGCGAGCTCGTGGACACGCAACTTTGCCACATTTCTCCATTCCGGAAGCGCCTCCGGTCCGGAGACGCACTACTGATATTGCTGGCAGCTCATCGCTGGGTACTCATCGGGTGCCCATCAGCTTCCAACCCGCTTCCATTTTCTCGGTGTTGATGGCGCTGGCCATCACTGGGTATCGATCAGCTCCTCCACGTCCTCCCACACGTCGTCCGCAACGTTTCCGTTTCGGAAGGCGCGTGCGAGTGCGCGTCTGGTCCGAGCCCGCTGGACGCACCCAGCGTCGGGGTGGATCCAGGCTCCGCGACCGGGAAGAGCCGCCGCCGGGTCAACGCGAATCAACCCGTCCGGTGAGCGCACGATCCGCACCATGTCGGATCTGCGCGCGAGTGCGCCGCATCCGATGCACGTGCGCCACGGCCCACAGGGGGGTGCTGGCGGCACGGGATACGACACAATCCCCTAGCTTAGTCCAGCCCGGGGAATGCTCGTCCGTGATTCTATGAGCGACGTGTCACGTCGTCGGGCGTCGACACGCGCGACGCGATCGCGTCATCACCGGTTTCCGTGTCGGCGTGGATGTCGATGTGGAAGCCCGTCAGGCGCGCGGCCAGTCGAGCATTCTGTCCCTCCTTGCCGATGGCAAGGGAGAGCTGGAAGTCCGGCACGATCGCGGTCGCGGTGCGGTTGTCGACCGAGTGGACGACCACGCGGGTCACGCGCGCCGGCGACAGGGAGTTGGCGACAAAGCGCGCCGGATCGTCGGAGTAGTCGACGATATCGATCTTCTCCCCGCCCAGTTCGGCCATGACCGAGCGCACGCGCGCACCCATCGGCCCGATGCACGCGCCCTTGGCGTTGATGCCGTCGCGCGTGGCAACAACCGCGATCTTGGTGCGATGTCCGGCCTCGCGGGCGATGGCCTTGATCTTGACGAGGCCCTGCTGGATCTCGGGGACCTCGCGCTGGAACAGTCCCGCCACGAGGTTGGGGTGGGTGCGTGAGAGCGTGATGCGGGGCCCGCGCTCGGTGCGTTCAACGCCGACGATGTATGCGCGAATGCGGTCTCCGTGCCGGTAGGTTTCGCCGGCCGTCTTCTCCCCGTCAGGAAGCACGGCCTCGAAGTCGTCGGACACCTGGACCATCGTGGGGCGACCCGGCCGGGGGGCTTGAACGGTGCCGGTGATGACCTGGCCCTCGCGCCCCGCGAAGTCGCCGAAGACACGCTGGTCGTCAGCGTCACGCAGGCGCTGCATGATGACGGATCGAGCCGTCGCCTGAGCGATGCGCCCGAAGTTCTTCGGAGTGTCGTCGAATTCTCCGATGGGGTTGCCGTCCTCGTCCTCATCCATGGCCATGACGGTGACGCGGCCCGTCTTCTTGTCGATCTCGATGCGGGCTTGGGAGATCGCGCCGGGCAGGTTGTGGTACGCCTTGAGGAGCGCCTCTTCGATGGCGTCGACCAGGGTTTCAAGGCTGACACCCTTCTCGTTTTCCACCATCCGCAGAGCGGTCATATCGATTTCCATGATCTCCTACTTCCCCGTTGTGAAGCCGACGCGTGTGCGCGCCTTCCTCCTGTCCTGATAGTCAATGGTAATCGCTTCACCGTCAACATCGCTTGTTCGCCGGTCTCGGCGGCTTCGAGACACGCCCCACGCACTCTGCCCGCGCGTCTCGGTTACCCCCGCCGAGCGCCCCCGTCGCATTCGGCGGGGGCACTCGTTTCCCGGGCGGGCCCGCGCGGTGTGCGGGCTCAGGGCAGGAACGCGTTCGTCCACGCCCCTTTCAGGGATTCAATCGAGCTTCCTTCCTCGAGCCAGCCTCCGCTCTCCATCCACTCCGTGTAGGTGGTGACGAGGTGCTCCTGGATCTGCCCCCAGCGCCCCGCGGGAGTGAACCACGAGTCGCGGATTGCCCGCAGCGAGGCCCGCAGGACGCTTGGGTTCACGTGACACATCGGCCAGCTCATCGCCTCGACTGCGGCATCCTCATCGTCCATGGCTTCCCGGTATCCGCGTTCCGTCCCTGCGAGGAAGGCACGCACAAACTCGGGGTTGCGTTCGAGCAGATCCTGGCGCACCGACAGGAAGTAGGAGTGGTGGGGAGCCACGCCCACCGAGTCGAACTCGAGGATCACGACCTCTTCCGGCGGGGTGTTCCCCTGGAAGGGCTCCCATGCTCGCACGTTCATGACGGCGTCGTAGAGGCCCTGCTCGACCGCCCGCACGTCGGGTTCCCAGTTGCCGGGATCCGCGAATCGCACCCGGTCGGCGTCGCCCCCATCGGCGGCGACGGCCTGGCATACTTCGTGAATCAGGCGGGGCACGGGAGGCACCGCGATCGTCTTGCCTTCGAGGTCGGCGAAGCGGGTGATGCCGGTGTCGGGCGTCGTGATGACAGCGCCGAGCTGACGCTGGTTGAGCGTCGCGACGGCGACAAAGGGCGTGCCGGTGGTCCGCGATTGGAGGACGTGGCCCAGGCGAAGAGAGGCGACGTCGCACTCCCCGCGCGCGAGCACCTCGGGGGCTCCTCCCCTGTCGTATCCGTCCGAGACGAGGTCGACGTCGAGGCCGAGCCGGGCGAATCCCCCGTTCCTGCGGGCCAGGAAGAGTCCCGCGTGGTTGGGCCAGGGGTGGACGTATTCGAGCATGACGCGTGTCAGTGACATGGTGTTCCTTCGTTCGTCGTGCGCCCGTCGGGTGTTGTGAGGGCGTCTTCCACGCGGGCGCACAGGTCGTGGAATCGCTTGAGTCTTCTTGTTTCTGCCCCGCGGGGGCGGGGCAGATCGATGGGGATGGAACGGGTGACGCGACCGGGGCGCTCGCTCATGACGTGGACCTCGTCGGCGAGCTGAACCGCTTCGAGGATGTCGTGCGTGACGATGACTGTGGTCCGGGGGTTTTCGTGAAGGACCCCCGCCAACCAGTCGCACGCGGTCGCCCTGGTGAGCGCGTCGAGCGCACCGAAGGGTTCGTCGAGGAGGATCGCGCGGGCCGGGGTGAGCATCGTTCGCGCGAAGGCGATGCGGGCGCGCATGCCTCCGGAGAGTTCCTCGGGGCGGTGCGAGGCGAAACCGCCCAGACCGAGGTCCTCCAGAGCGGCCTGGGCAGCGTTCCTCGCGTCCTCCTTCGACGTGCCCGCCAGGACCAGGGGGATGGCCACGTTGTCGCGGACGTTGAGCCAGGGGGCGAGGGAGTCGGACTGCGGCATGAGGGCTCCGCACGAGCGGCCCTTGACCCGCGCCTCGGACGCGGAGTCGGGGGCCTCGAGTCCCGCCACGATCCGGATCAGCGTGCTCTTGCCGCAGCCGGAGGGACCAACGACCGCGGCGATCCTTCCCGCCGACACCGCGAGGCTGGCCCCGCGCAGGGCGCATACTGCCCCTCGCGAGGAGTCATACGTCTTCGCAATGTTCTCCAGCGCGATCGGTCCGGGAGCCAGGTCCTCGCCTTCCGTCGCCTTCCCTCGCGGCGACGGGAGGCGACGCCGGTAGGTGAGGGCCTCTGCCGCGCCGACAAGCCCGTACAGGAGGAGCGTCATGACGACGAGCGTTCCGGCTCCCGCGAATACGAGGTCTGTGCGAAACGAGGCCTGGGCGCTCAGGAGGAAGACCCCGAGGCCTCGCTTGGCGCCCATGAACTCCGCGGTGGCTGCGCTCGCGAAGGCGTAGGTGGCTGCAATGCGGATGCCCGAGAAGAGGTGGGCGTGTGCCCATGGCAGGCGCGCGTGAATCATGATCCAGGCGCGCGAGGCTCCCGCGACGGCCAGAGGATCGGTGAGTGCTCCCGGGGTGAGGTTGACTCCTCTCAGCAGCGCCAGCGCAACCGGAAAGGCCGTAAACACGGCGACGACAACAATTTTGGAGGTGATGGAGAATCCCATCCAGATCACCATGAGAGGCGCAACGGCGATGAGTGGGATGGTCTGGGAGACCACGAGGATGGGCGCGGCAATGCGTGCGGCGCGAGGCCACAGCGAGGCGGCGAAGGCCAGGAGCATCCCAAACGCGATGCCCGCCGCCATTCCCGCCATCCCCTCGGCGGCCGTGGTCCACGCCGCACACGCCAACGAGGACGAGCGAGCGGCAGCGGAGGCGAGGATCGTGGCCGGGGCGGGCAGCACCCGGTCGGGCAGACGCGCGAGGTCATGCAGCGCCTGCCACGCCGCCACGACCGCCGCCAGTCCGACGGCCGCCCAGGCGGCCCGCGCCGCGTGCGCGCGCATACGGGCCGCGAGGCGCCCGCCCGGCGCACCCCCTGCGCGGCGCGGGACTGCCCTACTCGAGGAGGCCATTGCTCACCATGTCTGCGGCCGACAGGCCGGGGGAAACGGGGTTTCCGGAAGAGTCCTCGAGGAGGCCCTGCGCCTCCAGGTAATCGATGTAGCTCTGCCATCGATCGAGGTCGGCGTGTCCGACGCTGTCGCTGGCGTCCTTCCAGTAGCGTGACGCGAGCATCTCCTGGCTCTTGGCGGCCAGTTCCCGGTCGATGGAGGCGTCTGGGTTGGCGTCGATGAGCGCGTCGACCGCGCCTGCCGGGTCGGCAACGGCGTCCGCGTAGCCCCTCTGGGTGGCTTGTATGAAGCGCCGCGCCAGGTCTGGGTTCTCGTTGAGGTAGGCGGGGGTTGTTGCCAGTCCAAGCTCAGCAGGAGTCGTTTCGACGCCGTAGTCGGCGGGCATGAACCACTTGAGGGGGGTGCCCTCAAGGTCGGCCTCGATGCCCTCCCACGTCGTGAGCCCTTCGGCGAAGTCCGCACTTCCGTTGTAGACGGCCGCGTAGGCGCTCGTGCCCAGCAGAGCGGTCTCCACGTTTCCTTCGCCTCCGTCGTTGCGGATCATCGCCCGCACCTTCGCAACCCCTTCGGAGGCTCCCCACGTGGCGAAGAGTTTGCCGTCGAGGTCGGCCGGCCTCGTGATGTCGGCATTGTCCGCCCGCACGGCGATTCCTTGCGACGATTGCTGTTGGAGGTTGAAGACCATCGTCATGGCGTCCCCGCGAGCCCGGGAGCCAATGACGGAGTAGGCGCCTTCGAAGGCGAAGTCGGCGCCTTTGGACAGGAGGACGGAACCCGATCCTGCCTCGGAGTAGGGCAGGATTTCCACGTCGATTCCGGCTTGGTCGTAGTAGCCGCGGGCCATGGCGAGGTAGATCCCCGAGTGATTGGTGTTGGGCGTCCAGTCCAAGGCCACGCTGACGGTTTGTTTCGCCGAGCCGCCCCGCTCGTCTGTGCTCGCACCTGCGCAGCCGGTCAGGATGGCGCAGGCGGATAGTAGCGCGGCGGATGCCGCGAGTGCGCGTCTCATGTCTGTCCTCTCAGTCGTGGGTGAGCGCGTCGTCGAGCCACGCCAGGTAGTCGCGCCCGCTCGGGCGCGTGAACCACCTGGTGTGCTCGCCGAAGAAGATGTCGAGGCACCAGTCGGCGCCGTGGAGGGAACGGGTTGCCCCGTACTGGTACTCGATCCAGTTCAGTGCCGCTTCGGCTTGGACGAGGGGCATCATGGTGACGAGTCCACGCCTCTCGTCGGGGCTCAGCGGGCGGATCTCTTCGTAGCCCTCGATGAGTGCCAACGTGACGTCTGCGCGTACGGCGTCTTCGTCGCCATCGACGATTCGTGTCCATTCGAAGGCATTGCGTTCGATCGCGAGCGCCAGGTCGTAGACGGCCGGGTTTCGGTCCGCCAGGCCGAAGTCGATGACCTGTGAGGGGTTGTTTCCGTCCCAAAAGACGTTGGAAACGTGCAGGTCCCCGTGGGTCCATGCGACCGGCAGCCTGGGTGCTATGTCCGCGTAGGAGGCCGCGAATTGCAGGTGAGGCGCCCACTGGTCTTCGATACGCCGCCCCGAGTGCGCCAGGTATGCCCGAACACCGGGGCGTTCGGCGAGCCATCGGGGCAGGTTGCGCCTGGGATCGGAGGCGAAGAGGTGCATGCTCGATTGATAGGCGCACGCGGGGTTACGTCTCGCGCGATAGCCGGCCGAGGCGATAGCCAGGCGCGCGGTCATGGCTCCCAGGGCGCGGGCCTCGTCGAGGGTGCGGGGCACCGTCCAGGTGGGGGCGTCGCGGTATCGGTCCTCGCCTTGGGCACCTTCGTATACCTCCCACGTTCCGGCGGGTGTTTCCCAGAGGGTGTCGTGGTCGGCGAAGCGTAGGAGGGCCGGTGTGGGGATGCCCCTGTCACGCACGTGGGCGACCAAGCCGTGGACCGCTCGCAGGTGGTCGGCGGGAAGCGTGCGAGGGCCGTGTCGTTTGATGAAGACGGTGCGAGGGCCGACGTCGACGAGGATTCCCGCAGTGGTGGGGCGATTCGACACCGTCAGTGGGGTGCCGGCCAGGGGTTGTTCGAGGCGTCCGAGGACGTCCGCGATCTCGGAATCGGAGATGACGGGCCAGGCCCTGGTCGTCACATCAAGGTGCGCGTTCTTCTCGTTCACTGCGGCTCTTTCGCGTGCGCGCACGAGCCCTCGTGGAAGAAGTGTCTGCGTCCCTACGCCGGTATGACCCGGATCAGGTGTGTCGGTCGGAGGCTCGCCTCCCTCTCAGCCCCTCGTCTCCGGGGCTCCCGTGCATCGGGTCACACCATACACGAATGTGACGACGCTATCAAACGTCGGCGAGACGGCATCGCGTCGGCCTCATCGCCGACAAGGACGCCGACCGGCGTCTTCTGTCCTATTGTCCAGCGCCGAATTCGATGCGAGAACGCGCCTTCCGCATGTCGCTGTAGGCGATGGTGGTGGCGTTGCCGTCGACGTCGATGGTCGCACCGGACTCGTCGGCGTCGACGACGCGTCCGCTGACGTGTCCGCCGGCACGCAGCTTCACGCGAACGAGTCGCCCGACTTGGCGCAGCCAGTGGTCGACCTTGGTGAGTTCGCGCTCGGCGCCGGGCGTGGACACCTCGAGCAGGTATTCGCCGTCGATCGGATCGGCGTCGTCCAGGGCTCGGGACACGGCCCGAGACACGTTCGCCAGGGCATCCGAGTCGACGCCTCCGGCGCCGATAGGCGCGTCAACGATGACCCGCAGGAGGGGTGTGTGGTCGGAGCGCGAGCGCGTCACCGATTCCAGCTCCAGGCCAGCCTGCTCAACGATAGGTGCGAGGAGTTCCTCAAGCGAAACGTCTGAGGTGGACGATGCCATAAGCGCCTGTCTTTCTTCTGCCGTACGCGGGTCAGTTACCTATCCTACCCAGGGGTGTGGGATGATGCGGGTGTGCGTTTCGCGAAACAGACTTTGAACACACGCCGCGCGCTGAGCGTTTTCGCCGTTGGCGCGGTGGTTGTGGCGTTGTCCGCTTGCCAGGCTTCCTCCCTGCCCTCGCTGTCGGGTTTCGAGGCCGTGAGGGACCAGGCGGCTCGGACCGAGTCGGCTGCTTCTTCCCGAGCCTCCCAGTTGGCGTCGCTTGCAACCGATTGCGCCTCCTGTTCGTCGGCTCTGCGCGCCGCCGCCGCTTCCTCCGACGAGCGTCTCGAGGCACTGGGCGGGCTGTGGGATCCGTGGGGTGGAGACACCCCCGATGGCGAATCGGCGCCTGCGGCCGTGTCTGAGGCACCCACCGAGGTTTCCGCGTACGTGTCGTGGCTGGCCAGGACCGCAACGAGAGACTTGGAGATCGCTTCCGACCCACATCGGTCGAGTTCTGAGCAGGCGCGTACCCTTGCGGCAGCCGCGCTGGGACGCTACGCGACGGCGGTGACTGTGAGCCGCGCCTACGGGATCGCGCTGGATTCCGGAGCGGACCAGGCACTCCTGATCAATGACCGTACCAACGCGGCCTCCCGACAGGGCGTCCAAACCTGGTCGATCGATCTTTTCGATTCCCCGTCGGTGACTCCCGTCTTTGCCCCGTCGGGGAAGGACCTGTCGTCCTCGGCGGAGCTGTCGGCGGCGGTGGCCACGTGGGATTGCACCGCCTCGACTCTCCCCAAGGCGCAGACGAGCGCGGGCACGCTGAGCGATGCCTACGACGTCTCCGGGGAGCTTCTTGTCCGTGCACAAACGGCTCTGCGCGCCGGGGCAGCGGACGCGCGCACACCGCGTTGCGAGCTCTCAACTCTGGATGCCGCTTCGTTGGCGTCGAACCTCCTGGCCGCCGATGCGGCCATGCTGGCCTCTGAATCGGCGTCCGTGCGTTCCGCTGGGGCGAGCGCCGCGCTGGTGGACATCGAGCAGTGGGCACCGCGCACGCCCCTTCCAGCGCTCATCGGCACACGCTGAGACCGGATCTGCTCCGCGCCCCGCGTGTTAGGCGCTCACAGTCGCGCGGCGATGTCGTCTCCGATCTGGGAGGTTGAGCGCACGAGCGGCGTTCCGGCCGCCGCGGCCTCGGCGCGCGCCGCCATGTCGGCGTCGATCGCCGCGCGCACGCGCTCGGCTTCCTCGGCGTATCCCATGAAGTCGAGCATGAGCGCGACCGAGGAGATGGTCGCGGTCGGATCCGCCTTGCCCTGCCCCGCAATGTCGGGGGCGGAGCCGTGCACGGGCTCGAACATCGAGGGGTACTCGCGCGATGGGTTAAGGTTGGCGGACGCGCTCAGGCCGATCCCACCGGTGACTGCGCCCGCCTCGTCGGTGAGGATGTCGCCGAAGAGGTTGTCGGTGACGATGACGTCGAAGCGGCCCGGGTCGGTGACCATGTAGATGGTGGCGGCGTCGATGTGACAGTAGTCGACGCGCACGTCGGGGTATTCCTCCCCCACCTCGTCGACGATGCGGCGCCACATGTGTCCGGCGTTGACCAGCACGTTGTGCTTGTGCACCAGGGTCAGGTGGTTCCTGCGGGACGAGGCAGCCTCGAAGGCGTAGCGCACGACGCGCTCAACGCCGTAGGCGGTGTTGACACTGACCTCGGTCGCAATCTCGTGGGGGGTACCGACCCTCACGGCGCCGCCGTTGCCGCAGTAGAGTCCCTCGGTGCCCTCGCGAACGACGACGAAGTCGATGTCGCCGGGATTGGCCAGGGGGCTGGGCACCCCCTCGTAGTACTTCGACGGGCGCAGGTTCACGTAGTGGTCGAGCGCGAAGCGCAGCTTGAGGAGCAGCCCTCGCTCGAGGACGCCGGAGGGGACGGAGGGGTCTCCGACCGCTCCCAGGAGGATGGCGTCGTGGCCCTTGATGGCCTGAAGATCGTCGTCCGTGAGTGTGTCGCCGGTGGCATGCCAGCGCCGCGCCCCCAGATCGAAGTGGGTCGTGGAGTAGGCGATGGCGCGGTCGGCCAGAACTCGGTCGAGGACCTTCAGGCTCTCGGGTACGATCTCCTGGCCGATCCCATCCCCGGGGATTACTGCGATTTTCAGTGTCATGCATCCATCTTCCCCGCTGACGCTTCCCTCGGCCCGCCCGGTCCGACCCGTGGGCTGTTTCATTGGTTACGCCGCCTCAGCGAGGCGGGGTCGCCGGAACATTCGTGCGTTCCGGCGACCCCGCGATCGGTATCGGGTTGATCAGATCCACGCGCCCGAGGGAGCGAAGAGGTACCAGCGCCCGTCAATCGTCTGCCAGCCGGTGACCATGTGGCCGTCGGAGGCGAAGTAGTACCAGGTGCGCCCAATCTGCTGCCAGCCGGTGAGCATGGCGCCGGAGGGGCCGAGGTAGTACCAGGTGGCTCCGAGCTGCTGCCAGCCGGTGAGCATGGCGCCGGAGGAGGACAGGAGGTACCAGCGTCCATCGACCTGCACCCAGCCGGTGTTCATGATGCCTGTCGCTGGATCGATGTAGTACCAGCTTCCGCCGCTCATGAGCCATCCGGTCACGCGGGCGCCGTACGCGTTGTAGTAGCTCCAGGCGCCATCCTGGTTATCCCAGCCTGTGACCATCATGCCGTTGGCGTCGAAGCGGTAGGTGGCCTCGCCGATGGTGAGGGTTCGAGAGGTGGCGAACGTGGAGTCTTCGAGTTGCCACTTCCACCCGTTGCCGGTGTTGACCCAGTGGGCGGGCTCCGTCGTGGGGGCGGGATCCGGCCTCGGCTGCGGCGTGGGGGCGGGTCCCTCACCGGGATCGGTGAGGCCGAGGTAGGAGGCGTCCATCCTCATGAATTCGATGTTCTTGTAGCCGCCGGACTCATACAGCAGGCCCCAGGTTCCGTCGGCGAGGGGGTGCAGCGTCGAGTAGGCCATCTCGCCGCTCTCGAAGACCTTGCCGTCACTCCAGGTGAAGCCGTCGTCGTAGGACACGCGCACCGTGCCGTTGGCGCGGGCGCTGGCGGAGTCCGCGTTCGAGAAGAGCAGCACGCGGGCGCGAGCCGAGCCCTCGGGGGCATCCGGGTAGGCGCGCACGATCGACGCGTTGTTGCGCGGATCGGTCAGATCCCAGTTGTGCCGGAAGGGTCCCCAGGTCTGGCCTCCGTCGTAGGAGATCGCCTCTAGGCGCTGCCCTGCGGTGCCCTGCGTGCGCGAGTTGAGAAGGAGACGCCCGTCGGAGAGCTCGACCACCTTGTTCTCGTCGGCGCTGCCCTCGGTGGGCGCGCCCGGCTTCCAGGTGGCTCCGTGGTCGTCGGAGTAGACCGAGACGGCCATGAGCGAGGTGGTACCGGCGTTGGCGACGGCGTACTGCTGGATGAGGCGGCCGGCGTGTGCGCCGTAGCGTAGCTGGATGCCTTCGCCGGAGGAGGCGAAGCGGGTGAACCACTCGCTCTCGTGCCCGGCGGTGACCTGGTCGGTGATGGTGCGCGGGTTCACCCAGGTCTCACCGTTGTCGTGGGATTCGATGACGTGGGCGTGCAGGATGTTGCGTGCGCTCGGGTCGGTTCCGAGCTGGGACTTGAAGAGGCCCGCGTCGTAGGACTTGACGGAGAAGAGGAAGATCGTTCCACTCGTGCGGTCGACAACAAAGGAGGGATCGGAGTATCCGACCTTGTCCGCACCGGGGGTACCGGCGATTGCGGTCCTCACGGGGGTCCAGGACTTGCCGCCATCCTTCGAGATGCGGTAGATGATCGAGTTTGCCTGGGGGGCGTCCTGGCAGTTGTCGGGGCGCCCATCCCATGCGGCCAGGATCCAGCCGTTGGTGGCGGTGGTCAGCGCGGGAATTCGGTGGCAGGTGAAACCGGCGAGGCCGGGGGAAGCGAGGCGGACCTTGTCGCCAATCGCGTAGTCCTGCGGGGTCTCCAGCGGGTCCGGGGCCGGGGGACGCTCACCCTGGGCGACGGTCACCGGGTCGACGTTGGCGGTGATGTCGCCCGCGATAACGTTCGTTCCCTCGCGGTCCCGCGTCGCGGCCCAGGTGGAGGTGGGGGTGAAGTGTCCGGCCGCAACATCGTCGGCGGTCACGGTGTGTGTGGCGGTCGTGCACTGCTTGGTGGCGTGCGCGGGCAGGTTGTGCCAGCGGCAGTTGGGGGCACCGGTGGTCAGCACACCGGACAGATTCGAGGCGACCGGGAAGACGGTGAGCGCACTGTCCGTGTTGTTCGTGTACGTGAAAGTGACGGTGATGACGTCACCGGCGTAGACCGTCTCACCATTGGAGTCGGTTCGCGAGGCGGTGACGGTGATCGGGGTCGAGTCTGCATCGGTCGCTAAGGTAGATGCGCCGTTCGTGGTCGCAGTGTCACTGTCTGGCGTAGCCAGCGCTGGGGCGGCCAGGGACGCGCACAGGAGTGCAGCGCCCGAGGCAGCGGCGAGGGCTCGCCCAAAGTGGCGGAGGGTCATCGTTGCTCCTTCCGGGACGGGTTGTCAACATGCGGCTGGCACATCGGGGCTGGCCGGCCACAAGATTCATCATACAAATTTAGATGCTCGCTAACCAGTTGTATGAGAAACATCGTCACAGCAGCGATCCATAATTGCTTGCAAACCCGCTGGATATTCCCGTCCGTTCCCCCTCGCCACTCGACCAATCCGCACAGAAACTAACCACTCCCCTATCCCCGGCGTGCCGCAGGCCTCTGCGCCTGTCCAACTCCCCCCTGAACGCCTCGCACGGCGCCGCCGCGCCGCGCTGGCTCCCCTGCGGCGGCTGGGATGTCCCAACGACGAGGGGCGAGCCTGCCCAACCGCGGGCAGTACTCGAACCGAACAGAAGCGACCCCGGCCTCGTTCCGAGAGCGGAACGAGGCCGGGGCGCTATCGCGCGAGGAAGAGCGAAGGAATCAGCGCGCGGCGCTGCCCTCGGTGTAGTCCTCGTCGGAATCGGTCCAGCCGAAGGCCTTGCGCAGCTTCTGGCCGGTCTTCTCGATCGGATGGGCCTCTTCCTCGGCCCGCAGCGCCTTGAACTCCAGCGCTCCGTTATCCTGGTCGGCGATGAACCTGCGGGCGAAGGTGCCGTCCTGAATGTCTGCCAGGACAGCCTTCATAGCCTCCTTGGAGGACTCGTTGATGACGCGCGGACCCGAGACGTAGTCGCCGTACTCAGCGGTGTCGGAGCACGACCAACGCTGCTTGGTGATGCCGCCCTCGTTGATGAGGTCGACAATCTGCTTCATCTCGTGGCAGACCTCGAAGTAGGCGATCTCGGGCTGGTAGCCGGCTTCGACCAGGGTCTCGAAACCCGCCTGGATCAGGTGGGAGACGCCGCCACACAGGACAGCCTGCTCGCCGAACAGATCGGTCTCAGTCTCCTCGGTGAAGGTCGTCTTGATGACGCCCGCGCGGGTGCCGCCGATGCCCTTCGCGTAGGACAGGGCCAGCTCCCAGGCCTTGCCGGAGGCGTCCACCTCGACGGCGACGACGTCCGGGGTGCCCTTGCCCTGCACGTAGGTCTCACGGACCTTGTGGCCGGGGCCCTTGGGGGCGACCATGATGACGTCGTGACCGGCGGGAACCTCGATGTAGCCGTAGCGAATGTTGAAGCCGTGCGCGAACAGCAGGGCCGCACCCTCCTTGAGGTTGGGGGCAATCTGCTCGGCGTACACGTAGCGCTGCACCTGGTCGGGAAGCAGGACCGAAACGACATCGCCCTCGGCCACGGCCTCGGGGACGTCCTTGACCGTCAGTCCGGCCGCCTCGGCCTTCGCCCACGAGGAGGACCCGGGGCGCAGGCCGACGACCACGTCAACTCCGGAATCCTTCAGGTTGAGCGCGTGCGCATGACCCTGCGAGCCGTAACCGATAACGGCAACCTTCTTGGACTGGATCAGCGACAGGTCTGCGCCGTCGTCATAGATGATCTCTGCCATTGTCATTTCTCCTTCAGTTGATCCGTGATCGAGCGCGACCCGCGGCCTATCGCCACGGCGCCCGATTGGACGAGTTCGGTGACGCCGTAGGGCTCAAGTGCCCGCAGCAGCGCCTCCAGCTTGGATAGCGAGCCGACCGATTCAATAACGACCGACTCCGGTTGGACGTCGACGACGTGCGCACGGAAGAGATCCACGATCTGCAGGACCGAGGTGCGACGTGTTTCGTCTGCCTGGACCTTCATGAGGAGCAGGCGTCGTTCGACGGATTCTTCAGGTTCAAGCTCAACGACCTTGAGGACGTTGATGAGCTTGTTGAGCTGCTTGACCACCTGCTCGATGGGCGCGGAGTCGGCGTCTACGATGATGGTCATGCGGGAGGCCTCTGGGTGTTCGGTCTCCCCCACTGCCAGCGACTTGATATTAAACGCGCGGCGGGCAAAGAGCGCGGCGACGCGGGTGAGCACGCCGGGCTTGTTTTCGACCAGCACGGCCAGAGTGTGTCGATTCGTCATCAGTCTTCCACCTCCCAGTCGGGCGCCATTCCCTTGGCGTAGCGGATCTCGTCGTTGGACACACCGGCGGCGACCATCGGCCACACCATCGAGTCCTTCGACACTCTGAAGTCGATGAGGACGGGCCGGTCGTTGATGGACATGGCCCATTCGATGGCGGCATCCACCTCGTCGATTGAGCGCACGGTGCGCGCAGCCATCCCGTAGGCCTGGGCAAGCATCTCGAAGTTGGGGATCTGTTCGCCCTCGCTCGGATTCAGCGTCGTGTTGGAGTAGCGCTTGCCGTAGAACAGGGACTGCCACTGGCGCACCATGCCCAGCACCGAGTTGTTGATGAGCGCGACCTTGATCGGGATGCTGTTGACCGTGCAGGTCGCGAGCTCCTGGTTGGTCATCTGGAAGGACCCGTCGCCGTCGATTGCCCACACGACCTTGTCCGGAGCCCCCACCTGCGCTCCCATGGCCGCGGGAATGCAGTAGCCCATCGTGCCCGAGCCACACGATGAGATGAAACTGCGCGGCTCGTCCAGCGTGACAAACTGAGAGGCCCACATCTGGTGCTGGCCAACGCCCGTCACGTAAACCGCGTCGGGGCCGACGGCGTCGGAGAGCTTCTTGAGGACCTCCTGAGGAGCCATCATCCCATCGCTCGGCTGGGTCCACCCGATCGGATACTTGGTCCGCAGGCGGTCGAGGTAGCGCCACCATCCGGAGATGTCGGCCTTGCCCTCGGACTGCGCCTGGGCGATATGCTCGGAAAGGATCGGAAGCGCGGTCGCCAGATCGGCAACGATCGGAATGTCGGCGTGCCGGTTCTTCGAGATCTCTGCCGCGTCAATATCGATGTGGATGACCCTCGCGCGCGGCGCGAACGAGTCGAGGCGGCCGGTGACTCGGTCGTCGAAGCGTGCGCCGAGGGCAACGATGAGGTCGGCGCGTTGGAGCGCACCGACCGCGGCGACCGTGCCGTGCATGCCGGGCATGCCCAGGTTGTGGCGATCGGAGTCGGGGAACGCTCCGCGCGCGGTCAGCGTGGTGACCACGGGCGCGTTCGTCAGCTCAACGAGGCTCGCCAGCGAGTCGGTCGCTCCCGAGCGCACGGTTCCTCCGCCCACGTACAGCACCGGCGCCTGCGCGTCGGCGATGGCGCGTGCCGCGGCGCGCACCTGCTTCATGTTCGGCTTGTCTGCGACGCGGTAGCCGGGAAGATCGATGACCGGGGGCCACGAGAAGTCCATCTCGGTCACCTGCGCTGACTTGGTGATGTCCACGAGGACGGGGCCGGGTCGGCCGGTTCCCGCCAGGTGGAAGGCCTCGGCGAGGCGCGCCGGGATCTCGGCGGGATCGGTGACGAGGAAGGAGTGCTTCGTGACGGGCATGGATGCGCCGACGACGTCAGCTTCCTGGAAGGCGTCCGTGCCGATCAGGGATGCGCCCACCTGTCCGGAGATCACGACGATCGGCACGGAGTCCATGCACGCGTCCCCGAGGGCCGTGAGCACATTCGTAGCCCCGGGGCCGGAGGTGACCAGGGCGCAGCCGGTCTTTCCGGTGGCCAGCGCGTATCCTTCGGCTGCGTGGCCGGCGCCCTGCTCGTGGCGCACCAGGATATGGCGGATGGTCGTCGATGCCATCAGGGGGTCGTACGTCGGCAGAATCGCGCCGCCCGGCATTCCGAACACATCGGTCACTCCGAGCGCTTCGAGGCTCGCAACGATGGCCTCGGCTCCGGTCATGCGGGTGGTGGTGCAGGTCTCGCTCACCATTCGTCCTCTCAATTGTTGGGACCGTCTCAAAGAAAAAGCCCCGTCAACTCCGAGCGTCATCTCGGATGCGGGGAGCAGGCGTGCGACCCATCCTCTCGTTACGCGGCAGGCATCGCACGCCCGGGTACGATAACCAGGGCAACAATTCCAATCCCGCGAACGTTCAGCATGGCTTTACCGTATCGTTCCTGGGCGGGCCGCTCGCGATCATCTCATTGTTCGGACCGTTCCTCCTAGCAGGCGATCTAGGACCATGTGCTGGCACGAGGGGGACGCGCAGCTGGTTTAATGGACCCATTCCTAGTATCACAATTCACACAACGGAGTTTTCATCGTGCAACAGGTCTTCGAGATCTTGAGCCAACAGCCCGTGCTGTTCCTCTTCCTGTTGATCGGGATCGGAATGGCTTTCGGGCACCTGAAGATCAAGGGCATCAGCCTCGGCGCCGCCGCGGTCTTGTTCTTCGCCATCGTCACGGCCGCCTGGGCTCAGTCCTACGGAATCGAACTGAGGGTCACACCGCAACTGGGCACCCTCGGCCTGACTCTCTTCACGTTTGCCATCGGCATCAACTCGGGTGCTTCCTTCTTCCACAATTTCAAGACCGCCATCGGTCCGATCCTCACGATGGTGGCGTTCTACGGCATAGCCGCCACCGCGGGTCTGTACATCGGCAAGGCGATGGGGATGGACGTTCCACTGATCGCCGGCACGTTCGCCGGCGCGGTGACGAACACCCCCGCGCTGGCGGCGGCGGGCGAGGCCAGCGGAGACCCCGCGCGTGCCACCGTCGGCTACTCGATTGCTTACCTCTTCGGTGTCATTGGAATGCTGGTCGCGTCGATGGCTGCCCTGCACTACGGGCGCAACGACAAGGACACGCCGTCTCCTCTGGCCAATCGGACGATCAGGGTCGAGCGCGACGATCATCCTTTCGTGGGCGACATCTACGAAAAGCTCGGCGAGAAGGTGTCCTTCTCGCGCCTGCGTCGAGGCGAAAGCGGCCCCATCACACGACCGGCGATGTCCGACACGCTTGACCCCGGAGACCTGGTGACGGTGGTGGGGCCGCGCGAGCTCGTTGCCCGCGCAGCCACCGAGCTGGGGCACGCATCCTCTCACTCGCTCATGCAGGACCGCTCCTACCTCGACTTCCGGCGCGTGACGATCTCCAATCCGAAGATCGCGGGGCGAACGGTCGCATCGCTTGCCCTCGCCAAGGATTATTCGGCGACAATTTCGCGCGTGCGCCGCGGCGACGTCGACATGGTCGCCGAACCGGGTCTGGTCCTGCAGCAGGGTGACCGTGTCCGCGTCGTCGCTCCAACATCGAAGATGAAGGAGATCACCAAGTTCTTCGGCGACTCGACTCGAGGCCTCACTGACCTGAACCCCATCGCGTTGGGCCTGGGAATGGCCATCGGCATCGCCATCGGTGAGCTGCCGATCCTCACCCCGTCGGGCGAGTACTTCTCCATCGGCTCGGCCGCCGGCACCCTCATCGTTGGCCTCATCTTTGGACGAATCGGGCGCATCGGTCCCATCGCGACGGCGCTGCCGTTCACGACCTGCCAGGTGCTCGCCGAGGTTGGGCTCCTGATCTTCCTCGCGCAGGCTGGCGCCAAGGCGGGTGGCCAGATCCTTGAGGCATTCACGTCCGGCGACTGGATCCGTATCTTTGCATTGGGCGCGATCATGACGCTGATCATGGCGATCGGCCTGTACGCCACCATGCGGTGGGTGTTCAAGATGGGCGGCACGAAGCTCGCAGGCCTTCTGGGCGGCGCCCAGACACAGCCCGCCGTGCTGGCATTCGCCAATGGCCGCACCAACGCCGATCCCCGCGTGGCGCTCGGGTACGCCCTCGTGTACCCGGTCGCTATGGTCGGAAAGATTGTCGTCGCTCAGATCCTCGGCGGCATGTGACACAGGCTACGGCGGCGGAGGTCTTCGCACCACCCACAGGCTCCGCCGCCATGCCAGCGGGCGGGGACCCCACTCCTCCCCCGCCCGCGCGAATGGGGTCGGCCCTCCGGGTCGGCCCCATTCGTTTGTCTTCGCTCGCTCCCGACTCTCTCCGACGCGTTTGAGGCCGCGACCGGTCTCCCGGCCACGGCCTCGAACGCGTCACTGGTTCCTAGCGCACGAGCAGCGCCCGGAGTACTTTGGCGACGATGACGCCCCCGAAGATAATCGCGATGTTGCGACCGACTGCGCGGATCTCCTCGCGATTGATCTCGTACTCGGCGCTCACGCGCGGCGGCAGCACCGCCATCTCTATCTCGACTCTCATGCGTTCTCCTCCTCGTATTCCCATAGGTTGGGGACTCGGTCCTGCTTTTCAACGAGCCAGTTCTTATCGGTGAGCATGCGCGAGAGTGCCAGGCCCATTCCGATGGCGACGATCGTAAACATGACCGTCACGAGCGCAGCGATCGCGTCGTCAATCTGCGCGTTGTTGAGGTAAGTGAGTGCCCGATACAGCGGCACTCCGGGGATCATGATGACAACGGCGGGAACAGAAAGGGTCACGCGGGAGAACCGCGTCTTGCGCGCGACGAAAACCGCGAGCAGCCCCGCGGCGAGCGCCGCCAGTCCGACAGCCGCGGGAACGGGAACGTGCAGCTCGAGGGCGAGGCCGATGCGCGCGGTGTTGATGACGGCGCCAATCATTGCGGCCGCGAAGCACACCCGGTGTGGCGAGTTGAAGAGCATCGCGAAACCGTACGCCGCGACGAAGCTCGTCGCAAACCTCAGAATATAGTGGAGCCAGGGCACCAGGGCCACGCCGTACTCAGGGGTGACCGACCAACCAAAGATCGCAGAGATCGCCCATACGGCGACTCCCGCGGACATGACGAGCATGACGACATAGACGAGCCGACCGACTCCGCCCTGGAAGTCCTGCCGCACGAGATCGATGAGCCCCGTGACGAGAGGAAAGCCGGGAACGAGGAACAGCAGCGCGGAAATGAAGCCCGCCTGGTGGGTGCTCTCCAGACCCAGGAAGTGCTGGGCGGGTGCAACGAGCAGGATGTAGATCATCGCCGCGAGGGCCCCGCAGGCCATCCACACACCGAAGTGATTCATGTGTCGCACGAGCATCTGACGGCGCAGCGCCTGGCCGAAGAAGGAAGCGACCGCCACGGCGGAGCACTCAACCCATCCGCCGCCGTTGAGAAACGCGAAGGCCGCACAGGCGAGGCCCGAAGCAAGCGCGTTGGAAAACCAGTCGTACAGTCCAGGCACGCGCGCAATCTTGTCGAGCTCTTCCGAGACGTCCTCGACCCGCACGGACTTGCCCCTCAAGGAGGCAACGTAGTTGTTGATGCGGTCGATCTTGTCCGCGTTCACGCCCATGAGTCGTTGCTCGGCCAGCTCCGTGCGGAACGTCCCGTTGGCGTACGCGGTGGCCACAATCTCCGTGTACGTCACCTGGGCGCGGTGCTCGGAGATTCCGACGGCCCTGGCGACGTCCGCCATCGACTTCTTCACACGGTAGGCGCTGGCTCCAAAAGACAGGAGCATCTGTCCGAGGCGAAGAACAACCTGCGACTGATGGGCAAGGCGATCGTGGGCCGCCATGCGGTGGGCAAGGACCTCGTTGCTGCCATCGTGGCGTTGATGGGGCCCTCGCGGGAGTACAGAATTGACCATGCCTATAGCATCCCACGTGCCACGCGAAAAGTGGGCGACGTTGGTCCCCGCGTGTGTTGTTTGTGGGTGTGTGTGGGCGGACCGGGGCGCCCCTGGTGTGGGGGTGTCCCGGTCCGCTTGTTTGGTGTGTTGTGGCGGTGTCCTACTCTCCCACAACCTGTCGGTTGCAGTACCATTGGCGCTGCCGGGCTTAGCTTCCAGGTTCGGAATGGTGCTGGGCGTTTCCCCGGTGCTGTGACCACCACAAGTTTTGTTGTTCAACCGCCCCCCTGGGGTTTGCGTTGTTGCGCGTCCCGCGTTCTTTCGGGGGGTGTGGGTTGATCGTGGTTTGTATAGTGGTTGCGGCTTTTGCTGCACGGCCCGCCCCCTTGTGGGGGGGGTGCGTGTTGTTGTTTAGTGTTGGCCCATTAGTACCAGTCGGCTCTCGAGCACCTCGCGGTGCTTCCACCTCTGGCCTATCAACCCGCTCGTCTGGCGGGGGCCTCTCACCCCACGGTGGGGGCGTGGAAACCTCATCTTGGAGCAGGCTTCCCGCTTAGATGCTTTCAGCGGTTATCCCTTCCGAACGTAGCTAACCAGCCATGCACCTGGCGGTACAACTGGCACACCAGAGGTTCGTCCATCCCGGTCCTCTCGTACTAGGGACGGCCCTCGTCAAGTTTCCTGCGCGCACAGAGGATAGGGACCGAACTGTCTCACGACGTTCTGAACCCAGCTCGCGTACCGCTTTAATGGGCGAACAGCCCAACCCTTGGGACCAACTCCAGCCCCAGGATGCGACGAGCCGACATCGAGGTGCCAAACCATGCCGTCGATATGGACTCTTGGGCAAGATCAGCCTGTTATCCCCGGGGTACCTTTTATCCGTTGAGCGACCACGCACCCACGTGCCATGGCCGGATCACTAGTTCCTGCTTTCGCACCTGCTCGACCCGTCGGTCTCACAGTCAAGCTCCCTTGTACACTTGCACTCGCCACCTGATTACCAACCAGGCTGAGGGAACCTTTGAGCGCCTCCGTTACATTTTAGGAGGCAACCGCCCCAGTTAAACTACCCACCAGGCACTGTCCCCAACCCGGATCACGGGCCAAGGTTGAGGTGACCGCTTGAACCAGAATGGTATTTCAACGACGACTCCACCACCGCTGGCGCGGCAGCTTCACAGTCTCCCACCTATCCTACACAAGTCCAAGCGAACACCAATACCAAGCTATAGTAAAGGTCCCGGGGTCTTTCCGTCCTTCTGCGCGAAACGAGCATCTTTACTCGTACTGCAATTTCACCGAGTTCATGGTTGAGACAGCGGAGAAGTCGTTACGCCATTCGTGCAGGTCGGAACTTACCCGACAAGGAATTTCGCTACCTTAGGATGGTTATAGTTACCACCGCCGTTTACTGGGGCTTAAATTCACCGCTTCACACCCCAGGGGGGTGTTAACAGTTCCTCTTAACCTTCCAGCACCGGGCAGGCGTCAGTGCGTATACATCGCCTTACGGCTTCGCACGCACCTGTGTTTTTGATAAACAGTCGCTTCTCCCTATTCTCTGCGACCCCACAACCCCACCCCCACGCGCGGCGGAGGGAAGTCACGGGGTCCTCCTTATCCCGAAGTTACGGAGGAATTTTGCCGAGTTCCTTAACCATGATTCACTCGAACGCCTCGGTATACTCTACCTGACCACCTGAGTCGGTTTAGGGTACGGGCGCGTCATGCCCTCACGTCGAGGCTTTTCTCGGCAGCATAGGATCACCACAAGTCCACACACGCGTGTGTCCCTCATCAGTTCTCACCCACAATGTCCCCCGGATTTACCTGAGGGACGGGCCACAACCTTAAATACGCACAACCATCGGCGCACTGCAGCTACCTGTCTGCGTCACCCCTGTTAACACGCTTGCCTACCATCACCGGGACCCCAAGACCCACACACACCACCACCACCCGAAAGCGGAGGCGGGGCGCGGGCAGATTGGTTAGCACAATGACGTCAGCATGGACGGTCACAACGCGGTACCAGAATATCAACTGGTTGTCCATCGACTACGCCTGTCGGCCTCGCCTTAGGACCCGACTAACCCAGGGCGGATAAACCTAGCCCTGGAACCCTTAGTCAATCGGCGCTGCGGATTCTCACCGCAGAATCGTTACTCATGCCTGCATTCTCACTCCCACACAATCCACCAGAAGTCCCCTCCAGGCTTCACCTCGTGCAGGACGCTCCCCTACCCAACAACACACCAGCACTCCAGTTCCTGGCGCCAGCATCACATGTTGTTGCCACAGCTTCGGCGGTACGCTTGAGCCCCGCTACATTGTCGGCGCAGAACCACTTGACCAGTGAGCTATTACGCACTCTTTCAAGGATGGCTGCTTCTAAGCCAACCTCCTGGTTGTCACCGCGACTCCACATCCTTTCCCACTTAGCGCACGCTTAGGGGCCTTAGCTGATGATCTGGGCTGTTTCCCTCTCGACTACGAAGCTTATCCCCCGCAGTCTCACTGCCACGCTACACCTAATGGCATTCGGAGTTTGGCTGACGTCAGTAACCCATCGGGCCCATCGGCCATCCAGTAGCTCTACCTCCACCAGGGACCACGCAACGCTGCACCTAAATGCATTTCGGGGAGAACCAGCTATCACGGAGTTTGATTGGCCTTTCACCCCTACCCACAGTTCATCCCCCAGGTTTTCAACCCTGGTGGGTTCGGTCCTCCACACAGTCTTACCTCTGCTTCAACCTGACCATGGGTAGATCACCCCGCTTCGGGTCTAGAACACGCGACAAACGCCATCTTTCAGACTCGCTTTCGCTACGCATACCCCACACGGGTTAAGCACGCCACGTATCACTAACTCGCAGGCTCATTCTTCAAAAGGCACGCCATCACCCCACAAGGCTCTGACGGCTTACAGGCACACGGTTTCAGGTACTATTTCACTCCCCTCCCGGGGTACTTTTCACCATTCCCTCACGGTACTATGCACTATCGGTCATCAAGTAGTATTTAGGCTTACCAAGTGGTCTTGGCAGATTCACACGAGATTCCACGAGTCCCGCGCTACTCGGGCACCACATCCACGCCACACAACACAGGTCCGCTTACACGACTCTCACGCTCTCCGGTCAGCCATCCCAGACTGTTCAACTCCCAACACAATGCGACGCGACCCCCCGGCAGAAGGATCCAACATGGCCCCACAACACCAAACACGCAACGGCCGCCGCCTCTGACACGCATCTGGTTTAGCCTCCTCCGCTTTCGCTCGCCACTACTCACGGAATATCTTCTCCTACGGGTACTGAGATGTTTCACTTCCCCGCGTTCCCCCCACCACCCTATACACGTTCAGATGATGGTAACCCAGCACAACCCAGGTTAGGTTCCCCCATTCGGACACCCTCGGATAATAACGCTCGCTCGCCAGCTCCCCGAGGCATATCGCAGGCCGCAACGTCCTTCATCAGCTCTTGATGCCAAGGCATCCACCGAATGCCCAACAAAACTAAACAAAACACAAAAAACAGTACAGAACAAATATGCTCGCAACCACTATACAAATCACAAACAACCCACCACACACAACCCACGCCCAAAACCTCAGGCGGGTCATGCAGGCCAACCACCACAACAGGTGGACGCCAACACGGTGTTGAACGTGAACCCGACAGCGTGTCTGCTCGCGACAACTTCTATGCCCAACCCCAAAAAACGCACCCACACCCACCACCCACTAGCGGGCAGTGAACACATGCGAGCACAAGAAGAACAAACCCACACACCAACCACAAAAGGCCACCATGCACGCTTGCTCCCCACAAAAAGGGCTCCCTAGAAAGGAGGTGATCCAGCCGCACCTTCCGGTACGGCTACCTTGTTACGACTTCGTCCCAATCGCCAATCCCACCTTCGACCACTCCCCCCGCAAAAGCGGTTAGGCCATGGGCTTCGGGTGTTACCAACTTTCGTGACGTGACGGGCGGTGTGTACAAGGCCCGAGAACGTATTCACCGCAGCGTTGCTGATCTGCGATTACTAGCGACTCCACCTTCATGGGGTCGAGTTGCAGACCCCAATCCGAACTGAGACTGGCTTTAAGGGATTCGCTCCACCTCACAGTATCGCAACCCTCTGTACCAACCATTGTAGCATGCGTGAAGCCCAAGACATAAGGGGCATGATGATTTGACGTCATCCCCACCTTCCTCCGAGTTAACCCCGGCAGTCCCCCACGAGTCCCCACCATCACGTGCTGGCAACATAGGGCAAGGGTTGCGCTCGTTGCGGGACTTAACCCAACATCTCACGACACGAGCTGACGACAACCATGCACCACCTGCACACGACCAACTAAATGCCACCACATCTCTGCAGTGCCGCCGTGCATGTCAAGCCTTGGTAAGGTTCTTCGCGTTGCATCGAATTAATCCGCATGCTCCGCCGCTTGTGCGGGCCCCCGTCAATTCCTTTGAGTTTTAGCCTTGCGGCCGTACTCCCCAGGCGGGGCACTTAAAGCGTTAGCTACGGCGCAGAAACCACGGGTGGCCCCCACACCTAGTGCCCAACGTTTACAGCGTGGACTACCAGGGTATCTAATCCTGTTCGCTCCCCACGCTTTCGCTCCTCAGCGTCAGTAACGGCCCAGAGACCCGCCTTCGCCACCGGTGTTCTTCCTGATATCTGCGCATTCCACCGCTACACCAGGAGTTCCAGTCTCCCCTACCGCACTCAAGTCAGCCCGTACCCACCGCACGCCCCCAGTTAAGCCAGAGGATTTCACGGCAGACGCGACCAACCGCCTACAAGCCCTTTACGCCCAATAATTCCGGACAACGCTCGCGCCCTACGTATTACCGCGGCTGCTGGCACGTAGTTAGCCGGCGCTTCTTTACCCACTACCCTCACCACAACCATTGTTGCGGCTTGACCATGAGCGAAAGAGGTTCACAACCCGAAGGCCTCCATCCCTCACGCGGCGTCGCTGCATCAGGCTTGCGCCCATTGTGCAATATTCCCCACTGCTGCCTCCCGTAGGAGTCTGGGCCGTATCTCAGTCCCAATGTGACCGGTCACCCTCTCAGGCCGGCTACCCGTCAAAGCCTTGGTAGGCCATCACCCCACCAACAAGCTGATAGGCCGCGAGCCCATCCCCCACCAGAAAAACCCTTTCCACCAACCCCCATGCGAAGACCAGTGAATATCCAGTATTAGCACCCGTTTCCGGGCGTTATCCCAAAGAAGGGGGCAGGTTACTCACGTGTTACTCACCCGTTCGCCACTCATCCACCCAACAAAAGCTGAGCTTCAGCGTTCGACTTGCATGTGTTAAGCACGCCGCCAGCGTTCGTCCTGAGCCAGGATCAAACTCTCCGAACAAAAACACAAACGTTAAAGCCCAGAAAAACCAACCAAACAAAACCGCCTAGCCAGCAATCCCAACCAAAAACACTCAAAAACAAAAAACAGGCATAAAAAACAAACAAACACACTATCGAGTTCACAAACAACACCCACACACCCCAGACAACCAAGCCACAAAACCCAGCCACCACAGCGGTGAACCACCACCACAAACCCACAAACAAGCTCGCGGCGACAGGTGAATAATCTACCCACCCCCACACCCAAAGTCAAACCCAAACCATGTAACCCCCACCACACACCCCACAAACACCCACAACACAACGAAAAGTCGCTCTCGACATCATGTCGTTCCCGCTGCCTCGGCAGGAAAAACGCGGGCCCGGCCGCACGCCTCGCGCACGGCCGGGCCCGTTTTTGGGTCAAAATGACTCTCAGTTCACATCCATGTCGGGCTGCACCGGGATGTCGACGGTGGGCAGGTCGCGCACGGCGCGACGAACGGCCTTGGACACGGCAGGGGCAACGCGCTTGTCGAAGGCACCGGGAATGATGTACGACGGCGACAGTTCGTCGTCGGAGATGACGGAGGCGATCGCCACGGCGGCGACGCGCAGGACCTCCGTCGTGATCTCCTTGACCTTGGCGTCGAGGAGACCGCGGAAGAGGCCGGGGAAGGCCAGGACGTTGTTGATCTGGTTCGGGTAGTCGCTGCGCCCGGTGGCAACGACGGCGGCGTGCTTGCCCGCGCCAATCGGATCGACCTCGGGGGTGGGATTCGCTAGCGCAAACACGACCGCGTCCGGCGCCATTGTCGCAATGTCTGCGGGTTCCAGGATGTTGCCCGAGGACACGCCGATGAACACGTCCGCGCCCGCCAGGACCTCCTTGAGGGAGCCGTGGACGTGCCGGGGGTTCGTCGCCTCGGCCAGTGCGCGACGCGACGGATGCATGCCGTCGGTGTCGTCGCCCGACAGCGCGCCGTTGCGTCCGCACCCGATGATGTCGCGCGCGCCCTGAGCAAGGAGAAGCCGGATGATAGCGTTGCCGGCGGCTCCCACCCCAGAGACGACGATGCGCACGTCTTCGATCTTCTTGCCCACAAGCTTGAGCGCGTTGATGAGCGCCGAGAGCACGACGATTGCCGTCCCGTGCTGGTCGTCGTGGAAGACGGGGATGTCGAGCTCGGCGCGCAGGCGCTCCTCAATTTCGAAACAGCGGGGTGCGGAGATGTCCTCAAGGTTGATGCCGCCGTAGGCCGGGGCGATGGCCTTGACGATAGAGATGATCTCCTCGGTGTCCTTCGTGTCCAGGACGACAGGCCAGGCGTCCACGCCTCCGAACTCCTTGAAGAGGACCGCCTTGCCTTCCATGACGGGCAGGGCGGCCTCCGGTCCGATGTCTCCCAGGCCGAGGACGGCGGTTCCGTCGGAGACAACCGCGACCGTGTTGGCCTTCATGGTCAGCAGGTGCGCCTTCTGGGGCATGTCGTGGATCGCGGTGCACACGCGCGCCACGCCCGGCGTGTAGGCGCGCGACAGGTCGTCTCGGTTGCGCAGCGGCACCTTCGAGTGAATCTCAACCTTCCCCCCGATGTGACTCATGAACGTCTGGTCTGCCACGGACTCGGAGCTGACGCCCGGCAGGGTGTTGATTGCGTCGCGGACCTCGCGGCGGTGCTCGGAATCGCGCATGTCGCACGTGAGATCGATGATGATGCGCCCGCGGTCCGAGTCGGCCACATCCAGGCCCTTGATCTCCGCTCCGGTTGCGGAAACCACGTCAACGATCGAGGCGATGGATGTCGTCTTCTCGTCCACCTCGATGCGGTAGGAGGCGGTGTACGACGGCGAAGTGCGCATGGTTGTCCTTTCTTCGGGCGCCCGACCCCCTCGGTCCGGCTATCCTCAAGCGCTCATCCTAGGTATCTTTCGGCCCCACCCGACAGGGGAAGGCCACAACGTGGACACGAGACTCCACACCGAGGAGGCCAAGGCCCGTTCCCCTGCGACCCTTCGCGTGCGGCGGCGGCCACTTCCCGCCTGCTGGGCGGGCACTGACGGCCGGGGGCTGGGATCTACGAGATCCCAGCCCCCGGCACAAGCAGGCGTCGCCTCAGGCGCCGACCATCTCCATGATCAGCTCGCGTACGCGGGCCGCGTCAGCCTGCCCGCGAGTCGCCTTCATGACCGCGCCCACCAGGGCGCCGGCCGCCTGGACCTTGCCGCCCTTGATCTTCTCAACGATGTCGGGGTTGGCGTCCAGGGCCTCCTGGACGGCGGCGGTGAGTGCACCGTCGTCGGAGACGACCTCGAGGCCTCGGGCCTCGACGACCTGCGCCGGGTCACCTTCACCCGCGAGGACCCCTTCGAGGGCCTGACGCGCCAGCTTGTCGTTGATGCGACCCGAATCGATGAGCCCCTGCAGCTGCGCGACCTGCTCGGGGCTGACCCCGGCCTCGTCCAGGGAGACCTCGCGTTCCTTGGCGCGGCGCGAGATCTCACCCATCCACCACTTGCGCGCGGAGGCGGGATCGCATCCGGCGCCGACGGTGGCCTCGATGAGTTCGAGCGCGCCGGCGTTGATGACGTCGCGCATCTCCATGTCCGCGTATCCCCACTCGGCGCGCAGGCGGCGCCGCTTGGCCACGGGGAGCTCGGGCAGGGAGGCGCGCAGCTCCTCGACCCACGCCCGATCCGGACGGATCGGCACCAGGTCGGGCTCGGGGAAGTAGCGGTAGTCCTCGGAGTCGGACTTCTCGCGGCCCGAGGACGTGGAGCCGTCATCCTCGTGGTAGTGGCGGGTCTCCTGCAGGATGTGCCCGCCCTCGGACAGGATCTTGGCCTGCCGCTGCATCTCGTAGCGGACGGCCGAGGCGATCCCGCGGAAGGAGTTCACGTTCTTCGTCTCCGTGCGCGTGCCCAGCGGAGAGTCGGGCGTGGGACGCAGCGACACGTTGATATCCGCGCGCACGTTCCCGCGCTCCATGCGAGCCTCGGACACGTCGAGCGCCCGGAAGATGTCGCGCAGGGCCTGCACGTAGGCGGCGGCCACCTCGGGGGCGCGCTCGCCGGCCCCTTCGATCGGGCGGGTGACGATCTCAACCAGGGGAACGCCCGCACGGTTGTAGTCCACGAGCGAGTGATCCGCGCCCTGAATACGCCCGTCCGCGCCGCCGATGTGCGTGTTCTTGCCCGCGTCCTCCTCCATGTGTGCGCGCTCGATGTCGACGCGGAACATGGTGCCGTCCTCCAGTTCGACGTCCACGTAGCCATCGTGAGCGATCGGCTCATCCGACTGGGAGGTCTGAAAGGCCTTCGTCAGGTCCGGGTAGAAGTAGTTCTTGCGCGCGAAGCGACAGTACTGCGCGATCTCGCAGTTCAGCGCCAGGCCGATCTTGATGGCATACTCGACGGCCTTGCGGTTCACGACGGGCAGCGAGCCGGGCAGGCCCAGCGACACGGGGGTCACGTACGTATTCGGGTCACCGCCGAAGGCGTTGGGGGCAGCATCGAACATCTTGGTCGCCGTTCCCAGCTCGACGTGCACCTCGATGCCGAGAACCGGGTCGAAGCGGCGGGCGGCCTCGTCGTAATCCATGAGCTCACTCATCACTTTTCCTCCCAGGTAGCTGCGGGGCACTGACCCGCGACGTCGGAGCTGAGGGCCTCCACGAGGGACGCCACCTTGTACATGACCAGGTCGCCGCGCGCCGGGGCGAGAACCTGGAATCCGATCGGCAAGCCCTGCGACGACACCGCGTTGGGGACGTTCACGCCGGGGATTCCCGCGAGGTTGGCGGGGATCGTGGCAACGTCGTAGAGGTACATGGCCAGGGGGTCGGAGGTCTTCTCGCCGAACTTGAAGGCCGTTTCGGGTGCCGTCGGCGACACGAGGACGTCGACCTGCTCGAAGACGGCGTCGAAGTCACGCTGGATGAGCGTGCGCACCTTCTGGGCGCTGCCGTAGTAGGCGTCGTAGTATCCGGCGGACAGCACGTGAGTGCCCAGGATGATGCGGCGCTTCACCTCGTCGCCAAATCCCGCCTCGCGGGTGGCGGCCATGACCCGCTCCGCGGTGACGGGCCCCTCGGTGGGCTCGACGCGGATTCCGTAGCGCATGCCGTCGAAGCGAGCCAGGTTCGAGGAGACCTCGGCGGGCATGATCAGGTAGTAGGCGCCCAGCGAGTATTCCAGGTGCGGGCAGGAGACCTCGACGATCTCGGCACCGGCCTCGCGCAGCTTTTCGACGGTGGCGTTGAAGGCGTCGATGACGTCCTTCTGGTAGCCCTCGCCGCTCAGCTCCTTGACGACGCCGACCTTCAGGCCCTTCATGTCACCCTGCGCGGCGACGGACTCGACGGCCTGCGTGAGCGCGGGAACCGGCTCGTTCAGGGAGGTCGAATCGTTGGGGTCGAAGCCGCCGATCAGCTCGGTGAGGGCGGCGGCGTCGGCGACCGTGCGGGTGACGGGGCCGATCTGGTCCAGGGACGAGGCCATGGCCACCAGGCCGAAGCGCGACACCGCACCGTAGGTGGGCTTCGCGCCGACCGTTCCGGTCACGAACGCTGGCTGGCGGATCGAGCCGCCCGTGTCGGAGCCGAGGGCCAGGGGCACCATGAAGGCCGCGACCGCGGCGGCCGAGCCGCCGCCGGAGCCACCGGGGATGCGCTCTAAGTCCCAGGGGTTCTTCGTCGCGCCGAAGGCGGAGTGCTCGGTGGAGGACCCCATGGCGAACTCGTCCATGTTGGTCTTACCGACGATGGGCAGGCCGGCTTCCTTGATCTTGGCGGTGACGGTCGCGTCGTAGGGGGGCTTCCAGTCTCCCAGGATCTTCGAGGCGCAGGTGGTGCGCAGGCCGCGCGTCACGATGTTGTCTTTGATGGCGATGGGCACGCCCGCCAGGCGGTGCAGGTCCTCCCCCGCTGCGCGGCGCGCGTCCACGTCGGCGGCGGTCGCCAGTGCGCCCTCGCGGTCGACGGTGATGAAGGCGCGGACGCGATCGTCGATGGCGTCGATACGGTCCAGGCAGGCCCGGGTCAGCTCGACCGAGGTAATGTCCCCGGCGGCGAGCATGTCGGCCAGTTCGAGGGCGCTCTTCTTCAACAGGTCGTTCATCAGTCCTCCCCCAGGATCTGCGGCACTAGGAACATGCCGTCCTGCGCGGCGGGCGCCTGCGCGAGCACCTCGTCTCGGTCCACGGTCGGCCCCACTTCATCCTCGCGCCACACGTTGGTGAGCGGGATCGGGTGTGAGGTGGCGGGCACGTCGGGGGTCGCGACCTCCGACACCTTGGAAACGGCGTCGGCAATCGCGTCGAGCTCACCCGCGAAGCGCGTGATTTCCTCGTCGGTCAATGCGATATGGGCCAGGCCCGCGACGCGGGCGACCTCGTCAGTACTAATGCGTGACATGTGTGGCATCCTACCCGTATGGCCTTTTCACAGCGACGTCAACTCACCAGGCAGACGTGGTCGATCCTCAAGAAGGTGGGGATCGCGGTGGCGGCCGCGCAGGCGGCTGCGATTGTCACGGTGCACGCGATCGACCGGATGCGCACGGCCCGCATCCCCGGCGGCGTGCACGGTTTCCCCGCGCTTCCCCCCGCGGACACGAGGATCGGTCAGACCGTGGCGCGCACGTACACGGAGGGAACCTCCCTGTACGAGGACATGCTGGAGGCCATCGCGGGGGCGCAGCATCACATTTACTTCGAGACCTTCATCTGGCGCTCGGACCGGTGGGGGCAGCGCTTCAAGGATGCCCTCATTGACGCGGCGGCACGCGGGGTAGAGGTCTTTTGCGTGTGGGATGGCTTCGGGGTTTTGAACCAGGATCGTGCGTTTTATCGTTTCCCGCGGATGAGGCACTTGCACGTGCGTCGCTTCCCGACGTTGCGTTCGGGCTTGTTCACGCTCAACATTCGCCGCACCGGCCAGGACCACCGCAAGATCCTGGTGGTGGACGGCGAGGTCGGCTTCGTGGGGGGCTACAACATCGGTGATCCTTTCGCCAACGAGTGGCGCGACACGCACGTTCGGATCAGCGGCGAGGCGGTGTGGGAGCTGGAGAACGGGTTCGTCGACTTCTGGAATCACTTCCGTCCCGCGACGTGCCCGGCGTTGCCCGACCAGGGGGCCAGGGCGTGGAGCGCCGAGGTGACCGCCCACTTCAATCTTCCCCACAACCTGCTCTACCCGATTCGCGGCATGTACATTGACGCGATCGAGCGGGCGACCGACCACGTGATGATCACGACCGCGTACTTCATCCCGGACCGCGAGGTGTTGGCTGCCCTGATCGCGGCGGCTCGGCGGGGCGTGCGCGTGGAAGTCCTGATCCCCGAGTATTCGAACCACATCATGGCGGACTGGGTAGCGCGGCCCTGCTACGGCGAGCTCCTGCGCGAGGGCGTGAGCATCTGGCTCTACCGCCACGCGATGATCCACTCCAAGACGATGACGGTGGACGGGCGCTGGTCCACGATCGGCACGGCGAACATCGATCGTCTGTCCATGCGCGGCAACTACGAGGTGTGCCTGCAGTTCCACTCGCGCGAGCTGGCCGAACGCATGGAGGAGATCTTCGCCAACGACCTGACGACCTCCCGCCGCCTGACGATCGAGGAGTGGGAGGAGCGCTCGATGCTCACCCGCGTCGGCGAGGTGCTGCTGGGCCCCTTCGAGCCGCTCGTGTAGGGCGCGCCTCGCTAGAGGCCGACTCCCGCCAGGCCCCCCTCGAGGAGGTCGGCGAACTGCTGCTCGGTAATGACGGGGACGCCCAGGGCCTCGGCCTTGGCCGCCTTGGAGCCCGCGCCCGGACCCGCGACCACGAGCGAGGTCTTCTTCGAGACCGAGCCCGCCGCCTTGCCGCCGCGCGACGTGATGGCTTCCTTGGCTCCCTCGCGGTCGTATCCGGGCATGGCGCCGGAGACCACGATCGTCAGCCCGGCGAGCACATCGGAGACAGCTTCACGCTCCTCGTCTGCCATCCGCACCCCCGCGCGCGCCCAGGCCTGCAGGACCGCCAGGTGCCAGTCCACCGTGAACCAGTCGAGGAGGGAGCGCCCGATCTCCTCGCCCACGCCCTCGACGGCGGAGAGCTCCTCAAGGGAGGCGGCCCGCAGGGCATCCATGGAGCGGAAGGCGTCCGCGAGCGCTCGCGCGGCCGTGGGGCCGACGTGGCGGATGGACAGGGCGACGAGGACGCGCGCGAGCGGCTGATTCTTCGCCTTATCCAGCTCGGCGAGCATCTTCTCGGTGCCCTTCGAGGCGCTTGTCTCGACCGGCTCGTACACGGTCTGTCCGCGCTGCTTGCGCGCCTTGTACGCCTTGGTCCAGAAGTAGCGGACCTGCCTCCAGTCCCCGGTTTCCTCGCCCTTGTCCTTCACGGGCTTCCACACCATGACGTCGCGCAGGTCCCGCGCGCGCAGGTCGAAGAGCACGGCCTCGCTGGTCAGGACGGGAGCCTGTGGGGCGGGCAGGAGAGCCTCGGCGCGGGTGATCTGCTCGCCGTGGGGCAGCTCGCGGCCGCCCTCGAGGGTGAGGACGGTTCCATCCTCCAGGGTGACACTGTGCCCGGCGACCAGGGCTGCTGCCACCTCGTCGCGGTCGTTTTCAGGCTGGGTCAGGGCCAGGGCGGACTCGTCGCCGAGGCCCTCGACGTCCAGGGCGGAACGCGCGCCGACGTGGGCGAGGCGCTCGGTGATCTGCGCGGGGCAGGCTCCCTTGTTGGGGCAGCGCAGGTCGACGTCGCCTTCCTTCTCCTGGAAGAGGGGGGTGGCGCAGGAGGGGCACTCGGTGGGCATCACGAAGGGGCGCTCGGAGCCGTTGCGGGCGTCCTCGACGGGGGCGACGATCTCGGGGATGACGTCGCCGGCCTTGCGCAGGACCACGAGGTCGCCGATAAGGACGCCCTTGCGGGCTACCTCCTGGGCGTTGTGCAGGGTCGCGCGCGAGACGTTGGATCCGGCGACCAGCACGGATTCCATGACACCGTAGGGGGTGACCCGGCCGGTGCGCCCCACCTGGACGCGGATGTCGAGCAGGCGCGTGTGGACCTCCTCGGGCGGGAACTTGTAGGCGGCCGCCCAGCGGGGGGCGCGCGAGGTGGACCCCAGGGAGCGTTGGAGGGCCAGGTCGTTGATCTTGACGACGACGCCGTCGATCTCGTGGTCGAGGCCGTGTCGCTGCGCTCCGATCTGCTCGATCCGCTCCTCGATGGCCTCGCGACCGGCGAGCAGGCGAGTGTAGGGCGAGACGGGAAGCCCCCAGTCGCGCAGCTGCTCGTACCAGTCCTGCTGGGTGGTCGGCTCGGTGAACCCCTCCTCTGCCTCGACGAAGCCGATGCCGTGGGCGACCATCGCCAGGGGGCGCTTGGCGGTCTCGGCCGGGTCCTTCTGGCGCAGCGAGCCGGCGGCCGCGTTGCGAGCGTTCACGAAGGCCTTCTCTCCGGCGGTCACCCGGGCCTCGTTGAAGGCTGCGAAGTCGGCGACCGGAAAGTAGACTTCGCCACGCACCTCGATGCGCCTGGGTGCGGGTCCTGTCAGCGTCTGCGGGATGGAGGCGATTGTCCGCGCGTTCGCGGTGATGTCTTCGCCGACGTAGCCGTCGCCTCGGGTGGCGGCGCGCACGAGGCGGCCGTTCTCGTAGAGGAGGTTGATGGAGAGGCCATCGACCTTCACCTCGGTCGTCATCTCGAGGTCCACGATGCCCGTCGCCTCGCTCATGCGGGTCTCCCACCCGGCGAGCTCCTCCAGGGAGAACACGTCGTCGAGGGACATCATCTGGGCGAGGTGGCGGACCTCGGTGAAGGAGGAGTCGACGCTACCGCCCACGCTCATCGTGGGAGAATCCGCGCCGCGCAGCTGCGGGTAGCGTTCCTCGATCTCCTCGACCTCGCGGTACATGCGGTCGTAGTCGGCGTCCGAGATGGTGGGCGAGTCCCGGTCGTAGTAGGCGGCGCGCGCCTCCTCGATGCTCCTGACGAGCTCGTCGTAGCGTTTCCGGGTGGTCTCGAACGTGGGGTCAGACATGGGGACCATTGTCGCATTTCGCTGCCCCGAGGGGCGGCGCGCTCTCCGGTGGACGAACGCGAGGTGGCCATGCCCACAGGGCGCGCGCCAGTTGTCCACCGAGGACTTTCCCCTTGCCGCCTTGTCCACAGGCGCGTCGGAGGCGTTTGAACGCGCACGAGGCCGGGTCCAGAGTTGAGGCATGAACGATCGAGGTTGCCTGGCGCGCGCATCCCTGCGCACGAGCCTGCACCTGGCGTGCGTTGGCGGCCCAGACATCGGGCTGGTCCTCGCCCCCGGGACGATCGGACGAGCGGGCGACGTCCCCCTGTCGTGCCCGAGCGTGGCGCGCGAGCACGCCTCCTTCTCCACTCACGACTCTCGCGCGCTGCTGCGCCGGGCGCCCGGCGCCCCCGCGATACGCGCCCGCCGACTCCTCCCCGTACGGGCGCGCTCCCTCGCACACACGGGCGTGGTCGCAGGGACGCGAATCCGCCTGGGAGAGGACACCTTCGAGGTGCGGCCCAGGCCGCATCGCCTCGCCTGGCCGGGCGTCACCCGCCGGGGTGGCGGGTTGCCGCGCCCCGCCACGCTCATGCGAGTCCTTCCCGTCGTCTCGGCGCTACTCATGGTCGCCTTCATGGGCTGGAGGTTTCATTCTGTGCTTCCCAGGTCCCCCCTTGCCGCGCGCATGGCGGTGGGCGTGGCCGCGCTGGTGCTCGCGGTGGCGGCGGTGCTTGCGTGGCGGGCGCACCGACGCCGACTCGGGTGGGACGGGGCGACCCTCGCCCTCGTCCTCGCGTCGCTGCCGTCGCGAGGATCCGTCCCGCCGTCGCTGCGCGCGGCCGTGTGGCCCGGGAAGGCCACGCGCCTGACGCGTCGGGTCGTGCTCGCACCCAGCGGGCAGGGCGCCTCGTCGGCGGAGAGCGCGTCCGTGGGAATCGCGGGCGCCCACGGCGCCGAATGCGCCCTGTGGTGCGCCGGCCAGGTGGCGGCCCAGGCGGGAGGAGCCCGCGTGTGGTGGAACAGCTCCGCCCCCGTCCTGCTCGGGCACGCGGGCATCGACATCCACGTGAGCGCCAGCGAGGAGTGCCCGCACTGCGCGAGAAGCCCACGTGACACCGGTGTCCTTCACATCGGTTACGCCACGTGCGTGGAAGACCTGCCGTCGTGGTGCGCGCGGGTGTGCGTCACCGACGACGCTCCGGTGTGCCCGGCCTGGTGGTGGACGGTGACGCGAATGGACAGACAGGATGATCTCCCTGCTCTTCTTCGTTGGAGGGCCGAGGAGGCACGCGCGCGGACGGGAACCCTGGGCGTGTCGATCGGGCAGTCGCAGGAGGGGCCGGTGAGCCTGGACCTGGTCTCCGACGGCCCGCACGCCCTGGTTGCCGGCTGCACGGGTTCGGGTAAGTCCGAGGCTCTCCTCGTGTGGCTCGCGGCCATCGCGCACGCCTATTCGCCCCAGCGCGTCCGCTTCATCCTCGTCGACTACAAGGGAGGCTCGACCTTCGCGCGCCTGCGGGAGCTGCCCCACACACAGGACGTGCTCACCGACCTTGATGCGGGGGCGACGACTCGCGCCCTCGAGGGCATCGCCCACGTCCTGCGGGATCGCGAGAGGCGCCTGAGCGACCTCGACTTCCCGGACCTGGCCGCCTGGGAGCGCGCCCACGAGGAAGATCCGCGCGCCGCTCCGCCTCCACCCGCCCGGCTCATCGTCGCGATCGACGAGTTCCGTGCCCTCGCTCAGGCCCACTCCTCCTCCATGGAAGTCCTCTTGCGGCTGGCTGCCCAGGGGCGCAGCCTCGGCCTGCACCTCATCGCCGCAACCCAGCGCCCCTCGGGCGCCGTCAGCGCCCAGATGCGGGCGAACATGGACATACGGCTGGCCCTGCGGTGCCTGAGCGCCGCCGACTCTACCGACATCCTGGAGGACGCCCGCGCCGCCTCGCTCCCACGCATTCCGGGACGGGCCGTCCTCTCCGGGGTCGGAACGATCCAGCTGGCCTACATGCCTGACATCGCCTCCGTCGTCTCCGAGTGTCGTCGTGCCTGGCCGACCGCGGCGGCCGAGCCGCTGTGGGCTCCTCCCCTGCCGGATGCCCTCACGTGGGAGGACGTCGACTCCCAGCCCGCCACAACCACTCCCTCGGACTCGACTTCTGCCCGCTTGGCCGGTCAGCTCAAGGGCCACCGGACCGTCAGACTCGGCCTGGTTGAGGGGATCGAGGCACACTCTCCCCTCCCGTGGGACGGGGGGAGCATCGAGATTCAGGCCAGCGCGCACGAGGCCGGCCTAGCCTCACGCTGGGCGCTCTGCCTCGCCTCCAGGATTGCCGAGCACGCAAAGATCCCGCTGCACGTCATCGGCGAGGACGCTCCGTCGTCGTCGGCCTCCCACCTGCGCGAGGAGGACATCGGCGCCATCGACCTGCTGGAGGGGGCGTGCGGGCACGGTCCCCTCGTCCTCGCCCTGACGGACGTTCCCGCCTTACGTGCTGCCCTCGCCCACGCCGTGTCCGCTCCGCAGGCGGAGGCCCTGTGGGCGTCTCTCCTGGGGCGCGCGAGGCGCGCCGGCGTCGTTGTCGTCGCGGCGCACGCCGGCCGCTTCACGCCCTCGGGGGCGGCGCTGGGCGCGTTTTCGACGAGGTTCGTACGCGCCAGGGACGCCGACGAGGCCCTGCACGCCGGGATTGCCCCCGCGGACCTGCGAACGCTCGGAGACAACCAGGCGCTCCTGGCTCGCCCCGGGGAGCGCACTCGCCTCGTCGCGATACCCACAGGCCTGTCGGCCGCCGGCGAGTGCGCCGGGGGCGCGTCTCTCCCGTGGAGGATCCCCTCACCCGCCCTCAGCGCACGCTTGGTCAGCAATTCCTCGTCTCCGGCCCTGATCGGCCCTGAATGTGCCCCTCTTTCGTGGGCGGAAAACAGGCCGTGGATCATCGTCGGTCAGGAAGAAGACGCTCGGATCGCTAAACGGATACACGCTGCCCTGGGGTGGTCGGCCCCCAGGATTGCCGACGTCATCCCCGACGCCGCGTGGACTCGTATCACCAGGTGGGACGGCCACCGCGTGCTCGCTCTCAATCCGTCAACCAACGTCGTGCGCGCCCTGACACATGTCAATTCTCGGCACCCGCTCTCGATCGGCGCCCGACGATGGGACAATTCCTCCGGTCTGATCTGCGATGACGGCATCCTCACAACCATTCAACTGACCACACGTTCAGCCAATACCTAAGTCCCAGCACCATCGGCGAGCGTGACAAGACGCATAGTGACTTCTCCGTTTTCGCATTCGCACCGTCTTGCGCGACTAATATGACCTATCGGAGACTGACAAGTGATTCAGCGGAGCACGGCGAACGGCGATACAAGGAGCACGCATGATGGACTGGCGCAGCAAGGCTGCATGCCTGACGGTGGACCCCGAACTCTTCTTCCCCATCGGGAACACGGGCCCCGCCGTCACCCAGGCCGCCCAGGCGAAGGCCGTATGCCGCGAGTGCACCGTGAAGGGAATCTGCCTGCAGTGGGCTATCGAGAACAACCAGGACTCGGGGGTCTGGGGCGGGATGAGCGAAGAGGAGCGTCGTGCCCTCAAGCGCCGCGCCGCCCGCGCGCGCCGCGCCGCCCGCTAGGCGCGGCGCGGCACGAAAAGCCGGGCGCACGCCACGAACGAACAGGGTCGAGGATCCCACGGGTCCCCGGCCTCGCTCGTGCCCGACGCGCCGCTGCTACGCCGGATCCAAGTTCGTCACGAGGGTGACGAGGGTCCCTCCCCATTCCCGGGGAGCCCACTCGATGGAGCCGCGCAGCTCCCCGCGCACCATCTGGTGAACGATCTGCGTGCCCAGGCCACTCATCGGGGTTCCCGGGACGAAGCCCACGCCGTCGTCGGCGACCGTCACCGTCATGACGAGTCCGTCGCGCTGGGCGCACACCTCGATGCGCCCGTCGCGATCCGCCAGTCCGTGCTCGACCGAGTTGGCGACCAACTCGTTGAGGACCGTGGCCAGGGCCTGCGCCTGATCCGCCGAGATCGTACCGAAGCGCCCCTTCGTGACGACGTCAACCCCGTGATCCGTGGATGCGATGGCGCCCGCCATGCGCACGATCGTGCGCGCCACCTCGTCGAAGTCGACGGATTCGTCAACGTTTTGCGACAGAGCCGCGTGCACGGTGGCGATCGCCTGCACGCGACGTTCGGCCTCAGCCAGAGCGACCTTCACGGGCTCCTCTGAGGAGCGGCGCGACTGCAGGCGCAGCAGCGCCGAGACGGTCTGCAGGTTGTTCTTGACGCGGTGGTGAATCTCGCGGATCGTCGCGTCCTTCGTCATGAGCTCCTGCTCGTGACGGTGCACCTCGGACACGTCGCGCGTCAGAATGACGGCGCCCAGGCGCTTGCGTCCATTGACGAGGGGAAGGGCCCTCATGGTGATGGTTGAGGCCCGCGCGGTGATCTCCACTCGCCAGGATGCCCGGCCCATGACGACGACGGCCATCGATTCCTCGATGAGGGACTCGTCCCCGATCACCTCGGTGATCTCCTGGGCGAGCACCTTCCCGGTCACGTGCGAGCGGATTCCGAGTCGGCGCAGGCAGGACACGGCGTTGGGGGTGGCCTGCTGGACCCGCCCCTCGGCATCGATCAGGAGGGCGCCGTCCAGGACTCGCGGCACTCCGTGGGAGGTCACCTGCGGCGTCGAGTCGTAGGGGTACTCGCCGCGCGCCATCATCTGACACAGGGTGTCGGCGGCCGCCACGGTCCACCCTTCGAAGCCGAGGGACAGGCGCGGGCTGGACAGGTTCGCTTCGCGCGTGACCACCGCGATGATGCGCCCCTCGTGGCACACGGGCACGCAGGTTTCCATCATCGAGTAGGTTCCCGCCCAGCGCGCGGAGGGAGATCGAACGACCTGCCCGGTCTGGATGGCGCGCCGCAATTCGATTTCGCGAGCCGCCGGCAGGTGCAGGCCGATGATGTCGTCGACGTGGACGGTTGTCGACGTGGCGGGGCGGCAGTGGGCGGCTGCGATGAAGCGGCCGTCGTCGGCTGGCAGCCACAGGACGAGGTCGGCGGCCGCCAGGTCTGCCAGCACCTGCCAGTCGGCAAGAAGAAGGTGCAGCCAATCGATGTCCTTCTCCGACAGCGGTGTCGAAGATGCTTCTTCAGCTAACTGCATGAGACTACGCATGGTTCTACTCTAAGGGGAGAGGAGCAACTCAGTTGGTCCTTACGTTGTAAATGAGCGCCGGGCCACGATTCGGCGTCGGTCATTCGATGGAGGACACCCGTGGAGTTTACGCAGTCGATTTCCTACCCCGCGTCGGCCGACGAGGTCGTCGCCATGTATCTGGCGCCCGCCTACCTGGAGCGGCGTTTCGGCGCCTTCCTGGTGGAGGGCAGCGCGCGGATACGCGTGGAGGGCCAGCGCATCACGCTTGACGGCGAGTGTCGGCCCGAGCTGATCCCGGCGGCCGCCGCCCGCTTCGTCGCCTCGCCCCTGCGCGTGACCTTCACGGAGGAATGGGCCAGCGACGAGGCCAGGGCGCGCTCGCGCTCGTCGGTGACCGTCGATGGCGCACCGGTGTCTGTGGAGGCCACCTCAACCCTGGCCGCCTCGGAGGGGGGATGCACACGCGAGGTCGTGGGATCGGTGTCCGTGCGCGTGCCGCTGCTGGGGGCACGCATTGAGCGCGAGGCCGTTGCTCGCCTGGGCGGTGTTGCAAACCGGGAGGAGGAGCTGGCCGCCGCCTGGCTGGAGGAGCACCGCTAGGCTCTTCGCTGTGCGAAAAAAGTAGCCCCTACCGCCTCCCCTGGCGGGCACGGAACGCCCTTTGGCCCCACAATGGAGGCTATGAGTGATACCCCCAAGTCCCTGTACATGCAGCGAACGGGCGTGCGTCAGTACGTCGCCCGCAACCAGGACGGCGCCGAGATCCGCGTCGGGCACGGACCCGGCATGTTCTCCCCCGGCGACCTGCTCAAGCTCGCGATCGCGGGCTGCAACGCCATGAGTTCAGACGCGCGCCTGGCCGCCCGCCTGGGCGATGATTTCTCGCAGTTCGTCGGAGTTTCCGCCTCCTACGATGAGGACAACGATCGCTTCACGCACGTGGACGTTGAGCTGGTTCAGGACATGTCCGCGCTGAGCGAGGACGAGGTCGCTGACCTGCTACGACGCGCAGAGGCCGCCATCGCGCGCAACTGCACGATCGAGCACTCGGTTGTCGACCAGGCCCTGCCGGCCTCGCACACCTGGACCAACGAACAGGTCGACTGACGTGGCAGGCGTGGACCGCCAGTACGAGGATCTCCTCGCCCGCATCATGAGCGAGGGAACTCCGAAGGGGGATCGCACGGGGACGGGCACGCGTTCCGTCTTCGGCGCCCAACTGCGCTACGACCTCTCGCGTGGGTTCCCGCTGATCACGACGAAGCGCGTACACGTCAAGTCCGTCGTCGGCGAGCTCCTGTGGTTCCTGTCCGGCTCCTCGAACGTGTCCTGGCTGCAGGAGCACGGGATCCGCATCTGGAACGAGTGGGCTGACGGCAACGGTGATCTCGGGCCGGTGTACGGCGTGCAGTGGCGTTCGTGGAACGCCGGGGATGGACGACGCATCGACCAGATCTCCTCCGTGCTGGAGACGCTTCGAACCGACCCCGACTCGCGTCGCATGGTGGTCTCCGCGTGGAACGTCGGCGACCTGAAGGAGATGGCGCTGGAGCCGTGCCACGCCTTCTTCCAGCTGTACGTGGCCGATGGTCGTCTCTCGCTGCAGCTCTACCAGCGCAGCGCGGATATGTTCCTGGGGGTCCCCTTCAACATCGCGTCCTATTCGTTGCTCACTCACATGTTCGCCCAGCAGGCCGGATTGGAGGTCGGCGACTTCGTGTGGACGGGGGGCGACTGCCACATCTACTCCAACCACACGGAGCAGGTGCGCGAGCAGCTGAGCCGGGAACCCTACCCCTTCCCCCGGCTGGAGCTGATCAAGGCGCGGTCGATGTTCGACTACTCCTTCGAGGACATTTCGTTTGCGGGATACCAGCACCACCCCACCATCAAGGCCCCGGTCGCGGTATGACGAAGCTGGCGGCTATCTGGGCCCAGGACCGCGGCGGCGTCCTCGGGACCGGCACGTCCATGTCGTGGCGTGTCCCGGCGGATTTCCGCCATTTCAAGGAGTCCACGATGGGCTGCCCGATCGTGATGGGGCGGCGCTCGTGGGAGGCGCTGGGCGGGGCACTGCCGGGCCGCACGAACATCGTGGTCACCCGCTCCCAGCGATACGAGGCCCCGGGCGCTCACGTCGCGCACTCGGTGGAGGACGCGCTGGACCATGCCCGCGCCGTCGCGCAGGAAACGGGCGCGCCCTACGTGTGGATCACGGGCGGGGCTCACCTGTACGCGCAGACCCTGCCACTCCTGGACGAGGCGGTCATCTCCGACCTGGACCTGGACGTGGCCGCGAGCGCCCCGCAGGGGACGACCTTCGTGTATGCCCCCGCCCTGGATCCCTCCCTGTGGCGACGTGACGAGGAGCGTAGCGACACCGACTGGCGCGAGATCTCCGGGGACGCTCGCTGGAAGGTGACCACCTGGGTTCAGCGCTAGCAGTTTCTTCGAGCTCGCCGCTTCGATCCCCCGTCCCCGGCTCGGCCCCGCGCATCTCGCGGGGCCTCGTCGTAGGATGCACTGTGCCTTCCTCTCCGTTGCTGACCAATCCGACGCTGCGCGCCCTCGTCGCTATCGCCCTGTTCACGTACACGGCGCAGAACATGCTCAACGTGTCGATCGCTCCCCTGTCTCGTGCGCTGTCCCTGCCCGAGTGGATCGTGGGGGCCGCCGTGTCGCTGGCTGCGCTGGCGGTGACGGTCCTCAGCCAGTTCTGGGGTCGGCGTTCGATCGCGTGGGGGCGCAGGCGCGTCATCCTGTGGGCGCTCGGCCTGGCGCTGGCGGCCGGAACGATCTTCTCGGCGGCCGTGTGGGCGCGCGCTGGCGGCGTGATCGGTGCGGCCAGCGCGGCCGGGGCGGTCATGGTGGCGCGCGGGCCATTCTTCGGTTCGGCTGTCGCCGCGATTCCCCCCACGGGTCAGGCCCTCGTGGCCGAGGTGACTCCCGACGAGGCCTCGCGCGTGCGGGGAACCTCCGCTTTTTCCGGCGCCATCAATCTCTCCGTCATGATTGGTTCCCTCGTCTCCTCCGCGCTGGGCGCGTGGTGGATCTTTGCTCCCGTCCACGCCACGCCCCTCTTCGTCCTGGTTGCACTGGGCATTGCGTTGGCGTGGCTGCCGCGCGACGGGGATGGCTCGCGACCGGCGAGGCGCCTGCCCGGCGTCGCGCGCGATGCGGGGCGGGCAGGGCATGTACGCCCGGCCTCGTCGGGGCCCCGGGCCGACACCTCGCAGGCGGACGCGGCCCTGCCGCCGCGCGTGGGGTGGCTGGATCGGCGCATCGCCCCGTGGATCGTCTCCGTGTTTGGCATCTACTTCGCCAACGGCGTCGTTCAGATCACGATGGGGTTCGTCGTGCAGGATCGCGGCGCGTTGGATCCCACCCGCGCCGTGCCGGTGACGGGAGTGATGCTGCTGGCCAACGCGGCGGGCGCGATGCTCATGCAGCTGATCGTGGTCCCCCGCCTGGGGTGGGGGCCTCGCTCCCTGTTGCGCGCGGGCATGACGGCCGCCCTCGCGGCGCTGGCCTGCCTGTCTGTCGCGCCGAGCCTGTGGGCGGTGGGCGCGTCGACCTTCGCTCTCGGCGTGGCCTCGGGCATGGCCTCCCCCGGCTACGCGGCCGGCGCGTCCCTGTCGGTGAGCGCGCGCGAGCAGGGCGGCATCGCGGGGATCATCAACGCGACGGGGGCGATCACGTGGATCGTGGCCCCCGTGTCTGCGACCGCCCTGTACGGGTGGGCCCCTCTGTCGCCGTTCCTCCTCGCGCTGGCGCTCCTGGTGTTGTCGTGCGCGTGCGCGTGGTGGCTGCTCGCCCGCGTGGAGCTGCGTGCGCGCGTCGGCGACTAGGACGAGTGCCCCACGCCACGGGGCGCGCGCGGCGCTATCCTAGGGGGGTACGTAAGCCCTACGCGAAGGAGCCACTTGTGGCACAAGTTACCCGTACTGAAACCGACTCGATGGGAGCCGTTGAGGTTCCCGCGAACCGCTATTGGGGCGCTCAGACGGAGCGTTCGCTGCACAACTTCGACATCGGACGTAACACGTTCGTGTGGGGCCGCCCGATGGTGCGTGCCCTCGGTATCCTGAAGAAGTGCGCGGCCCTGGCCAACGCCGAGCTGGGTGAGTTGCCCGCCGACATCGCGGGCTATATCGCCCAGGCGGGCGACGAGGTCATCTCCGGCAAGCTGGACGACAACTTCCCGCTCGTCGTGTTCCAGACGGGATCGGGCACTCAGTCCAACATGAACGCCAACGAGGTCATCTCCAACCGCGCCATCGAGATCGCGGGGGGCCAGATGGGCACGAAGGCCCCGGTTCACCCCAACGATCACGTCAACCGCGGCCAGTCCTCGAACGATACCTTCCCCACGGCCATGCACATCGCGGTCGTCTCCGAGCTGCACGACATGTACCCGCGCGTGCGCCAGCTGCGCGAGACGCTGGATAAGAAGGCCAAGGAGTTCGACGACGTCATCATGGTGGGCCGCACTCACCTGCAGGACGCGACGCCCATTCGCCTGGGCCAGGTGATCTCCGGTTGGGTGGCGCAGATCGACTTCGCGCTGGAGGGCATTGAGTACGCGGATTCGCGTGCGCGCGAGCTCGCCATCGGCGGCACCGCGGTGGGCACCGGCCTGAACGCCCACCCGAAGTTCGGTGAGCTCACCGCCAAGAAGATCTCGGAGGAGACCGGCATCGACTTCAAGCAGGCGGATAACCTGTTCGCCGCGCTGGGCGCGCACGACGCCCTGGTGCTGGTCTCGGGCGCCCTGCGCGTGCTGGCCGACGCCCTGATGAAGATTGCGAACGACGTGCGCTGGTACGCGTCGGGTCCGCGCAACGGCATCGGCGAGCTGCTCATTCCCGAGAACGAGCCCGGTTCCTCGATCATGCCGGGCAAGGTGAATCCGACGCAGTGCGAGGCCATGACGATGGTCGCCACCCAGGTGTTCGGCAACGACGCGACGGTCGGCTTCGCCGGCTCGCAGGGCAACTTCCAGCTCAACGTGTTCAAGCCCGTCATGGCCTGGAACGTCCTGGAGTCCATCCGCCTGCTGGGCGACGCCTGCGTGTCCTTCGACACGCACTGCGCGTACGGGATCGAGCCGAACCGCGAGAAGATTCAGCACAACCTGGACATCAATCTGATGCAGGTCACGGCCCTGAACCGTCACATCGGCTACGACAAGGCCTCGAAGATCGCGAAGAACGCGCATCACAAGGGCCTGTCGCTGCGCGAGTCCGCCCTGGAGCTCGGCTTCCTGACGGAGCAGGAGTTCGACGCGTGGGTGGTTCCCGCCGACATGACGCACCCCAGCGCTGCCGACGAGTGATCCACAAGTCACGCTAGCGGCTGACGCTTCGGCCCCGGTCTCGTGTGAGGCCGGGGCCGCTTTCTGTGTTCGGGTGCCGGTGGGCGATTGGCGCGCTCACCCGCTGTCGTTGGCACCCGGAATCCCCTCTGTTGTCGCTTGCGGCTGCCCGTCGTGCCTCAGCGCTTAGCTACTGTGCCACTGCGGTTGCCCGCTGTTACGTCCGCCCTCTGCCCCTCTGCTGTTGCTGACCGCTTTCCTGCTGTGCCCATCGCCTGTACTCGCGGATAGGTTACGAAAACACGGATAGGTTACGAGCACGCGGATAGGTTATTAACCTATCCACAAGCGTCTAACCTATCCACATGCGAACAACCTATCCGTGAAGAGCCTACCCCGGCGACTCCGCGGTGGGCTACGCGACGAGGCTCGCGGTGCTACCTGGCCGAGGCCTCGGCCCCTTAGATCTGAGCGCGCGCCTTCTTACGTATGCGCACGATCGTCGAGGCGATGATGGTCAGCAGGAACATGTTGAAGAGGATCGCGCCCACGCTCGGGGACGCGAGCGTCGCGACGAGGCGTCCGGCGGGGGCCGTGGCCGCGGCGGATGCGCCGACGATGAGGCCGACGCGCAGGTCGACCATGCGGTGGCGTAGGTTGGTGACGGTGCCGGCGATGCCGGTGGGGATCATGACGAGGAGCGACGTGCCGCGCGCGATGAGGTCGCCCGCGCCGACGGCGAGCTCCATGCCGGGCACGATGACGGATCCGCCGCCCACGCCGACCAGGCCGGAGAGAATGCCGGCGCACAGGCCGACCAGGATCATGAGGGCGCACGAGGCCGGGGTCAGCGAGACGGCTCCCTCGCGTGTGGGGACCTGCAGGTATTGGGAGACAATGACGAAGACCGTGAAGCCGATGAGTATCCAGGGCAGGGCGGGTGCGGGGAGGCGGCGCAGGAGCCACACGCCGATCTGGGAGCCCGCGAGCGCGCCGGCGACGAGGAGGGCGGCGCCCGCCCAGGAGACCTCGCCGTGCAGGGCGTAGGTGCCTGAGCCGACGGCTGCAGTGACGATGATGGCGGCCAGGGACGTGGCCGAGGCGCGGCGCTGATCCATGCCCAGGACGGCCATGAGGGCGGGCACGATGACGAGGCCGCCCCCCACACCGAAGAGTCCGGAGAGGAAGCCCGCGCCCACGCCCGTTGCAATGACGAGGAGGATGCCGCGCAGGGTGAGGGGCTGGGAATCGGTGTTGGCCACGCTTCTACCGTAGTACTGTGCCGTTTTCTCTTCGGGGACGGGGCTTCACCCCGCGCAGCATTCGTACGCACTCCGTGTTCACGAAGTTCGTGGGGAACTTGCTGTCATAGCTGTGGGCCCCTTTAGGATGAGGACATGACAGATACGCGTGACCCGCAAGGGATTGTTAACTTCTTCGTCCGGTACCTGGTGCTCCACGTGATCTTCCTGGTCGGGCTCCCGGTCTCCTATGCCGCGGACCTGGCACTGATCTACTTCTTTGGCTTCATGGGCTTCTTCACCTTCTTCCAGGTGTTGATAGCCATCACCCGAAAGTTCCTCGACAAGGCCGGATCGTGGAAGCCTGTCGCGATCGCGGGGGCCGTATTCTCCGACGTGGCGGTCGTGTGGTTCTTGGGAGTTCTGCTGGGCGGTTTTCTCGGCGGCCCCAGCTGGGAGCTCGTGACCGCGTGGCTGCCCTACCACTTCGTCGCTGCTTTCTTCGCGTGGGGGCTCCGCGAGATCTTCTTCTGGCTGACCCCGCGAGACGCTGCCACACCCAGCACCCCTGTCAGTCCCGCTGAGCCGGCCGCTTCCGAGAACCCGGACGAATCCAACGATGCAGACGCCCCAACGAGTGCACCCGCGACCACCGACACCGGCACCGACGCCGACACCGACAAGCAGTAGTCCGTTGTCTCGGGAGCGGCTTTTACCTTTCCCCTGCCGCTAGACAACAGGCGAAAACTGGCCCCGGCAGAATACCGGGATCAGGCCCTACAGGAAGCCGCATAACGGCCACCATTAGACGCGTCCAAGTTTCAGGGCGCAGTTCACATTGAGGCCGGAGCTGCCACCGCTAGCGGCACGGTTCTCGTGAACGCGGCGCACCCCCTGTTGTTCTCGCGCGCGAGGAGTTAGGCTCGTTGGTATCAGAGAGAGGAATCCATCGTGGCAAACATCCTGATCGTGTCGGCGCACCCGCGCCTTGAAGTGGACTCGGTGGCGAACAAGACCATCGTGGAGGAGCTGTCAAAGCTGCTGCCGAACGCCGAGATTGATCGTCTCGACGAGCTCTACCCCGACTACGTGATCGACGTGAGCGGCGAGCAGGCCAAGCTGAGGAACGCGGACGTCATCGTGTTGCAGTATCCGCTGTGGTGGTACGGCTGGCCGGCTCTCCTTCAGAAGTGGGTGGAGGACGTGTTCGTCCGCGGCTTCAGCCACGGGTCGACGGGGAACGCGCTGCGCGGCAAGAAGCTCGTGGTCTCCCTCACGACCGGGGCCCCCGAGGCCTACTACGGCGCGGACTCCGTCGACATCAACGCGCTCCTGACCCCCGTGACGGCCACGTGCTCGCTCACCGGGATGGAGTACGTGGGCGCCCTGTGCCTCTACGGCGTCTCGTATGCAAACCGCTCGGACGAGGCGTTGCTCGCCGACATGGTGTCCCGCTCCCGTGACCACGCCGGGCGCGTCGCGGAGCTGGTCGCACATCTCTAAGAGTCCGCGCGCCGGTGCCGGGTGGGCGGGGCGGGCCTCGTCCGTCCCGAGGCCGGGGTGCCGCGCCCGAGAGCGTGTTCGCGCGCGGTGAGCGTTCCTACTTCTTGGCTCGCTTCTTGACGGCGGGCAGCTCCTCCCACATCGAAGTGACCACGTCGCGCAGCGCCTCGCGGTCCTCGGTCTCGACGAGGAGCATCTCCTTCGCGCCTTTGTAGGGGATGGCGCGGGGCACGCCCGCAAGGAGCCGCTCGGAGGTGGGGGTGATCTTCAGGAGGAAGCGATCGTCGTAGATGCCTCCCACAACCTTGCCCCGGTAGTAGAGGACGTACTCGCCCATCATCTTGCGGTGGGCCACGTCGTCCAGCTCGCCGAGTAGGTCGCGCACGTACTCCAGGTATTCGTCGGTGGACGCCATGTCTCCCCCTTGTCCTTCCGTGTCGGCGCGCTTGACGGGCTGACACGAGGCCGCGCGTGCGAGAGCGCCCCGGGCGGGCGTCGGGCGGGCACGCCCACGCCCCGTTGAGTCACAGCGTAGCCGACATGATCTGCGCCCGCGGCCGCTTGACGACTTGCCGAAGCGGCCGCGTGGCCTCGTCCGTGACGCCTGGCCGCGCCCACAATGACCCCTGCGTAGCGCTTTTGTCTCGCCGCGTGTTTCGCCATATGCTTGCACCATCCATCTTTCTCTCGCGATGCCCCTTCGCGAGATTCACAGGCACAGGAGGCGCGCGTGAGCGACGTGGGTTTCGACTCCCAGAAACATGAGCAAACCAGGCAGGATGTCCAGCAGGGGGGGGCAGGCCTAGAGTCAGCTTCCACGGCCCTTCAGTCCCTTGCTGATGCCCAGTCCGAGGACGTGTGGGGCAACGAGGTCGGCGTCGCTGCGGCGCGCGAGCAGCTCATTTCCTTCCTCACGCTCGCCCGGAAGGGCTTTGTCAAGGAGAAGGGCGGCTACGAGGACTTTGGTTCCAAGGTGAATCGGGCCGAGGAGGATTTCACGCGGACCGAGGAGGCGGCGGCTGGGCAGTTGGCGTCGACGAGCGCCGCCATGAACTCCAACGCGGCGATCGCTAACGCCGCTGCGGGGGCGGGCTCCGCTGGCTCTGCCAGTACTGCCCCCTCCGGCATCCCCAGTGCCGTCGGCGATCAGCCCGAGATCTGAGGCGAGGAGCGACGACCATGGCACACAGCCCGATGTACCACCGCCTCATGATGTTCGTGAAGGCGGTCGAGAGAAACCTGCAGCTGGAGCAATACGACGACCTGCACAGCCAGGTCATCACTGGCCTGGACGAGGCCTCGGAAAGCTACCGCCACTACCGCGCAAACCAGGGTTTCGAGGGCGAGACCGGCACGGCGATCGATGGTTGGCTGGAGCAGGGAGACCAGCGTCTGGACAGTCGGCGCGACGCCTACCTGCACGGCGCCCAGATGTACACCGAGATGCGTCGCGTGATGATGCATGCGCGTGAGGAGGCTGAGCGTCTGTCCCCGGTGTTGGTGGACAAGGGCTTGGATTCGCTGCGGGACGTGGCCCAGGTGACGATTCCGGTGATGAAGCACTACGGGATCTCCGGGAAGGTGGTCAGCGCCGTGGTCTCCACGGGCGCCGCCGTCTATGACGCGATCGCCGCGCAGGCCAACGCCCAGCGCGAGGCCAACGCCGCCGACATCCTGCAGCGCCTCAGCGCCTCCATGCAGGGACTAGCCGACCAGGGGAAGGTCCTCACCGAGCAGCAGCGCAGGATCGATGTAGGCGATTCAAGCACCCCTATTCCTTCTCCGAGTTCAGGTCCTTCGTCCCCGTCGGTTGCTGAGCAGCTGCGTCGCGGTCACATGTGGGTGTCTGCTCATGAGGGGGGTGTGTATCCGGGGGATCGGGATTCTGATTTTGGGCGTTCTTCCCTGCGGGGGCCGAACTCGGGCCTGTACCCGGGTGGTTTCGATGACCCCGACGCCGAGGGCGCGCGGATGAGGGACGCCTACAAGCTCCAATCCCGGCGTATCCCCTACCGCTTGGACGCCGAAGGAGAGCCGGGCACGCGCACCAACCCCATCACCGACCCGCAGGACCTGATGGGCATCGACCTCATGCACACCCGCATCGGCGGGGACCGCCACGCCAACGGCACCATCGGCGGCTACACCCCCGCTCCCCCCACCGACCGCGACCACCCCCTGTGGCGCATCAACGGCGGCCCCTCCACCGCCGCCCTGGGCGGAGCCGGACTCCTGGGAGCCGGAGCACTGGGAGTGGGCACAGCCGCACGCATGCACGCAAGCCCCGCCCTGGGCGCCACCACGGCGCTGCGCGCGGGCACCTACTCCGGCGTCGGCTTCGGCTCCTACACCCCACCCACCAGCCTCGGCACCGGCGTCGGCGGCACCACCGCCACCCCCGGGACAACCGGGACGAGCACGGCGGCGGGGAAGAACGCCGCGGGCAGGCCCGGCATGAGCGGCATCATGGGAGGCGGGGCCGGAGCCGGGGCCAGCAAAGACGAGAAGAAGACCCCCAAACGCAAGTACGAACCCTTCAGAATCGACGACGAGGACGAGCTGCCCCCCGGCTACGTCAACCCCATGTCCCAAACCTACGGCTCCGACAAGGACATCACCCCCGCCCCCACGAAAGACGACGGATGGGACCCACGCCAATGGTAACCACACGCGCCGCCCGAGCTGCACGCGCCGCCGCCTGCGCGGCCGCCCTCAGCGTCGCCACCGCCGCCCTACCCACAGGACCCGCCCACGCCGCCGACACCATCACAGCCGCCGACCAACCCTACTACGCCTACTACCACCTCGACCAAGCCCGAGCCAAAGGCTACACCGGCCAAGGCGTCACCATCGCCCTCCTCGACGGCGAAGTCGACACCACCGCCCCCGAACTCACAGGCGCAACCATCACCGACAAAACCCCCTGCACCGTCACTACGAGTCTGGCGAGCAAAACCCACGGGACCGCAGTCGTGTCAGTTCTCGCCTCGCCTACATACGGTATGGCTCCCAAGGCCACCGTACTGAGCTATCGAAGTCGGGTAAAGTCCGATCCGGATGCGTTGGGCGAAGATTGCAAGAGTAAGTCAGGAAGCATGATCGCTCAGGTTGCGCTCATCAACCAAGCAGTCAACGACGGTGCCGAGATCATTAGTGTCTCCCAGAGCACGGATGAGGAACTCAAATGGGCGATTGCGCATGCACTTAGCCGCGGAGTTATCGTTGTTGCTGCCGCCGGTAACGAGGGGGAGGATGTCTTTTCCACCCACTCCCTCGACAGGTGGTCCGGTGTCGTGGGCGTCGGAGCGATCACGACCGAGGGCGTTCCCACGGCGTATTCCTCCAAGGGCCAGGGAGTCACCACCGCGGCACTGGGCGGCCCCGTTCTCGCGCGCAACTACGAGAGCGGGCAGAACGAACCCGCCAACGGAACGTCCATGGCCACTCCGATGGTCGCCGGCTTCCTGGCGCTTGCCCGCCAGAAGTGGCCCGACGCCACCGCCAACCAGCTCCTGCAGCTGCTCACCAAGACGGCGCTCAACAACGAGGGCGCGTGGAACCCGTACACGGGATATGGCGTGGCGTCCCTCGGCGCGATGCTCAGCACGGATCCCTCCCAGTACCCCGACGAAAACCCGCTCATGGACAAGGGGGGAGGCCTCGCCCCCTCCCCCACGGCGGAGGAGGTCCGGCTGTACGCGGATGGCTTGGTCAGTCCTTCCGAAATCGAGGAAGACTCCTCCTACGTCTATCGCGGCCTCGACGAGTCGCAGCTGAAGGCCGCCACAAACTCCTACCCCACCCACATCGGGACCAGCCCCCGGTACCACCGCTGAGTGGCGTCCGCGCGGGGGCTTTCGCCCCGGCAACGCCCGCCCGTGTCCCCCGCGCGCCCTCACACGCAGATCCACAGGCACGAAAAGCCTCCCATTCCTCAGACGTCAATATCCATGTCCAAGAAACGGGAGGCAGCTCAGCCAGCCGAGGCCACGTCGCGCGCCGTCAGGAGCGGGCAACCTCGGTGGCGGGGGTCTGCACCAGACTCGACAGCGCGGTGATGAATCGGGCGATCATCGAGCGGTTGCGGCTGTCCTGCATGAGGTTGGGGAGCCCCTTCGTCGAGCAGGTCACCTCGATGACGGTGCCGCCTTCGACGGGGATGAAGCCGACGACGATGCGTTCACCCCACGACATGAGGCCCAGCGGCGTTTCGAACGTGACGACACGGCCGTTCATGTCCGCGCCCGTCAGCGTCGTCGACGGGATCGTCTGAACGGCCGCGGGGGCCGCCTGAAAAAGCTGCTCAAACGGTAGGTTGATCTGGAACGACTGCGTTGTTGTCCGCATGCCCATGGGTGTCTCCTTACGGTTGTGGTGAACGGCGCTCGCGCCTATCCAGCGAGGCTCTGGTTCCGATGACGAAAGGAATTCCTCGCCGACGCCGCCACCCCCTCGGGGCGGTGGCGCGCGTGCGGACCCTTCCAGCCGCTATAGAGAGTATCAGGCTCGCTTCCCAGAAACTATTCCGGCCAGAACCTATTCCGGTCGCCTGCTTCTCCCAACGAGGGTCCACGAACAGACAGAAGCTCTCAGGGGCGCGGCTCGAAGGGGCTGACCGCGACCGAGGGGATCTCCTGGCACACGCGCAGGGACAGCTGCAGGGAGGTCGAGGCGCCGCCCCCGTCGGAAGAAACATCGACCATGTCCACGTCGGTCGGCGTGCAGCCCTCGACGCCGTCCACTGCCTCGGCGGTCAGCGTCACGCCGACGCGCCCACCCTCGGCGATCGTGTAGACGTTACCGGGATCCTCCCCGTCACGCACGGCGCTGGGCGCGGTGGTCCCGGCCGAGGAGAAGACGACCGACGGGAATCCCCCGATCCAGCACGCCGGTCCCTCGTTCGTGAACGACAGCTCAACGTATGTCGTCCCCCCGGCCTCCTGGCGGCTCGCGACTGCGGGCTGAAGGTTCGCCAGATCGCAGCGGGCCTCGTCGTCGGTGACGTTCACCTCGGGTGTCTGGGTCCCCTCGCTGCTCGCGCCGCTCTGCGCGGCGGCGTCGCTCTGCGGCGGAGCCTGCGTCGGGGAAGCCGAAGGACCGGGGGTGGTGGCCGATGCCGCGGGATCCGGCTGCTCCTGGCCCGTCTTCGGCGAACACGCGCTCGCCCCGAGGGCAAGGGCGGACAGTGCGATGGCGGCAAGGATGCGTCGCGTGTTGATCATGGGCCCATCCTAAGGACCCTGGCACGAGCTTCTCCCCGCCACGCCGAGGAAAGCGCCAGGGGTGACACGACGCGCATCGGCGTGCCCCCGAGGCGGACCCGGCGCAGGCTACCGGGAGATCGGCTCGATATCGACGCCTGCCACGTCCATCTCCTCCAGGGAGACCATCCGGTCCTTCCTGGCGACGTGGAATCCCCACCACACGAGAGCAAACAGGGGCAGGCCAATGTAGGAGGAGGCGACCTCCCACACCTGCCCGTGCAGGACGGCCTCGTAGTTTTGCCCGGCCATGACCACCAGGCACATGACGAACGCGATGATCGGCCCGGCCGGGAAGAACGGGGATCGGTAGGGCAGGTCCTCCAGACGGTTGCCCTGCAGGAGGTAGGCACGCCTGAAACGAATATGACTGACGGCGATGCCCAACCACATGATGATCCCGGAAATGCCGACGATGTTGACCAGCCACGTGTAGGCGTCCTCAAACACGAGCTGCGTGAGGAAGCCGCAGGCCGCCATCACCGTCGTCAGGGCCATCGCGTAGCCGGGGACACCGCCCTTGGTGACGCGCGCGAACAGGGCGGGGGCCTGCCCCTTGAGCGCCATCGAGTGCAGCATGCGCGAGGCCGCGTACAGGCCCGAGTTGCCCGCCGACAGGATCGAGGTGAGGATGACCGCGTTCATGACGGCTGCCGCGGCTCCGATGCCCATGCGCGCGAAGACCAGGGTGAAGGGCGACTGGGCTACATTGTTGGCCGTGTCGTCGGCGGCGCTCAGCAGGCTCGGGTCCGTGTAGGGAAGGAGGGTACCGATGATCGCGATCGCTCCGATGTAGAAGAACATGATGCGCCAGAAAACCGTGCGGATGGAGCGCGGAACATCCCGGCGCGGATTCTCGGACTCCCCCGCCGCGACTCCGACGAGTTCGGTGCCCTGGAAGGAGAACCCGGCGATCATGAAGACCGCGATGATCCCAACGAAGCCGTTGTGGAAGGGGGCATCGCCGGTCGTCCAATTCGACAGGCCCGGCGAGTTCGTTCCCATCACCCCGGCGATCATGAAGACGCCCGAGATCACGAAGACGACGACGATGACCACCTTGACCGCGGCCAGCCAGAACTCCGCCTCGCCGTAGACGCGTGCCGACAGAGCGTTGAGACCGACGACGATGACGAGGAACACGACCGCCCAGATCCACGAGGGAACCTGAGGGAACCAGTAGGCCATGACCAGCCCGGAGGCGACCAGGTCGGCCGCAACCGTGACCGCCCAGTTGAACCAGTAGTTCCACCCCATCGCAAACCCGAAGGACGGGGAGATGAACTTCGTGGCGAAGGTCTGGAACGATCCCGCGACCGGCTGGTGAGCGCTCATCTCCCCCAGAGACTGCATGAGGAGAAGCACCATGAGGCCGATGGCGGCGTAGGCGACGAGCGCACCGCCCGGTCCCGCGTTGGCGACGGTCGCACCGGAGGCCAAGAAGAGACCTGTTCCGATTGCTCCGCCGATCGCAATCATCTGCATGTGGCGCGATGCCAGGCCGCGCTTGAGCTGGGTATCCGTGCGCTGGCGCAGCTCGCTGGCGACGTCATCGGGGGTTGGGGTTGCCATGACTGGGTTCCTCGTCTGTCGGTCGTGAGTCCCATCTTAATGCCCGAGGCATTGCGTCGTCGTTGAGCCTCTCTTTCCTCGGTCTTTAACGAGGCCGTGGCCGCTTTCCTCTCCTCGGTGTCCTCGTTGCGCCCCGCGTGGCCCGGCGGCGCGGCCCGGCTAGACTAATCCCACCCGTGCACACCAGGAGGCCACCATGTCGCAATCCCTCGAAAGCATCTGTTGGATGCTTCTCGCCCTCGTTCTCTCTGCCGCTATCGGCATTGAGCGCCAGATTCGCGGAAAGAGCGCGGGCATTCGCACGCAGGCGATCGTCGGCCTGACGGCTTGCCTCATGATGCTCATCTCCAAGTACGGCTTCTCCGACATCCTCGTTGACGGCATCACGCGGTATGACCCCTCGCGAGTAGCCTCCCAGATCGTCTCGGGAATCGGTTTTCTCGGGGCGGGTATCATTCTCACCAGGCACGGAGCAATCCGAGGGCTGACCACCGCTGCCACCATTTGGGAGACGGCGGCGATTGGCATGGCGTGCGGGGCGGGCTTGTGGTGGCTCGCCATCGCCGGGACTGCGCTGCATTTCCTCGTGATCGCCCTGTTGACGCCGCTCGTACAGTTCATCATCATGCGCACGCACGGACACAAGGTGACGCTGACCGTCCACTACACGCCCGGTCACGGGGTTCTCTCCGCGCTCCTCGGCCAGGTTTCTTCCCTCGGTTGGGCGGTCTCCGCCGTGTCCACCCGCACGTCCTCGAGCGATCGTTCGTCCACGGCACGTTTTACCGCCGCCACGCGCCAGGACCTGTCTCAGTCGTTACTGGTGACGACGTTGGCCGACCTTGATGGGGTTGCCGGTGTGGATGTCACCGAGGAGGAGGACGAGTAGCGCTCTTCGCACGCGCAAAGGGATGGGCCCGCGCTCGCCGCGGGCCCATCCTCCTCTATCCTCCTGTCAGCACCTCACGCCTGCGGGCCGAAGGGGTTGTAGGGCTTGTTCGACTGCTGGCCCGGCTGGCCGCCGTACTGGCCCTGACCAGCCTGCGGTGCCTGGAAACCACCCTGACCCTGCGCACCGCCATACTGACCCGGCTGGCCGCCGTACTGGCCCTGACCAGCCTGAGGAGCCTGGAAACCACCCTGCCCCTGCGCACCGCCGTACTGACCCTGACCGGCCTGCGGGGCTTGGAAACCACCCTGACCCGGTCGGCCGCCGTACTGGCCCTGACCAGCCTGGGGCGCCTGGAAACCAGCCTGGCCCTGCGCACCACCGTACTGACCCGGCTGGCCGCCGTACTGGCCCTGACCGGCCTGAGGCGCCTGGAAACCACCCTGCCCCTGCGCACCGCCATACTGGCCCTGACCAGCCTGGGGAGCTTGGAAACCACCCTGACCCGGTCGGCCGCCGTACTGGCCCTGACCGGCCTGGGGCGCCTGGAAACCACCCGGACCCTGCTGGTTCGCGGGTGCGGAGGCGAAGGTGCCGCCAAATGCAGTCGGGTTGTTGATCGGCGCGACCTTTCCGTTCTTGAGTTCAAGGAGGAGCAGAACGCCTCCCGCGCCGAGGCCGATCGAGAAGAGGAAGAAGAGAATGCCACCAAAGCCAAGGTCCGCGATGCCGAACACGATCTGCAGGACCCGAATAATGCCGAAGAAGGCGGCGACAATGCCGGTGGCACCGGCAGCAATGAACGCCCACTTCTGGTTGGTGAACCAGTAGGCAACACCGAGGCCGGCGACCGCCAGGAGAAGCACCATGTGGAAGAAGGCATAGCCGCCGATATCAAACAGGGAGACGGAGTAACCGCCGTACGACGCGAACGGCAGAACCATCGAGATGAAGGACAGGACGACCGCGGCGAACATGCCGATCAGCGAGTAGGTGGCGCGCACGGAGCGTCCGCTCACCTTGCCGGTTTCTGCCACGACGGCGGTCTGGAACTGATTGAACGCGGTGCCGGCGGCCGCGCCGAACTGCTGAGCGGCCGCGCCGAACTGCTGTCCCGCGCTGGCCCCCTGCTGGCCACCCTGGGGGCCGTACTGGCCCTGTCCCTGCTGGGGACCGGGGGCATAGCCCCGCTGGCCGCCCTGGGGGCCGTACTGAGCCTGCCCCGGCTGGGAGGCGGGCGCATACCCGGGCTGACCGTACTGGTTCTGTCCGAATCCCTGCTGCGGGCTCCCCTGCTGCGCGTAACCGTTCGCTTGGACGCCCGCGCCGTACTCTTCGGCGGCGATCTCAGCGGCTGTCTTCTCGCGCGTTCCTTCGACGATGGTCCGTTCGAGGTCCTCGTCCGACAGGGTTACTCCCGCCGACTGCGTTGCCTCGCTCGCCGGAGCGTATGGGCCGACCGGCGCCTCGGAAGTCCCATGGGAGACAGTGGTCTGCGCCGCGGGCGGCTCTTCGACGGGGGCGGTCATCTCTTCGACGGGCGCGAACGGGGGTTCCTCCACCGGGGAGGAGGCTTCCTCTGCCAGCCCGAGCGGAGCCTCGTCCGACGGATGCGTCTGCTCGATGGGGGCCGACACCGCTTCTGCGGGTGCCTCGGTGGCCCCGTCGTAGGTCTCGGGCGCTGCCGAGTCCGTGGTCCCCTCAGGAAGAGGATCGGCGGCGTTTCCCTGAGCCGTGGCATCGGGCTGCGCGGCCCAGGAGTCATTGGGGTTGTCGTGAGCCGCCTCGGCCTCGGGCTGCGGGTCGTAGGCTTTTCCGGCCTCGGGGCTCTCGGCGAACGGCGCAGGGGCGGCCATCGGAGGCTGCGCGGGCACCACGCCCTGGTCCGCCAGCCACTGGCCGAGGGCGGGGTAGAGAGACGGGTGAGTTGCGACGTAGGGGCGCAGATCCGGGCGCGCGGCCGTAATATCCGCAAGATCCTGGGGCGTCAGCGACGGATTGCTCATGTCGGCAGCGCTGAGCTGCGACGGGTCGATAGTGCTCATCTACATTCCTCTCGCACCCAAAGGCGCACTTCCTGATGACCAACGGTCAATACTATCGCGGCGACTGACCGATAAGTCAAGGCGTTCACAGCGTGAAACGACCGGAGAGCAAAGAAGACCCGGCCCCTCACGGGACCGGGTCTGTGGTGGTAGCGGGGACAGGATTTGAACCTGCGACCTCCGGGTTATGAGCCCGGCGAGCTACCGAACTGCTCCACCCCGCGTCGGCTCTGTATAGTCTAGCGCCCCGCCGGGAGGGGCACAAACCGAAAGCGGTGATGTACGTCCTAGGCGCAACGGGAGCCGCGGCAGCGGTGGTGTCGGTTTCTCACCTAGTGCGGCGCGCCGCGATCCTCCTCGTCCGTCACGGCGACGGGCGTCCCGCTCGGGGGAGGAAAGGCAGCGGTTGGTACGGCGACGGGCGTCCCGCTCGGGGCAGGAAACTCTTGCCCCGCTCGGGCCCCGGAAGTCGCGCCGACGCCCGCCGCTCCCCCTCTCGGCGCGGGCGTTGGGTGCGGGCCGACGAGAGCGCCCTGCGCGGTGGCACCGCCGAGCGCACCCTCCTTGTTGCCGCGCCGTTCGGGGATCGCCAGGCAGATCGCGCAGGCGACAAGAACCCACCCGAGCACCCAGAAAGCGAGCGAGCGCCAGTAGAAGAAGGCCGACATATTGGCGTAGAGACCGTAGTTGGGAGGTCGGAAAGCAGAGTACCAAGGGGCATTGTCGCAAAAGACGCTGACGGCGGGTCTCACTAGGAGCCTCGCGACCAGGAGGAGTCCGGCGAGGGCGTAGCGGGCTCCCGTCGCGTGCGTCACCGCCACGACCACCGCGAGGATGAGCGCGGCCAGGTCGATGGCGTACCACATCCACATGGACCAGTGGGAGATCAGATGGAGATACACGTCCATGCTCACCGAACCCACTGGGAGGAAGCGGGTTACCAGGTAGGTCGACTGGAGGGCCATCACGATGCCGAGGCTCACGCGGGCGCGCAACGAGGGGGTGTCGTACGCCCGGCGCGCTCCTCCTGAAGCGAGCGTTGGCGCCGCGGTACCGGCGGCTCCGCGGATCACTTGCAGGACGCCACCGCGCGCTCCCTTGCCGGTCGGCCTCGTCCTACGAGCCGCTCTGCGGCTCAGCCGAGGGCGAGGCGCTCGGACTCGGCGAGGAGGTGGGTGTTCCCGCCGCGCCAAGCGCGCTCTGGGCGGCCTCGGCGCGAGAGAGGGCGTCGCGCAGGCGCGTCTGAGCCTGCCCGTACGCCGCCCAGTCGGACTTGCTCATCGCCGCGTCCGCGTCGCGCATCGCCTGCGCGGCGTCGTGGACGGCTTGGGTCAGCTGAGCGCTTGCGTCTGTCGAGGGCGCAGTTGCCCCGGACTGGGTGCCGTCGTCGGGGGACGGGTTCGCAGGCGCGGCCGGGGCCCTCGATGATCCCCCATCGTCAGCGACGAGCTGACGCAGGGACTCTTCGAGTGTCGGCGCGAATCCGACCTTGTCGCCGAAGGCGGTCAGGACCGAGCGAAGAACCGGGTAGGACGCCGATCCTGTGCCCTGGACGTAGACGGGCTGCACGTACAGCAATCCCCCACCAACCGGCAGCGTCAGGAGGTTTCCGCGAATGACGGTCGAATCCGCCTGGTTGAGTAGATTCAGCTGGGTGGCGATCTTCTCGTCCGAGTCGTACTTGTTCTGTACCTGACCCGGTCCGGGGACGGTCGTGGAGGAGGGCAGCGCGAGGAGACGGAGCTTGCCGTAGCCCTCACGCACCTGGCCGGCAGTGTTTCCCGTCTCGGAGTCGACGGCCAGGAATCCGGCCATGGCTTCGCGGCGTCCCTCCCCGCCGCCACCGGGAACGAAGACTGACGTCAGCGAGAACTCGGCGCTGTCCTGGCCAGGCATCTGCATGGTCAAGTAGTAGGGGGGCTGAAGCGCTGTCGGCGGCGCAACGGGGTTGCCCGCGGCATCCACGCGCTCGGTTGCCTTCGCGGAAGAAGCTCCCCCGTAGGTTGAGGTCTCCTCGGCGAGGCGCCAGCGGTCACCACCCGAGTAGAAGCCTGCGGCATCGGTGACGTGGTAGGTGGCCAGCAGGTTGCGCTGCACCTTGAACATGTCCTCGGGGTAGCGCAGGTGGCTCATGAGGTCACCGGAGATCGCGGACATGGACTCCACGGAGCCGGGGTAGATCTTCTCCCACGTGCGCAGGATCGGATCGGACTCGTCCCACCGGAACAGGCGCACCGACCCGTCGTACGCGTCAACGACGGCCTTGACAGAGTTGCGCATGTAGTTGATCTTGTTTGCCTGGACGTACTGGCCAATCTCGGTGGACTGGGAGTCGACGGTTGCGTCCGAGAGGGCCTCGTGCTGCGCATAGGGGTAGTTGTTCGTCGTGGTGTAGGCATCCACCACCCACACGAGACGCTTGGGCGTAGAGGCGTCGTCGTCCATGTCGACGACCGCGGGGTAGGCAGACTGCTCGAGGGTGAGGTAGGGCGCCACCTTCGCCACCCGCTGCAGGGGGTCTCGATCGTAGAGGATCTGCGACGCCTCGTTCGTCTGAGAGGAGAAGAAGAGGTCTGTTGACCCGAACTTGATGGAATAGAGGAGCTTGTTCCACACGTTGCCCACCGATGGCCCGCCGTTGCCGGTGAACGTCGTGGACACTTGGCCGCCGACGGCCGTGTCATCCGGATAGTCGAGTTCCTGCGGCTCGGCTCCCTCGGGCGCACCGACGATGGAGTAGTCGGGCGCATTCGGGCTGAAGTAGACCCTCTCCTCATAGTCGCCCATTTCACCGATTGACGGCACCGACTGCTCCCAGTACGAGGGCAGCCCATCGCTCGTCAGCTGGTTGCCGTAGGCGGCGATGGCACCGTACCCGTGTGTGTACACGGTGTGCTGGTTGACCCACGTCTGCTGTTCGGCGGACAGGCCGGAGAGGTTGAGTTCACGAACGGAGATCACGGTGTCGCGACGCTCGCCCCCCACGTTGTAGCGATCGACTTTCATTCCGGAGTTGAAGCCGTAGTACAAGCGCGACTGCTGCAGCTGCTGGACCGTCTTGGTAATGACCTTCGGATCGAGCAGGCGCACCTGCGAGGTCAGCGTCTCGTTGTCGAATTGTCCCGCCGAGGCGGTGGTTGCGGCATCGTAGTTGGTCTGATAGTCGAGGTTCTCCAACCCGTAGGCGGCCAGCGTGGCGTCGATGTTGCGCTGAATGTAGGGTGATTCGAAGCTTCGCTGGTTCGGGCGCACGCGGAACTGCTGGACGAGCGCGGGGTACGCGCCCCCCAGCACGAGGGCGGCGATGACGGTGACGGCCACACCCGTCACGGGCAGCCTCCATGTCCCGCGGAAGGCGGCGACCACGAAGAGGACGGCAACCAGGGCGGACACGGCGGCCAGGATCGAGTAGGCGGGCAGCGTCGCGTTGATGTCGGAGTACAGGGCCCCGTGGATCGACCCGGAGTCCTGGGTCAGTAGCTCGTAGCGGCCGAGCCAGTAGTGCGCCGCGATGAAGAGCGACAGGCACGCCGCCATGATGCCGCTTTGGAGGCGCGCGTGTTTGGAGGCGTGGGGTCGTGGGGTCAGCCGCATCGTCCCGTAGAGGTAGGACACGACGATGGAGGCAACCAGTCCGATGCTGGTCACCGTCATCAGGAAGGAGACCAGCACCTTGAGGGCGGGCAGCACGAACACGAAGAAGGAGATGTCCAGCCCGAACTGTGGGTCCACCTGGCCAAAGGAGGAGCTGTTGAGGAACTGGAGGAGCGTCTGCCACTCGGTGGCCAGTCGGGCACCGTTCGTAAACCCGAAGAACAGGGCTACCGCCCAAAATGCCACGCGGCGAACGGGTTCGAGGGCCTCCTGATACCCTCGCAGCGCCGCAGACGTCTCGCCGCGCACCGAGGAGGCACGGTGTCGGTAGGCGTAGGCCATCGCACAGTACACCATCGCGGTTGCGGCCAGAAAACCGACCGCGAAGAGGCCGATGTGCGCCCCCCACTGGGTGAGGATGACGCGGGTGGCGCTCATCTGGCGGTACCACAGGATCTCCGTCCACACGATGGAGGCCGCGTAGATAATGGCGCCCAGGGCGATAAGAACGACGAGCGTGATCGATGCCGGACCGGGCTTGCGGGGCTTCACGCGCGAGGTGGGCGCGTCACCGTCTCGTGGTGGCCGAGACCCGGGCGAGCGAGGGAACGAAAAGGGGGAGCTCACGGCATTCCTCTCTGTTGTACCGGCAGCTTCACAACAGTGTAGCCGCGGTCAGGGTCTTCTTCGTGTCGGCTGTGTCCGCTCTCCGTGAGATTATGGGATCATGAGTGTTGAAATGATGCCGAGTGCGCGCCAGGTCGCGCTGGCCAACGTCGTCGTCGACATTGAGAAGGGGGCCGCGCGCGTTGGGTGGGATCACGCGCCTTCCATCTATGCGCTGGTGCCGACGTCCACGCTGTTGGCTGATCCTGGCCTTCCCGCCGACATCGCCGATCAGCTCCGCGCGGGGTGGGACGGCTCCCAGGACCATCTGAGTGCGATCATTCAGGAGGATCTCGCCCAGGACGATATCGAGCAGGTGCTCGCCCACCTGGCGTGGCCGCAGACGGTTCCCGGGGCGGCGATCACCGTGGAGCGCATCGTCGTGCCTCCGGAGGTTGAGGATGAGGCGCCCGAGGATCCCGAGGAGGCCCTCGCCTTCATCTCCGCCCATCCCTCGCGCACGGACGTGCGCCTGGCGGTGGGGGTCTTGCGTTCGGGCGAGTCGTGGTGCGCGCTGCGCACCCGAGCATTCGATTCCGATGACAAGGTTGGGCAGGGTTCGGTCCTCGTTCCCGCCCTGGTCGACGCACTGCGCGCGTCACTCGAGCCGGTCGACGAGGACGACTGAGCACTACTGGGTCCGCGCCTCGCCCGCAGCGACAGATGAGGCCCCGCTTCCGACGCACCCGTCTCTCCTCGGGTGGTCATCGAAGCGCTCGGGAGGCTACTGGCAGGTCGGCAGGGTGTCTCCGGAGCCGCTGGCGATCGAGGAGAGCGCGGTAACGGCCTCGTCAAGCGTGGAGACCGAGACGACGTGCAGGCCGTCGGGAACGTGCCCGACCACGTCGGAGCAGTTGTCGGCGGGGGCAAGGAACCACTGGGCTCCGTCGTCGTGGGCACCCCACATCTTCTGTGCGATGCCGCCGATGGCTCCGACTCGCCCGTCGTAGGACATGGTTCCGGTTCCCGCGACAGCGTTGCCCCCCATCATGTCACCCGGCGTCATGCGATCGATGATCCCCAGAGAGAACATCATGCCCGCGCTGGGCCCACCGATTCCCTCCAGGTTGAAGGCAATGTCCACCGGGAGCGTCGGGGCGACGGACAGGTAGATGCCCAGCTTGGAGCCGGGCTCACCCTGGGAGGCGGCGACGGAATCGAAGGAGATGTCCTGCTGCTCGCCATCTCGCTCGATCGTGAGGGTCATGTGTGATCCGGCCGGGACCGTGCGCATGAGCGTAAAGGGCATGGCTGCGCTGGTCACGTCGTGTCGGGTTCCGTCGGGGGTGGTGATCGCGAGCAGGCGGTCTCCCTGGGCAACGACTCCTTCCGCGTGTGACCCGTCGGTGGCCCCCTCGATGGTGACGGTCGCGGGTACTTCCCAGCCGAGGTACTCGAGCGCGGCAACCTGGGAGGTGGTCTGAGAGTTGCGCATCATCGCCTGCTGGGCCTCACTGACCTTCTCGCGCGTGGCATCGGAGGGGTAGACCGCATCATAGTCGAAGATGCGGGAGTGGGGATCGAAGTATGCGCCGATCAGCTCCGCGAAGCTGAGGCGTTTTCCGGGGCCGCCGGATTCGGAGACGGTCACCATGCGCAGCTGCCCCTGCCCGGGCTTCGCTTTGTCCTTGTAGGATGCCGACTGCGGTTCGTCGAGCTGCACGTCTTGCCCGGTCGTGGGATCGGTTCCCGAGATCTGGATCATCGGCTCTCCGTTGAACGATCCGAGGACGTTGAAGGTCGGTCCGGGGCTATTGACCACGAAGGGGACCGGGATCCAGAAGAGCACGGCAACCATCGCGAGGGTCGCGACGATAGCCGTGACAAGACGCCAGCTGATGAGCGGTGGCTCCCCGGCGGCACCGTCGGTCGGCCTCATCACGTCGTCAGCTGCGTGGGTCATCTCCATGTCAGTCACCGGTTCATTGTGTCCCAGGCGCGACCGCATCGCACGCGCTCCTCCCCCATTCCCCTTTAGCTCTCAGCGTTTTCGCAGGCTTTTGTCAGCCCAAGCGCACGCGCGGCCGCTAGTCTGATGACATGAACGAGAACGACTCCGGCACCCCTTTTGAGGATTTCCTGCGCTCGATCCTGGGCGATGAGGCCGCCGCCGAGGCAGCCCGGGCCCTTGAGGCTCAGGGCTTCGACCCGGCGCAACTGCCACCCGAGTTCTCCAATCCCGAACGCATGCGAGCAGCTCTCGGCCAGTTCCAGTTCCTCATGAACACCACCGCGGGCCCCGTCAACTGGCGTGTCGTGGAGGATAGCGCCAAGCAGACGGCTTACGCGGGCGGGGATCCCGCACCGACGGCGACCGAGGCCGAGGCTGCCCGCCAGGCGATGAGTGTGGCCGATCTGTGGCTTGACGCGGTCACGGAGTTTGCCTCGGGTCCTGTGACGCGCGACGTGTGGACCAGGGTTGCCTGGGTTGAGCACACGATCCCCATGTGGAAGCGGATCTGCGAGCCGATCGCGCTCAATGTCTCTCGCGCGCTCTCCTCGGCTCTCTCGCAGCAGTTCGATCAGGGCGGCCTGGGTGCTATTGACTCCCTGCCCGAGGGCATGGCGGCCATGCTGGGCAAGACCCAGGAAATGATGCCGCGCCTGTCTGCGATGATGTTCTCAGCCCAGATCGCGCGCGCGCTGGCGGCCCTGGCCGGGGAGTCCTTCGGCACCTGTGACACCGGCATCCCTCTGTCCGACGCCTCGCACGCTGTCCTCGTGCCGCACAACATCGCCCAGTTCTGCGAGGGGCTGGATATTCCCTTCGATGAGGTCCGCCAGTTTCTCGCCGTCCGAGAGGCCGCACACAGGCGCCTGTTCGCATCGGTTCCCTGGCTCGAGGGCGACTTGGTGCGCGCCGTTGAGCGCTACGCGTCCCAGATCGCGATCGACACCGACGCCATCACACAGGCGGCTCGTTCCGTCGATCCCTCCGATCCTTCCTCCGTTGAGTCGGCCCTGAGCGGGGGCGTGTTCGCTCTGTCGACGACCCCCGATCAGCGCCGGGCTCTCACGCGCCTGGAGACGATGCTGGCCCTCATCGAGGGGTGGGTCGAGGTGGTGACCGCGCAGGCGACACTGCCCTACCTGCCCCACGCCGACGCACTGCGCGAGATGATGCGCAGGCGGCGCGCCACGGGCGGGCCCGCCGAGGAGGTCCTGGGCTCGCTCATCGGGTTGCAGATGCGCCCGCGGCAGGCACGAGGAGCCGCGTCGATCTTCTCCCTGGTCGAGGCCGACGGGGGGCGAGGAGCGCGAGAAGCACTCTGGTCGCACCCCGACATGGTTCCTTCGGAGACGGAGCTCGCAACCCCGGAGACCTTCCTGACGCTGCGTCAAGCGGCGGCAGCCGAGGACGCCGAGATAGATGCCGCCCTGAATTCGTTGCTGGATGGAACGATGGGGTGGGCCGACGGCCTTCGCCCCGGAGACGAGGCCACCCCGGACTCGCAGGCGCCAGAGTCCCTCGATGACGCCGGCGACGAGGTGGAAGGCGCGGACGGCGAGACGAAGTAGACCGGTCAGTTATCCACAGACTACTCAAAAGACGAGTTCTCTGAGACAAAACAGATCATGATGGATCCAACAGGTAACAACTGAAGGAGAACATCATGAACCTGTCGCGTTACACCGCCGTCCTGTGGAGGGGGCCCGGCCGCGCCCAAGTCGGCGGCGATCGAAGCCACCACGTCCTCCTGGACAACCTGCACGCGTGCGATCAGCTATGGCTCGCCAATCACACCAATGTCGGCCAGCGCCCGGCTTCGACCACCCCCTCACCGGAACTGCTCGCCGCGCTGTCCGGGTCCGGCCTGCTCGACCACACCGACCGCAGGCCCCGCCTGTCGGTTGACGTTCTCGGCGCGGTACCGGCCACCCTCCTGGCGCTGCGCAGCCTGGTCGATTCCCTCTCCTTCGCGTTGCGCGTCGATGGCACGCTCCTCGTCGACGAGGACTGGGACCGCGTCTTTGGGGGAACCAACACCGGAACGCCACGCGCGCGGGCCGTACGGCGGGAGCTTTCGGACCTCATCTGCCCTTCTCAGCTTCACTACCAGGGTGCCACGGACCTCGCTATCGTTTCCGGCGACCGGGCGATCGACCCCGCCATCCCCTTCGATCTCACCGTTCGGGACATCCCCCACCTCCTCGTCGTTCGAGGGGAGCATTCCTACGAGATCGGCCCCTTCGTCATCCCGGGGCACACCCCCTGCTACCAGTGCGAGGAGCGGGCACGAGCGGAAAATGATCCCTTTCACCTGACGAACCTGCGAGAGCTCATCCGCTGGCCTCTCGGACCGCTCAGCCTGCTTGCACACTTCGCGGCCACGGCATGCGTGGCTGGCTTCGTCCGCGACTTCGCGTCGGGAGCACTCAGCGTTGAGGCGTGCTCGCGGGTGACGACAATCGACGAGGAGGGACACACCACCGTCGAGCGGGTGGCTCCGTCACGGGAGTGCGCGTGCGGCATTGACACACTGGCCCTCTAGGCGCGGCTCACGCCCCCTCGTCAACGATGACTTCCTCACCGCGTACGAGGGCGAGGACCGGCGCGGCAAAGCGCTGCACCTTGACATCGCCGATCCCCCGAATCACGCGCAGCTGAGTGGTTGTCTTGGGCATGGCGACGGCTATATCTCGCAGCGTCTGGTCGGTAAAGACGGCAAAAGGCGGCACCCCGGCCTGTCGGGACACCTCGAGGCGCCACGCCCTGAGGCGCCCAAAGAGCTCGACGGCCTGCGGCGACGCCTCCTCCTCGAATGCCCGGTTGAGGGCGCGACTGGAGGAACGAGGCTTTCTCTTGGGCGCTCCGACGCCGTCAGCCTCGGGCCAGATGCCGTCGAGCAGGCGGCTGCGCTTGCGTCGCCCGCGCCCATCCGTTCCCCGCGAGCGCGCCCACGAGAGGGAGAGCAGATCCCGGGCGCGGGTGACGGCCACGTAGAGGAGCCGCCTCTCCTCCTCGCGTGCCTGCTGGGTCTTTGCGTAGGAGATGGGCAGGAGTCCTTCGGCGACACCAACGAGGAAGACGGCATCCCATTCAAGTCCTTTCGCGGCGTGAATGGTTGCCAGCTCCACTCCCGACTTGTCGGGTTCGACCTGATAGGCGATCCTCTCGTCGAGTTCGCTGACGAAGTCGGCCAGGCTCGTCGCCCGAGAGTCATCGGCCCACCCAACGATGGCATTCATGTCGGACCAGCGTTCGGATCCCGCCTGTCCCGAGGGAGCCTCGGGCGCCCAGCCGACCCCGGAGAGAACGTCCCGCACGAGGTCTGCGAGCGCCCCCTCCTCGCGTGCGGCTGCAGCCGCGCGCAAGCGAGCGATGGCGGTGCGCACATCGTCGCGCGCGAAAAAGGGTTTTCCTGCGGCCACGGCGACGGGAATCCGCCGCGCACCCAGGGCCTCTTCGAAGGCTTGGGATTGGCCGTTGGTGCGCATCAACACGGCGATTGAGTGGGGGGCCATGCCGCCGGCTATCAGCTCGGCGATCTGGTCGGCGACGCCCTCGGCCTCCGCACGGTCATCCTCGTAGGTGCGGTAGGCAACCCGCGCGCCGCCATCGCGCTGGCTGGACAGACGAACAGTTCCCTCTCGGTGTTGGGACCGTTCGAGGACGTCATTGGCCAGGGAAACGATCTGCGGGGTCGACCGATAGTCTCGCGTGAGCTGGGCGATGCGCGCGCCCGGATGCTTGCGCCCAAATCCGGTCAGGTACTGCGGCGAGGCTCCCGTGAAGGAGTAGATGGTCTGAGCGACGTCGCCGACGACGCAGACATCGTGGCGTCCCCCGAGCCACAGGTCCAGAAGCCGAGCCTGCAGGAGGTTGACATCCTGAAACTCGTCGACGACGAAGGATCGATACTGTTTGCGCACGACGGCGGCCACATCGGCTCTTTCCTGGAGCATGCCGCACAGGTAGATGAGGATGTCCTCGAAGTCGATGACGCCCCGCTCGGCCTTTGCATCCTCGTAGACGTCCAGCAGCCGCGCCATGTCGGAGGCGTCGAGTCCGGCGGGAACTTCCCGCCCGAGGCGCCCCACGCGCGCGGCGTAGTGCGCCGCGTCGACCATCGTGACCTTCGCCCACTCGACCTCGGCGGCGATGTCACGCACGTTTGTTCGATCGATGGCGATGCCGAGCCGTGCGGCGGAGGCGGCCACAAGCGATGCCTTGTGTGGAATCACGTCCGGGAGCGGCCCCCCGACGACGGTCGGCCAGAAGTGCCGCAGCTGGCGCAGGGCGGCGGAGTGGAACGTCCGCGCCTGCGCCTTGGGAACGCCCAGCTGGGCCAGACGATGCCGCATTTCGAAGGCGGCACGCTGAGTGAAAGTGACGGCCAAGACGTTCGACGGGTCGACCGCCCCAACCGCGGCACCGTAGGCGATACGGTACGTGATCGCGCGGGTCTTTCCCGTTCCGGCTCCGGCGAGGACCGCGAGGGGCCCGGCAACCTGGGTCGCGACGGCACGCTGGTCGGGATCCAGGGCGTCAAGTAGTTCCTCGGGGATCATGCTCTCATTGTCCCATTAGCCTCTATCGGGTGCGTCCCGCGTGCCCGGGCCTTCCGGCAGGTCGCCCCCGTACCACTGGGCGAGCATCGCGTACGCGATCGACGAGCGTCCCGGGGCGCGCACGTCGCCGCCTTCCAGGGCCTGGGCGAGCTGACCGCGGCTGAAGAAGCGCGCCCACTCGATCTCTACGCCGTCGGCGATCGGGGTGGGAGCCTCCTCGGCTGTGCGCGCCCGGTATCCCATCATCTGCGAGCGTCCGAACGGCCACGGCTGGGTTGCCACGTAGGACACGTCTTCGATGGCGACGCCGACTTCTTCGCTCACCTCGCGCGCGACCGCGACATCCGGAGATTCCCCAGCCTCAACGTAGCCGGCGATGAGCGACACGAAACCGGGTTTCCACAGCGCGTTGTGAGCCAGGAGGACGCGGTCACGGCGGTCTCGCACGAGGACGATCACTGCGGGGTCCTGTCGCGGATACTCCAGTCGATCGCAGGAGTCGCATCGCGCGGCCCATCCGCCGGTCACCAGCTGCACCGGCGCCCCACAGCACGGGCAGAAGCGGTAGTTGGCATGCCAGCCCGCGAGCGCGAGCGCACTCAGCGCCAGGGCCGCGTCGTCCCCGTCAAGTTGCCACCCGACCGCGCGCAGGTGCTCCCAGCGGCCCCGAACCTCGTCCCGGGTCGTCTCGATCGCGACGACGGAGCGTCCGCGCGCGACCCCGATAAACGAGGCCGTCGCTCCCTCAGCAGCACGCGTGGCTTCATCCCCGGTCAGGCGCAGCAGGATCGGGGCGTCCGAGGAGGAAGCCTCGGCCTCGTCAAGGAGGACAAAGCCGGCGCCGTCCACGACGATGACATCGGCCTCACCGGCGCGCACCAGGGCAACGGGAGCCACGGATTCACGCAGAGCGACGGCCGGGTCGACGTGACCGCGGACGAGAGGTAGATCAAGACTCATGTCTCCACGGTAACGCGGTGAGCTACCCTAGGCACTATGACAAATACTCCCCTGCGCGCCGATGGCCGCACCCCGTCCCAGCTTCGTCCCGTTTCCCTGACCCGCGGCTGGTCGGGAACCGGGGAGGGCAGCGTTCTCGTCGAGTTTGGCAACACCCGGGTCCTGTGCGTTGCTTCCTTCACCGAGGGGGTTCCGCGCTGGAAGCGGGACTCGGGTGAAGGCTGGGTGACCGCCGAGTACTCGATGCTCCCGCGCGCAACCGAGCAGCGCTCCTCCCGAGAGTCCGTCAAGGGTAAGGTGGGCGGCCGCACTCAGGAGATCTCGCGCCTCATCGGTCGTTCCCTGCGCGGCATCGTCGACATGAGTGCCCTGGGCGAGAATACGATCGTCCTGGACTGCGATGTCCTGCGTGCCGATGGCGGCACCCGCACAGCATCCGTCACCGGCGCCTACGTCGCCCTTGCCGACGCGATCGCGTGGGCGAAGGAACGCGGAATCCTCACGCCCTCAGCGCGGGTCCTGACGGACTCGGTCTCGGCCGTGTCCGTGGGGATCATTGACGGCACGGCCATGGCGGACTTGCCCTACGTCGAAGACGTGCGGGCGCAGACGGATATGAATGTCGTCCAGACCGGCGACGGGCGCTTCATCGAGGTGCAGGGCACGGCCGAGCACGCACCCTTCAGCCGCGAGGAGCTCTCCGAGCTGCTGGATCTGGCAACGGCGGGCAACGCGCAGCTGGCGCGAGCACAAAAGCTCGCGCTTGAGGCTCCCCTGATGGAACGCGTCGAGGTGACTCCGTGAGCGCACGCCTGGTCTTCGCCACCTCAAACGCGCATAAGATCTTTGAACTCGAAGCGATTCTCGCCGATGCGTGGCGAGGTTTTGAAGCCGGATGCATTGCGCCCATGAGTGCCTTTGACGTCCCCTCCCCCGTGGAGGATGGGGTGACATTCGAAGAGAACTCCCTCATCAAGGCGCGAGCCCTGGCGCGCGCCACCGGCCTGGCAGCGATCGCGGACGACTCCGGTATCACGGTGGACGTTCTGGGCGGCGCTCCCGGGATCTTTTCCGCGCGATGGTCGGGCCGACACGGAGACGACGCCGCCAACCTGTCTCTGCTCCTCGACCAGCTCAGTGACGTGCCCGACCCTCATCGCGGGGCAGCCTTCGTATCCGCGGCTGTCCTGGTGACGCCGGGCGGCGAGGAAGTCGTTCGCCGAGGCGAGGTGCGCGGTACGCTCACGCGCGAACCTATCGGGCAGGGCGGCTTCGGCTACGACCCGATTTTCATTCCCGACGGCTATCGGGTGACCACCGCGCAGATGAGTCCGCAGGAGAAGAACGCAATCAGCCACCGCGGCATCGCGTTCCGCGCCCTCATGCCCGCCATCGTGGACTATCTGCGCGGCTGAGGCCACCCCTGGCTCGTATGCAACCGTGCCGGGCACCCGCGGGTGTCCGGCACTCTTGTTGCGCTCGCGTTCACATCATCAGCGGGCCACGAGGTTACCGATGATGGGACGGTCCATCGAGAACTGCAGAGGGTTGCGTTGTTGACGTCCTCTGCGCTGATGGACGAGACGCTGAAGGAGTGATGCGATGAAACGGGACATTGTGTGCTCCTCTTTGAGTACGTGCGATGGATCTATCACAGCACCGCACCTCCATGATGAGCGTTCTTCCGCGACTTTTCCATCGATTCTCGCTTACACCTCCATGAAGCTGGCCTTACAGACCTTTCCTTGGTGAGCCTTGACAGATCCTTGACCCGCGCCAGGATGCCGCAGGCACGCATTCGGGGGCTGGGCCCCGCCCAACCCCCGAGTTGTGCCTGGCGCCGTTCAGCGCGCGCGTGCGGGACGCAGTCGGCGGGGCATGTAGCGGCGCACGTCAAAGAAGCGGAGGACCTGCATGATGCGGCGGGCGAGACGATCGCGCACACGCCAGATCATCGTGGCGCCGACGCTGATGAAGATGGCGTTCGTCAGGAAGGACGGCCACGCGCCGGTGGACGCGCATGCGATCGCCAGGAACACGCAGCTGGAGACGTTGAGGGAGTGGTAGCGCAGCGAATCGGGCGCAAAGCGCTTGGAGGACACCAGGTAGTAGGCGGCGATCGAAGCTGCCGCGCCCACCCATCCGAGGATCGTGATTGCAAGAGAGAAGATGGTCATGACATGTATAGTGCACCCTCCACTGGTCAAGCACAATTGAATGGTTCTATAGTTATCTTACAGTTTGCCTTAATCAAGGAGTTCGCATGGACATCGATCCTCGCCGACTGCCCTTCCTCCTGTCCGTCGCCCGCGAAGGCGGCATCGTTGCCGCCGCCGACATCCTCATGGTGTCCCCCTCGGCAGTGTCCCAGCAAATCCAGAAGTTGGAAGAAGAAGTCGGCCTCAAGCTGGTCGAACGCACGACGTCCGGAGCGGTGCTCACCCCCGCGGGAAACATCGTCGCCGATGCCGGCGAACGTATCAACGCCGACATCGCCGAGGCGCTCAAGGCCCTGCGCCCCCTGACCGGTCAGGTCACCGGAACCGTCACCCTTGGGGCCTTTCTCACAATCTGCCGCTCAACCCTCATCCCTGCCCTACCGGATCTGACGGAGGCTCTTCCCGGCATCGACCTGCGCATCGAGGAAACCGAGGAAACCCCCGGCATGGCCTCCCTGCGCACCGGCCGCTACGACATCCTCGTCATCGAAAGAGACGAGAACCCTGGCCTGGCTCCGCGCGGATACACGGACGTGCCCTTCATCGACGAGCCCTGGGTCCTCGTCACCCCCGACTCCGCGCCCCCCATCGGATCGATCGAAGACCTCGCCGACCTGACCTGGCTGCGGGTCAGTCCGGGAAGCAGCGGCGACCACGTCATGCGCCGCATCACCAAGGCCTTCCCCTCCACGACGTGGGCCCCCCATCTCTACACCACCTACGAGGCCGCCCGTTCCTTGGTGCGCGCCCGCACCGGATCCACGATCCTGCCCGCGATGGCCTTGGCCGGCGCCCACACCGACGGCATGCGCGTGACCCCGCTCCCCTCCCTCGGCACCCGCAAGATCCTCCTGCGACACAAGAACCACGGCTGGTCAGAGGCAGGCGGCCCGGCCCGCGTGACCGCCTACCTCGCCGAGTGGCAGCGGCATAACGCCTACTCCACCCACGCCGACTAGCGGCTCCGGCGTCTCCTCCTCGCTCAGAGTGACACCTGCAAGCCCGCAGCCGCGAACCCCAGGGGCCCATCCCACGTCTGCCGGATCTCCGCCGCCACCCGCTCGCGGGGGGTCCAGGGCTGTATGTGGGTGGCGAGCATCCGCTTGGCTCCTGCCCGCCTCGCGACCTCGCCCGCCCGACGGCCGTCCATGTGCATGTCAGGCTCGGTCTCATCGGAGGTGAAGCCCACCTCACTCAGCAGCAGATCCACGCCGCGGGCGCCCTCAATGATCGATTCGCACAGATCGGTATCGCCGGTGTAGAACAGAGCCACCGTGCGCGACGGATCCTCCTCCGAAGGCCCCTCGATGCGCAGGCCGAAAGCCTCAACCGGATGCAGCGCGCGATACGGGCGCACGGTCAGGGGCCCCACCTCGTAGGCGTGACCAAGGCGAAGCTGGGTGAATGCAAACTCGCACTCGTATCGCTCGGGCTCCGCCGCGCCCTCGATCTGCCTGACGCGCGAAAGTGTCTGCGCCGGCCCGAGCAGCGACAGCGGCGGGCAGGAGGAACCCGGCCCCCACTTGCGATACACCTGCAGGGAAATGATGTCGCCCATGTGGTCCGCGTGACAGTGAGACAGGGCCAGCGCGTCCAGGTCCCGGGGACACACGTGCCTCCACAGGGCACCGAAGGCGCCTGGGCCGATGTCACACACGAGCGAGAACGTCCGTTCCTGCCCCGAGGCCCGATCACGTCCGCGGGCTTGAATCAGGTAGGAGGATGCGGGCGATTCCGGACCCGACATGGAACCGGTCGCACCGATGACGGTGAGCTTCACGCGATCCCTCCACCGGTGCGCACGCGCCCGACCGATCCGACCTCGGGTCCGAGGAAGCGCCTGGCCAGCAGCGGGAAGGCGTCCGAGGCGCCGGTCGCCAGGAACTGATGCTCGGGCCGAGCTCCCTCTGGCCACGGGTCGTGCAGGAGAGCGCGGTCCACCAGCTCGTTGTAGGTCATGTTTGCCGTGGCCTCCGAGGACGTCACAAGGGTCACGCCATCGCCCATGACGCGACTGATGACCCCAGTGAGCAGCGGGTAGTGAGTGCATCCAAGGATGAGCGTGTCAACGCCCGCTGCCTTGAGCGGGGTCAGGTACTCGGTAGCCACCGCCTCGATCTCGTCGCCGGTCGTCACCCCGGCCTCGACAAAGTCAACAAACGCCGGGCACGCCTGCTGGGTAACCCGCAGCCCCGGGACCGCGGCGAGGGCACGCAGGTAGGCCTCCGACTGGATCGTTGCCTTCGTTCCGATGACGCCGACGTGGCGGTTGCGGGTTGCGCTCACGCTCTGTCGGGCCGCGGGAGTAATGACCTCGATGACGGGTATTCCCGCGTCGATCCAGTAGCGTTCGCGAGCATCCGCGAGCGCTGCGGCCGTGGCCGTGTTGCAGGCGATGACGAGGGCTTTGACGCCGCGAGAGGCCAGCTCATCAAGGGCGGAGAGCGTCAGCGAGCGCACCTGTGCAATCGCGCGCGAACCGTAGGGCGTGTGCTCGGTGTCACCCAGGTAAATGATCTCCTCGTCGGGAAGCTTGTCGATGACGGCACGCGCGACGGTGAGACCACCCAGACCCGAGTCGAAGATTCCAATCGGGGCGTTGTTCATGGTTTGACCTTATGCGTTAGCGCGGATTATTCACAGCTTCCAGGAGGGAGTCCTGCCACCATGTTACGAGCATATAGATGGCGGCGACAACCTGCGCGTGTTCCCCTGTCGGCTCACTCGCGGCCAGCCTCTCAACGCGCCGCGCATCCGATTGATCGGCCAGCCCCAGCTCGCCGGCCAGCCCCAAGCGAATGTCGTTGAGCGCGCCGAGCCAGGACCAGACCGCCTCGGGGCGCACGATCAGCGTGTCGGCGCCCCCATGAACGATACTGTCGAGGTCCGCGATGATGGAGCGTAGGCGCGCCGACTTCTCGGCCCGAAGCAGATCCTCCGTCAACGCGCGCATGCGGGCCGCATCCTCGCAGTCCGCACTCATGGGAGGAAGGAGCATCCCCAGGCTCCGCTCGCGCGGGGCTTCCCTGCGCAGTTCGGTCTCGGTGAGCGCGCTGAGTACCGAGGGCGTCACGGCGCACTCGCCCGGATCGTCAAGGACGACGAGGACCTCGCTGGCCAGCTGGCGCAGGAGGAGAGCCTCGCCGCTGCTCATCGACGAGGCGTAGCCGCCATCTCGAGGAGCGAAGCCCTCCATGCGCCTATCCCTTGTCCTCTTCGAGGGTGGCTCGAAGCCCGTAGGAGTGCATCGCCATGACGTCGGCCTCGATGCGCTCGCGCACCCCCGTCGAGACGGTTGCCCGTCCGCGAGTGTGTACCCTCATCATGAGTTCTTCCGCGCGCGCCGTTGAGTATCCGAAGTACTCGCGGAAGACCGCGGTCACGTAGTTCATCAGGTTCACCGGGTCGTCCCACACGACAGCGCGCCAGCGCGGCACGGCGGAAGCCGCCTCGTGTGCGCGCGGTGCCGGCTGCAGGATTGTGGTCATACGTCAACCCTAGGGTGAATCGGGTGTCCATGGAAGCGCATTCGTCCCCCGGTGACACGCTTCTCACGGTAGGCTCACACTATGCCTGCATCGACATCCACATCTTTCCTCACTGACATGTATGAGCTCACGATGCTCGACGCCGCCCTGAAGGACGGGACCGCGCGTCGGCGCTGCACCTTCGAGCTCTTCGGGCGCCGCCTGCCCGCGACGCGACGCTTCGGCGTCGTGGCGGGAACGGGACGCATCCTCGAAGCACTGGAACGCTTCGAGTTCGACGGCGAACAAATCGAGTGGCTTTCCAGCCGAGGGATCATCTCCGAGGAGGCCGCCTCCTTCCTGGCCACGTGGCGCTTCACGGGCGACATGTGGGGCTACGCCGAGGGAGAATGCTACTTCCCCGGGTCTCCCCTGCTCACCGTCGAGGGGAGCTTTGCTGACTGCACCCTGCTCGAAACCCTCCTGCTGTCCATTCTCAACCACGACTGCGCGGTTGCTTCGGCAGCGTCGCGCATGACGATCGCAGCTCACGGACGCCCCTGCATGGACATGGGCGCACGCCGGGCTCACGAGCGAGCCGCCGTGTCCGCGGCGCGCGCCGCCATCATCGGCGGCTTCCAGGGCACCTCCGATCTGGAGGCCGCCAAGCGCTACGGGATCCGCGCGATCGGAACCGCCGCCCACGCCTTCACCCTGTTGCACGACAGCGAACGCGACGCCTTCGATTCGCAGGTGGCGTCCCTGGGAGCGGGCACGACTCTTCTCGTCGACACCTACGACATCGCCCAGGGAGTTGTCAACGCCGTTGAAGCGGCGCGCGCCGCGGGTGGCGAGCTGGGGGCCGTGCGCCTGGATTCCGGCGATCTCGTTGCTCAGGCCTTCAAGGTGCGCGGGCAGCTGGACGCGATGGGAGCAACCTCCACGAAGATCACGGTCACCTCCGACCTTGACGAGTATGCGATCGCAGCGCTGGGCGCGGCCCCCGTCGATTCCTACGGCGTGGGGACCAGGCTCGTGACGGGGTCCGGAGTCCCGACGGCCGCGCTGGTCTACAAGGTTGTGTCGCGCGAGGACGCCTCCGGAGCTATCGTTCCGGTCGCCAAGAAGTCCGAGTCGAAGTCGACGGTCGGCGGCCGCAAGGTGGCCGGGCGCGTGATGGGCGACGACGGCTATGCCTCCGAGGAGCTCCTCCTCGTCGGCACCTCCATGGAGGAGGGGCAGAAGCTGCTTGCTGAGCGCGGAGCTCGCCCCCTGCAGGTCCCGCTCGTGCGCCAGGGCGTCATCGATTCGACCGCTTGGAGTCCCGATGCTCTCGCCCGCGCCCAGGAGCACCATCTTCGTGCCCGCAACGAGCTTCCCTACCAGGCGTGGCGGCTGTCCGAGGGAGAGGTGGCGATCCCGACCCGCTACGAGGCGATCGCCTAGGCCGGGCGCCGGGGGGCGCAATCTCAGTGCCGCCCGACGAACCACTCGCGCAGCAGAGCGATGCGCGCCTCAATCTGCTCGGTCGTCGCCTGGGCGACTTCGGGACCGCCACAGCGCGAGCGCAGCCGCGAGTGGATGGTCGCGTGGGTGTCTCCCGAGCGGCGTGACCAGGTCGAGACGAGGTGCTGAAGTTCCTTGCGCTTGGCCGCGCGCAGCTTGTGGGCGGGAATTCCCGCGTTGTCCTCGCGCATCTTGCGCGCGCTTCGGCTCTTTCGCTGGGCGGCAACCTGGTCGGCCTGGCGTGCGCGTAGCAGCGTCGTCACCTGGTCGGCGTCGAGGAGGCCGGGGATGCCGAGATACTCCTGCTCCTCTTCGGAGCCAACCTCGGCCCCCGCACCCCACGCTGCGCCGTCGAAGAGGACACCGTCGAATTCGGCGTCGGCTCCGAGGACCTCGAACTGCGACAGCAGGTCGGAGGAGGCTTTCTCCTCGCGGTTGGCAGCCGCCACCATCGCGTCCTCGGGGTTCCACATGGCGTCTTCGTCATCGCCGCGCTTGGGCCGGTCCAGCGCGTGATCGCGTTCGACCTCCATGTCTCCGGCGAGGGAGAGCAGGGGGAGGACGGAAGGGATGAAGACAGTGGCCGTCTCTCCCCTCTTGCGGGCGCGCACGAAGCGTCCGATGGCCTGGGCGAAGAACAGCGGAGTCGACGCGTTCGTGGCGTACACTCCGACGCAGAGCCTCGGCACATCGACGCCCTCGGAGACCATGCGCACGGCAACCATCCACTTGTCGGTGGAGGCGGAAAACTCAGAGATGCGATCAGAGGCATCCGCATCGTCGGACAGGACAATCGTCGGCGCCTTTCCGGTGATGAGACGCAGATGGCGGGCGTAGGCTCGCGCTTGTTCCTGGTTGGATGCGATGACGAGTCCGCCGGCGTCGGGAACGGCGCGGCGCACCTCCTCCAGGCGCAGGTCTGCCGCACGCAGGACCGCGGGAATCCACTCGCCCTTGGGGTCGAGGGCGGTACGCCAGGCCTGCTTCATCATGTCCTTCGTGAGGGGTTCGCCCAGGCGCGCGCTCACCTCGTCACCGGCGTTGGTGCGCCAGGCCATCTGCCCCGAGTAGGACATGAAGAGAACGGGGCGCACGACGGCGTCCTTGAGTGCGTCGCCGTATCCGTAGGTGTAGTCGGCGCGGGAGCGCCGGATACCTTCGTCGTCTTCCGCGTAGGTGACGAAGGGAATTGGGGAAGTATCGGAGCGGAAGGGTGTTCCCGTCAGGGCGAGTCGGCGCGTGGCCTCGGCGAAGGCTTCGCGCACGCCATCGCCCCACGACAGGGAGTCTCCCGCGTGGTGGATCTCGTCGAGAATGACGAGGGTGCGATAGGCGCGGGTGCGGGCGGAGTGGACAGCGGGGTTGGACCCCACCTGCGCGTAGGTGACGGCAACCCCGTCGAAGTGCGATCCGGCGACGCCCTGCGAGTTCGTAAAGTCGGGGTCGATGTGGATCCCGAAACGCGCGGCGTTGGAGGCCCACTGGCCTTTGAGGTGCTCCGTGGGGCACACAACCGTGAGCTTGTCGACGATGCCGCGGGCAATCAGTTCGGTGGCGAGCGTCAACGCGAAGGTGGTTTTTCCGGCTCCGGGCGTCGCGACCGCCAGAAAGTCGCGCGGCGCACAGCTCATGTAGCGTTCGAGGGCGTCGGCCTGCCAGGCACGCAGCCGACCAACCGGTGCGCGCCGGGTCGTCTCGCTCACTTGTCGGAGCCCTTTCCGCCGTCGGAGAACGGCCAGTTGCGCCCGTTCTTGCCCATCGAATCGCGCAGTTCCTTGCAGGTGGGGCACACGGGGTACTGGGAGGCGTCGCGGGTAGGAATCCATACCTTGCCGCACAGGGCAACCACGGGCTGCCCCGTCACCATCGAGGAGTTGGCCTTGTCCTTGCGAACAAAGTGGGCAAAACGATCGCCGTCGCCGCCGGTGCGTTCCCGCCTGGTCTCGGTGCGCTCCAGTAGCCCGGTCGAGGATGCTGTGGAGGGACCGGAGGGCGCGGAGGGGCCGGTGGGTTCGTCGAGGGCGTTACGCATGCACTCATTGTACGTCCCGCCGACGACGCCGAGGCAGTGATGCCGTGCGCCGGGAGCTAAACCCGGCAATGAGGCTGGCCTCGGCTTCGCGAGCGAAGCCGAGGCCAGGGGTCGTGGGCCGCGTGTTACAGGTGCTCCTTGGCCCACACCTCCTTGTAGAAGTCCGCTAGCTCAAGCTTGGAGGCGGCCGCCTCATCGAGGAGGACCGTCACATCCGGGTGGTGCTGCAGGATGGAGGCGGGCCAGCGCTGGGTGACGCCGCCCTCGACCATGGCCTTGACCGCGTCCGCCTTGCCTTCGCCGGTGGCGATGAAGATGTGCGCGCGCGAATCCATGATGGTTCCCAGGCCCTGGGTGACGCAGTGGGTTGGCACGGCGTCGATGTTGCCGTCGAAGAAGCGGGCATTGTCGCGACGGGTCTGCTCGGTGAGGACACCCACGTGCGTGCGCGACGCGAGGGTCCCGCCGGGCTCGTTGAAGCCGATGTGGCCGTCCGAGCCGATTCCGAGGACCTGGATGTCGATGCCTCCGTCTGCCTTGATGGCCGCGTCGTAGGCTGCGGCGCCGGCCTCGAGGTCGTCGCACCAGCCGTCGGGGCCGTGCGCGGCACCCTCGGGCATGTCGACGAGGTCAACGAGGTTGCGGTGGATGAAGTTCGCATACCCCTCGTAGTGATCGCGGGGCAGCCCGACGTATTCGTCGAGGTTGTAGGAGCGAACCTGGGCAAAGGAGATCTGACCGGCCTGGTAGCGGCGCACAAGCTCAGCGTAGAGCTTGAGAGGCGAGGACCCGGTGGCCAGGCCGAGCACAAAGTTCGGCTTGGCGCGGTACACCTCGAGGATGCGGTCTGCTGCCAGTGACGCGATCTGATCTTCGTCGTTGAAAATTCCAATTCTCATGTGGTTAACCTTACACCATGATCATCGATTTGTCAGACGAATCGATGAACAGTCGTTCTCTCTGTTCCACTCAGCGAAGCGCGGCGACGACGCGCTCGACCTCTTCCTGGTCCGTTCCGCACGCCCCGGGCGCCCGCATGTGCACCTCGCGAGCGCGCGAGGCGGCCACAACGTCGGCGACGTTGTGGGCGCGAAGCCCACCGGAGACCAAGATGATGATGTCTTCCCCTCCTCGAGCCACGAGGCGAGCGAGTGCCTCGGGCCTGGCCACCGCAGGGTCTCCCCCGGTGGTGAGAACCCGGTCATAGCCCAGCTCCATGAGGACATCGAGCCCGCGATCGAGATCCTCCACCTGGTCGAAGGCGCGGTGGAAGGTGAGCGGAGCCTCCCCCGCCTCGTCACGCAGACGAGCCGACGCGTCGACATTGATCCGGCCTCCCGGCTCGAGCACACCCACGACGAAGCCGAGGGGAACCGTGGCTCCCCTGCCCACGGAGGCGAGCTGGGCGATGTCGGAGGCGATCCGATCGACTTCTTCGCGCGAGTGCACGAAGTCTCCGGGGCGAGGCCGCACGAGCACCTGGACGCCGCCAGCGGGAGCAACCTCAAGGGCCGCCGCGACCTCGTCGAAAGCCGGGGTTAGGCCGCCGCAGGACAGGTCCCGACAGACTTCCACGCGGTCCGCTCCGCCGTCGCGTGCCCGGCGAACCCCCAGGGCATCTTCGACGCAAATTTCAACAACCGTCACGGCTTCCACCTTTCGTAGCAGCTGGATCCGCCGACGCGGGCCGCCAGGATCGCCGCGCCCCAGCGTCCGCCGGCCCCGCCCAGGGAAGCCCGCACGATCTCGGGGGCGTCGCGGAAGGTGAGCATCGACGCGAACTCCTCGCGCAGGGGGGCCAGCAGGTGTTCGCCGGCGTGGGACAGTCCGCCGCCGATGATGATGCGCTCGACATCGACGGTGAGCGTCATGTGGGTCAGCGACAGGGCAAGCGCACGCACAGCGGTCCCCCACACCTCGCTCGCCACGGGGTCCCGACCAATCCCGTCCTCGACGGCCTTGGCGCCGACGTCGCGGCCTGTTGCCTGCTCGTAACGGCGCGCGATTCCCTTGGCGGAGGCGTAGACCTCCAGGCATCCACGCGAGCCGCAGCGACAGGGCTCTCCTCCGGGGAAGACCGGGGCGTGCCCGACCTCCCCCGCGCTGAAGGTTGCCCCGCTCCACAGGCCATCTTTGAGCATGAGCGCCACGGAGATGCCCGTCCCAATCGGCATCATCAGGAAGGATGAGGCTCCGCGTCCCGCGCCGAGCAGCCCCTCGGCCAGGCCGGCGGCTCGCCCGTCGTGCATGAGGGCGGCGGGCACCCCCGTCGCCTCCTCGACCGCGCGCGCGAGTTGCACTCCGCGCAGCTCAAGGTTCGCGGCGTAGACAACGGTTCCGCTCTCCTCGTCCACGAGGCCGGGGCAGATAAGCCCGAAACCCACCAGGCCCGGATGACCGTGGGCGAGACGCTGGCCGATCGCCCCCACCTGGGACGCGACGGCCTCACGATCCGTCGCTTCGTTCCCGTCTGCGAGGATCGATCCGGCCTCGTCAACGATCATCCACTTGATGGAGGTTCCTCCGATGTCGATGCCGGCGAAGACCGGGCCGAGCGAGTCCTTGACGGTACTCATGGCTCCACGACCTGTGCGCGCAGATCGGGGGCGGTCATGTCCGGGTCGAAGGGGAACATCGGGCGTTCGATCTTGTGATGGCCCAGGCGAATGAGGTCCTGGTCCACTCCGCCGGGGGTGAGCGCCATGAGCCAACCCTTCTGCGTGTTGTACAGGTCGGGTTCGAGGTATCCGATCTTGACGACGACGACGTCCGCGGCGGTGATGTCAATGCCGAGGGCCTCGAACTGGCTGAACATCGTGTACTGGTTGCGATTCGTCGTCACGATAAAGCGCAGGCCACCGACGCGTAGCGCGGCGGTGCGCCCACCCATCGGGTCGTCGGTGAGCGCCTCGACGGTTGCCCGCACGCGAATCGGTCCGGGTTCACGCGTGTCAATGTGTCCGCCCACCTCGACATCGATCTCGGCGCCGATCCCGGCCTCCCAGGCGCCCGCGGCGGCGACCGGGTCGATGATCGAGGCGTAGACAACGTCCAGGCTCGCGTCCTGGACGGGCTTCCATGCCAGGAGGGCGGCGAGCGCGACCGTCACGTCGTCGGCACCTCCGGCGCCCGGATTGTCCCCGGAATCGGAGATGAAGAAGGGCTTGGGCCCTTCCTCGGCTGCCGCCAGGCATTCCTCCATGGAGGCAACGGGTGCGACAAACTCGAAGCGATCGTGCACGTCCCAAAAATACTGGCCGATGCGCTCGGCCTGCTCCTTCACGAGATCCGCGTCGTCACCCGTGACGACGACCGCTCCCTTGCAGCGGGGCTGGTCCGCCCACGCGAAGCCGATCCAGATAGCCGCGTCGAGGATGCCCTCCATTTCCTCGATGGGGTCGATCATCTTGTAGAGGGACTTGGCGGGTTCGATGCGTGTCGAGGTCTTTTCGCCGGGTAGCAGGACGGGGACGTGGACGAGCGCCTTGACGGGCTTGGGCGCACCGTCCAGAAGGCGCCGACCCAGGTTGTATGCGGCACGGCGACGCGATTCGAGCGCGTCCTCGTGGGGGGCCAGGCGGTAGCACGTGAGCAGGTCGCACCCATCGAAGAGATCCTGGGAGACATTGCCGTGCAGGTCCATGGACGCACTGACCATGGGATCGGGGCCGATGACGCGGCGAATGGCGGTCATGAGATCCCCCTCGGCGTCGTCCATGCCCTGGACGCTCATGGCACCATGGATGTCGAAGAAGAGGCCGTCTAGGGGACCTGCCTCCCCCAGCCCCCGAAGGATCTCCTCCTTCCAGGCGTCGTACGCGCCGCGCTCGACGACACCGCCGGGAAGGGCGCGCGCGTGGAGGACGGGGATCCACTCGATCTGTCGAGCCCAGTCCTCGTCCCTCCAGTAGAAGCGCTCCATGAGCTCGCTTCCCCGGGTGACGGTGAAGTCCTCGGCTGTCGAAACATAGGGGGTGAAGGTTGAAGACTCGATGTGGATCCCTGCAACGGCGATGCGGGGCTTGGTCATGAGCGATTCTCCTTTGAGATCTTGTGGGGGGTGAGTGTCGATAGACCCCAGAGCGCGGCGTCGCGCCCTGAGCGGGATGACTCGATCACGAGGTGTTCCATGATCGAGGGGAGGCAGGATTGGTGGAGCGCGGCTCGTACCCCCGCGCTGAACGCATCGACGGCGGACAGCGCCCCGCCGACGATGACGCCCTGAGGAGCAAGGAAGGAGACGAGGTGTGCCACGCTATGCCCGAGGAGGGTGCCTGCCTGACGGATGGCTGTAGCCACCTCGGGGATTCCGTCGCGTGCCGCCTCGAGCAATTGAGCGTTGTTCTCGTAGGCGAGGCCGACAGCGGCCAGGTCGGAGCGGATCGAGTCAGCCGAAGCGATGGTTTCGAGGCATCCGACGTTGCCACACTTGCATGGTCGCCCCGCTGCCGCGTCAACGGGAATGTGGGAGATGTCGCCGGCGAGGCCGCCTCGTCCCACGAGGGGGACGCCCTCCATGAGGTAGGCCCCGCCGATGGCCGAACCCGCCTTGATGTAGATGAGCGTGTCGATGGGAGACACTCCCGACAGTCGGCGTCGATAGACCGATTCTCCGATGGCGCCCGCGCGCGCATCGTTTTCGATCGTGGCGGCGAGGCCGCATTGTCGGCTCACCGCCTCGGCGACGTTGATTCCATCCCACCCCGGCATGCGGGCCGGACGGATCACGCGCGTGTGCTCGGCATCGACGGGGCCGGGCACGGCGATGGCAAGTCCACCGACACGCACTCCCGCAGCCTTTTCTTGACGGCTGACCTCCTCCATGACGACGTCCAGGACCGCTTCGGGGCCCCGAGCAATGTCGACGAGAAGGCTGGTAGCTTCCCCCACTCCGCGGGCAGGATCCGTGAGTGCCACCAGGCCGTGGTGAGCACCGAGTTCAACGAGCGCGAGCGCGCCCGCTCCGTCGGCTGCGACGAGGCGACGAGCTCTGCGCCCACCCGTTGACACGGATTGATCGCTTTCCTCGATGACGCCGGATTCGACGAGCCGGGACACCGCTGCCGACACCGTGGACGGAGCCAGTCCCGTCTGCTTGACGATCGCTGGGCGCGTGTCGGCTTGGCCGGACCCGATGAGGGTCAGGACAGTTTGGTCGACGTCATGGGCGGCCATGGCACCTCCTCTTGAGCATGCATGCAGTAACCGCAACGTTACACGGCACTCCCCGTTGAGAACAGGATCAATTATGCACCATCGAATAAAGCATGGTGCTACTTTCGCCAAAGTTCGTCGTTATTTTTTCGTAACATTGGCAATTTCTTCCAAGTTGGCAACACTGCTCAATAAACTGTCATATGATGTATGCCATCTGGCAGGGTTGACTCCGGCCAGAGTCCCCGATCAACGTTGATTTGGAGCAGTCATGAACCTCAGAAAGAAGCGGTGGATCGCCACCGGAGCGGCGCTCGCGATGGTCGCCACTCTGGGCCTGTCCGCCTGCGGCGGCAGCAACCGCGCCGCCACCTCCGAGACCGGAAAGAACGAGGTCACCATGGCCTCGCGCATCCCGAACTGGATCTTCCCGGTCTCTGCCAAGGGATACACGCAGGGCGAGAACGGGAACTTCATCCAAGCGATGTACCGCCCCCTCTTCGCCTACAAGTCCACGTCCGAAACCCCCTACAAGATCAACCTCCCCAAGTCCCTGGGTACCGTTCCCGAGGTCTCCGAGGACGGCCTGACCTACACCATCACCCTGCGCGAGGACGCCAAGTGGAGCGATGGCACGCCCGTGACCACCCGCGACGTGGAGTTCTGGTGGAACCTCGTCACCAACAACAAGGACGAGTGGGCCTCGTATAAGAAGGGCTTCTTCCCCGACGGCGCGAAGCTGGAGGTCAAGGACGAGCGCACCTTCTCGATCACGACCGAGGACAAGTTCGCCCCCGCCTGGTTCATCGACAACCAGATCAACAAGGTTGCTCTCCTACCGCAGCACGCCTGGGACAAGTCCGGCGCTGACGAGGCCGTCTCGGACCTGGACCGCACCCCCGAGGGCGCACAGCAGGTCTTCGCGTACCTCCAGGGAGAGGCCAAGAACCTCTCGACCTACGCCACCAACCCCCTGTGGCAGACCGTCAACGGTCCCTGGAAGGTCTCCTCCTTCACGCCCGACCAGGGCCTGGAGATGGTCCCCAACGAGAACTACTGGGGCGAGGACAAGCCCAAGATCGACAAGCTCATCTACAAGGCCTTCACTGGTGACGACGCCGAATTCAACTCCGTGCGTTCGGGCAGCATCGACTTCGGCTACATTCCCGCCGCGCAATACAACCAGCGAGGCGCCGTCGAGAGCAAGGGCTACAACGTCTTCCTGTGGCCCGGCAACTCCATCACCTACCTGGCAATGAACTTCTACCCCAAGGCCCCCGGCTCCAAGTTCACGAACCAGAAGTACATCCGCCAGGCGATGCAGCAGCTGATCGACCAGAAGACCCTCTCCGAGAAGATCTGGTCGGGAACCGCCTCCCCGACGTGCGGCCCCGTCCCCATGGAACCCGACAAGGTCGGCACCCTGGACGGCTGCGTCTACCCCTTCGATCCCGATGCGGCCAAGAAGCTCCTGGAGGATCACGGCTGGAAGATCAACCCCGACGGAGCCTCCACCTGTGAGAACCCGGGCACCGGAGCCAACCAGTGCGGCGAGGGTATCGAACAGGGCGACGCCCTGACCTTCAAGCTCGTATCCCAGTCGGGCTTCGTCTCCACACACCAGATGTTCGAGGTGATCATCTCCCAGTTCGGCAAGGTCGGCATCAAGCTCGACATGAACGAGGTTCCCGACTCCGTGGGTGCCTCCCAGGCGTGCGATGACGAAACCCCGTGCACGTGGGACCTGTCCTTCTTCGGATCCCAGACCTCGTGGGGCTTCCCGATCTACGCCTCCGGCGAACGCCTCTTCGCCACTGACGCCCCCGTCAACCTCGGCCAGTACTCCAACCCCGAGGCCGACAAGCTCATCGAAGAGTCCACGCGCTCGTCCGAGCCCAACGCGCTGAAGGCATACAACGACTACCTCGCCGAGGACCTGCCGGTCCTGTGGATGCCTAACCCCTACTACCAGATCACCGCCGTGAAGAAGACGCTCGACCTGGGCGACATCGACGCGACCGGCGACACCTGGCCCGAGGACTGGTCCTGGACGACCGGCGAGGGTAAGTAACACCTCGCTTAGCGCCTCACGGGGCAGGCGCCCGCACCCGCTCACGCGGGCGCCTGCCCCCTAACCGTGGAGTTCGCAATGATTCAATTCATCCTCAAACGCCTTGGCCAGGCAGTCGTCGTGGTCTTCCTGGTCACCATCATTACCTTCGTTCTCCTCCAGTCCCAGCCGGGCGGCGCAGCCCGAGCGGCGCTGGGCAAGGACGCAACCAAGGAACAGCTCGCCGCCTTCGACCACGAGAACGGCTACGACCGTCCGATTCCCGAGCAGTACGTCACCTACCTGAACAAGATCGCGCACGGAGACTTCGGCTACTCCTACCAGCACAACCAGTCCGTCAACGACCTGCTGGCCGCACGCCTGCCGCGCACCATCTTCCTGTCTCTTCTGTCCACCATTCTCGCCCTCATCATTGCCATCCCCCTGGGCGTGTGGCAGGCGGTCAAGCGAAACAAGGCGCCCGACTACGTCGTCACGATCGCGTGTCTCCTGGCCTACTCGACCCCCATCTTCTTCGCGGGCCTCCTGCTGATCGTTCTCTTCTCGCAGGTGTGGCCCATCCTCCCCAACGATGCACCGCAGGGCGAAGACCTCTCCGTCATGTGGAAGCAATGGGATCACCTGATCCTCCCGGTGTGTGCGCTCTCGATTGGAACAATCGCCGCGTACGCCCGCTACGTTCGTTCCTCCATGGTGGATAACCTCAACGAGCAGTACGTTCGCACCGCTCGCGCCAAGGGATTGTCGGAGTTCCGCGTGGTCTTCGTCCACACGCTGCGCAACGCCATGTTCCCCGTCATCACCATGATCGGCCTGTACATCCCCGCGATGTTCTGCGGCGCCCTCGTCATCGAAACCCTCTTCAATTTCAACGGCATGGGCTACCTGTACTACCAGGCGACGGGAAGACGCGACTACCCAATCCTCCTGGGCGTCGCCCTGATTGTCTCCTTCGCGACCGTCATCGGCGCGCTCCTGGCAGATTTCCTGTACGCCGCCGCTGATCCTCGCATCCGACTGGCAGGACGATCCAAATGACCACAGCAACCGCAGCCCCCACTGCGCCCGTGAAGGCGCGCGCCGTCCGCAAGTCCACCAAGCTGCAGGGCCTGCAGGTCTTCATGGAGAACCGGCTCGCCGTCTTCGGCGTGTGCCTGATCCTCATCCTGATGGCCTTCTCGTTCATCGGCCCCCTCTTCTACGTGACCGACCAGATCCACACGGACCCATTGAACTCGGCCCTGCCCCCGTCCGCCGAACACCCGCTCGGCACCGATACGGTCGGCTACGACCAGCTCGGACGCCTCATGAAGGGCGGCCAGACCTCGATCATCGTCGGCCTCTTCGCGGGTATCTTCGCAACCACGATCGGCACGCTGTACGGCGCGATCGCGGGCTTCGTCGGGGGCTGGGTCGATGCGATCATGATGCGCATCGTTGACGCCCTCATGTCCGTCCCTGTCCTGTTCCTTTTCATGCTGATCGCCACGATGATCCCGCCGACCGTCCCGGTCCTCATCATCATCATGTCGGCCCTGTCCTGGCTGGGAACCTCCCGACTGATCCGAGGCGAGGCGCTGTCCCTGCGCACGCGCGAGTACGTCGTCGCGATGCGCGGCATGGGCGGGTCGATGCCCCGAGCGATCCGGACGCACATCGTGCGCAACACGATCGGAACCGTCATCGTCAACGCAACCTTCCAGGTTGCCGACGCCGTCCTCTACGTCGCCTACCTGTCGTTCCTCGGCCTGGGTGCACAGCCTCCCGCCACCGACTGGGGGGCCATGCTCTCCAACAGCCAGTCGCAGGTCTATTCCGGCAACTGGTGGTTGCTCTACCCGCCGGGCGTCCTCATCATCCTGCTGGTCCTGTCGTTCAACTTCATCGGCGACGGCCTGCGTGACGCCTTCGAAGTTCGACTGCGCAAGAGGTGAGCACTGAACTATGAATACTCCACTCCTTCAAATCAAGGACCTACACACCGACATCGAGATCCGCTCCGGCGTGGTTCGCGCCCTTTCGGGTGTCGACCTGCACGTGAACCCAGGCGAGACCCTGGGCATCGTGGGCGAGTCCGGCTCCGGCAAGACCATGACAGCGCTGTCTCTCATGGGCCTTCTCCCCCAGGGCGGCAGGGTCTCCTCCGGCTCCATCATCCTCGACGGACAGGACCTCACCCAGCTGCCGCTCAAGGAGAAGCGCAAGCTGCGCGGCACGAAGGTCGGCATGATCTTCCAGGACCCTCTCACGAGCCTCAATCCGACGATGAAGATCGGACTCCAGGTGTGCGAGCCGCTGCGCGTCCACGAAAAGATGTCCAAGAAGGACGCGCTTGAGCGGGCCGTCGAGATCCTCAAGCGCGTCGGCATGCCTCGCCCCGAGGTGGTCATCAACAACTATCCGCACCAGCTCTCGGGCGGGATGCGCCAGCGCGTCATGATTGCGATGGCGCTCGTGTGCCAGCCACGCATCCTCATCGCGGATGAGCCCACCACGGCTCTCGATGTCACCACGCAGATGCAGATCCTCGATCTCATCGACGAGCTGCGCGACGAGTACAAGATGGGCGTCATCCTCATCACGCACGATCTCGGCGTCGTCGCCGGACACACCGACCGCGTGTCCGTCATGTACGCGGGGCGCATCGTGGAGACGGCACCCACGAAGACGCTCTTCACCGAGCCGCGGCACCGCTACACGAGCTCCCTCATGGCCGCGTTGCCGGAAAGGGCGCTCGCTGCAGGGACGAAGCTCTTCTCCATTCCCGGCGCTCCCCCGTCGCTGACGAACCTTCCGGTCGGGTGCCGCTTCGCAGCGCGCTGCCTGTGGGCCACCGATGAGTGCCGCGCCGGCTACCCGGACCTGAGCGGAGACGAGAACCACTCCTACGCGTGCTTCCACCCCGTTCAGGACACGGACGAGTCCCCCGCGCTCCTGCAGGCAAAGCTCGACGCCGAGGCCTCCCCTGAGGGCTCGGAAGACGCGGCGAAGGCGGCGAGTGTCCCCGTTGCCGCCCGCTCCCACGATGCTCTGCTAGACGTGAAGGAAGCCTCCCGAGAGTACGAGTCGGCGGGTTCGGGGTTCTTCAATCGCAACAAGGGCGTGGTGTCTGCGGTCGACCGCGTGTCGATCACGGTCAAGAAGGGCGAGACCTACGGTCTGGTGGGCGAGTCCGGCTGCGGTAAGTCCACCGTGGGTCGCCTCATCGCTGGCCTTGAGCCTCCGTCGGGCGGCGCGATCGAGCTGCTCGGACGCGACCTGGCCACGCTCAAGGGGCGTGATGCGGTCAAGATGCACCAGGACGTCCAGATGATGTTCCAGGACTCGTACGCCGCCATGGACCCGCGCATGCGCATCGACCAGATCTTGGCCGAACCGATGAGCATCCAGAAGACCGGCACCGCGCGGCAGATCGCCGAGAGGATCATGGAAATCCTGGAGCAGGTGGGCTTGACCGAGGAGATCCTGGATCGTTACCCGCACGAGTTCTCGGGTGGGCAGCTCCAGCGCATCGGTTTCGCCAGATCCTTGACGCTTGCTCCAGACCTCATCGTCGCCGACGAGCCCGTGTCCGCATTGGACGTGTCGGTTCAGGCTCAGGTTCTCAACCTCATGAAGGATCTGCAGGAGGAGCTCGGATTGTCCTACCTGTTCATCAGTCACGACCTGGCCGTCGTCCAATACATGGCCGACCGCATCGGCGTCATGTACCTGGGGAGGATCGTCGAGGAGGGCCCCGCCAAGGAAGTTGTCGAGAATCCCAAGCACCCGTATACGAAGGCTCTCATCGATTCCATCCCGGTGCCCGACCCCGAGTTCGTCCACGACGACGAAGCCATCAAGCTCACGGGCGAGCCCCCCAGCGCCGTCAACCCGCCCGAGGGCTGCCGGTTCCGCCCGCGCTGTCCTTTCGCAGGCGAGGAATGCAAGGTGCAGCCCGTCCTCACCGACGAGACGCATCGTGTGGCCTGCCACCACCCGCTGCTGCAGGAGCGTGCTCCGCAGGAGGTGGGGGCCTAGAGCGCTCGTTCATGGCGCTCCACGCGGTGTCCCCGGCCCGAGGAGTTGGGCCGGGGACACCGCTATCCGGTACAGGCGCATGAGGCACGGCTGGCACAATGCGCGTGGGGCGCGACCACGCGGTCGCGCCCCACGGCGTTTGGCTTCGGGTCAGCGCCTCACTTGGCCACGGCCTTCTTCAGCGTCGAGCCAGCGGAGAGCTTCACGCCGTAGCCAGCCGGGATCTTGATCTCTTCACCGGTGCGGGGGTTGCGGCCGGTGCGGGCGGCGCGCTCAACGCGCTCGACCGAGAGGAGGCCGGTGACCTTGACGGCCTCGCCCTTGGCCAGGGACTCAACGAGGACGGCCTGGAAGGCGGCCAGGGCCTCATCGGCCTTCGCCTTGGTCAGGTCGGCACGTTCGGCAATCTGAGCGACAAGCTCGGTACGGTTCACGGACATTGAGAAACCTCATTCCTGTTCGTTCTTGTTACCACTGTCGTGGCCACGAAAGACACACTACGAAATCTCTGGCGTTTTCGCCGACTTTAGGGCGGGTTTTCGCGGAATTCACGAAAAATGGGCACATTTGAGGCCAAAATTCCCCCGATTCTGTGTCACCGATCACCCCGGCCGGGTCGCCCGGTCGCCCGCCACGCTCGCGGAACAGGCGACGACCGGCACTTTTTTCAGTAACAGAAACTCCTCTCCCAGCAGACGAGGCCCCTCGTCGATTCGCCGGAACAAGAGGGGGCGGGGAGTAGCCATCCGGCCACTCCCCGCCCACGCGACAATGCGCTACCTCATGCCGAGGCACGCTGCTTATTCCAGACGTCAAAGGCAACCGCCAAGAGCAAGACGGCACCCTTGACAATCTGCTGCGTGGACGTGGACGCACCCATGAGCTGCATGCCATTGGACATCACAGCCATGATGAGGCCACCGATGAGAGCACCAGAGAGGCGTCCGATACCGCCAGTCGTCGACGCACCACCGATGAAGCAGGCGGCGATAGCATCAAGCTCAAACATATTGCCGCCAATCGCGTACACATCACGGCCGAACATTGTCGAGGACGCGAGTGTACCGAACACGAGCACAAGGATTGCCAGGAGAATCAGAACGATCGGCAAGCCACGCTCAATCGAGAGCTTGTGGGCAAACCACATAACAACGATGCCGAAGATCACCAAGGTGAAGACGTCGAAGCCGTATCCGCAAAATCCTGCCGAACCGTTGTCAGCCCCGGGCCCGCATAGGCGGCCATCGGCACGTCATCGAAACCCGTGACTGATACGTCATCCGGCACATTCACCCCAGCCTCGACAAAAGCGCGAAGAAGACCAACAGCGACCTCGTCGTTCGCGCACATCACCGCATCGGGGAGCACCTGCTCAAGAAGACTCTGTCCAGCGGCGTAGCCCCAGCGTGCCTCCCATGACCCCACAAGAGGCTCGCGCATCCGCAGGGCATTCTCGCCCATTGCCTCACGCCACCCGGCCACTCGTTCGCGTGCCTCGAACCACTCCTGGGGACCCGCGACGCACACGATGTCTTGGTGCCCAAGCGAGATGAGGTGCTCCGCGAGAAGGCGCGCACCGCCGCGCTGATCCGCGTGAACGACGGACACCCCGCGACCGAACGTGCGTCCACCCGACACCGCAACGACCGGCACCTGCGCCCCCTGGGTGGCCGCAGCCTCGCGAGAGAATCAATGGGCGCGATGACGATGATGCCCGAGCGGGCGGTCACCAGGGCACGAGCGACGGAGTTCGGGCGATATCCCAGCTGATCAATCGCGGCCTGCACGCGCTCACGCGTCCGAGGCGACACACGCCCCTTGCCGTTCACCACGCGAGACACCGTCTGATGCGAGACACCGACCAATTTGGCAACGTCCGCCATCGACGCAGGACGACCATTGCGCGTCATATCGGCCCCCTTCCCACTTGCGTCGACTGTTGTTGACATCGTAAAAGAAAATCCTCCGCAGGATATAACGCGCCACACTTTTCCAATAACTCGTAAAACACCGATCCCAATCACAGAGAATGGAGGCGTCCCTCACACCACATGGATATAGATCCAGGAGACACAGATGGCATCAAGCCCCTCGTCCGCTCCCCACCCCGTCGATCAGGTTCCGTCCTTCGCTAGACTCACCGTTCTCGGCATTCAGCACGTCCTCGCGTTTTACGCAGGTGCCGTTATCGTCCCCTGGGTCATCGCGCAGAACCTCGGGCTCGATACACAAACACTCATTCACCTCATCAACGCTGATCTGTTCACCTGCGGCATCGCAACCATCATCCAGTCGGCCGGCATCGGCCGCTTCATCGGCGTCAAGCTCCCCCTCATCCAGGGCGTCACCTTCACCGCGGTCTCGCCGCTGATCGCGATCGGCGCGGCAGCCACGCCCCCGGGCGCCGATCCCAAGACCGGCCTGGCCACCATGTACGGCTCGATCATCGCGGTCGGACTCATCGTTTTCCTCGTCGCCCCATTCTTCGCCAAGCTTCTGCGCTTCTTCCCTCCGATCGTTACCGGCACGCTCTTGACGGTCATGGGCACGACCCTCTTGTCTGTCTCGGCGGGTGACATCGTTGCCTGGGCAGACAAAGCAGCGGACGACTCGGCGAAGGCCTCGGCGACCTTCGAGGCCCTCGGCTTCGCCTTCGGAACGATCGCGATCATCGTCGTCATCCAGCGTCTCTTCAAGGGCTTCATGGGCACCCTCTCGGTCCTCCTCGCGCTGCTCGTCATGACGGCGCTCGCCTTCGCGATGGGCAAGACGAACTTCTCCGGCGTGGGCGAGGCCTCCTGGTTGGGCGTCACCACGCCCTTCTACTTCGGCCTGCCTCGTTTCTCGGCGACCGCGATCCTCGCGATGATCATCGTCATGGCGGTCACCGCCGTCGAGACGACGGGCGACGTCTTTGCTACGGGCGAGGTCGTGGGCAAGCGCATCACGCCGCGAGACATTGCCAACGCCCTGCGGGCCGACGGCCTGTCCACGCTCCTGGGCGGCGTCCTCAACTCCTTCCCCTACACCTGCTTCGCTCAAAACGTGGGACTGGTGCGCCTCACCCGCGTGAAGTCCCGCTGGGTCGTCACGGCGGCGGGCGTCATCATGATCATCCTCGGTCTGCTCCCCAAGGCTGCCGCAATCGTCGCTGCCATTCCCCAGCCCGTCATTGGCGGGGCTTCCCTGGCAATGTTTGCCAACGTCGCCGTGGTCGGCATCCAGACCCTGTCGAAGGTCGACCTGCGCGACACCCGCAACGCCATCATCGTCTCCACGTCGATTGGCCTTGCCCTCCTCGTGACTCTCAAACCCGGGATCGTCTCGGTCATGCCCTCCTGGTTGCAGATCATTTTCGGATCCGGTGTCACGATCGGCTCGTTGACGGCCATCATCCTCAACATCCTGTTCTTCCACGTCGGACGTCAGGCCTCGCCGGACGTGGCCGTCGTCAATGGCAAGAAGATCAACCTGGACGACGTCAACGCGATGGACCGCAGCGAGTTCGTCTCCACCTTCTCCGTCATGTTCTCTCAGCACACGTGGCCGGTTGAGCGCGCGTGGGAGTCCCGCCCCTTCGCATCCGTCTCCGAGCTGCGCTCCTCCTTCGAGGATGCCGTGCTCACGGCCACTCCCGACGAGGCCGAGGAACTCATCGCATCCTACACGGACGTCGTGTCGCTGGTTCTCGACGGGCAGGGCGACGAGCAGTCGAGCTCCGATCTGTCGACGCTGTCGGTCGGCGACGCGACCGATGAGGAAGCCGAGGAGCTGCGGGCCCTGTCCACGGCCTACCGCGACAAGTTCAATCGCCCGCTGGTGATCTGCGCGGACAACGTGGTGGACCGCAAGCACCTGCTGTCCTCCGGTTGGCGCCGAGTCGAGCACTCGCCGGCGCGCGAGGCGCGCTTCGCTCTCGGCGAGGTGATTGACATTGCGGATCTGCGTTTCGATCAGCTGGTCGCCGACGCCAACCCCATGCGCGCCGCATGGGACGCCGGGATCGACCGACTCTGAGGAACCACCAGCACGCCAGACACACAACACCACGCCCCCGCACCCCACCACAGACATGCCGTGGGGCCGACCCAACGGCCGGCCCCACGACATATCCCATCAACACAGTACAAGTACTCCCAGAAGGCACCTCACAGTCATCTCGTCGGCATCACCCAAGCCCCACCGGCCTGTGCCGTATTCCCTTATGACCCCCACCCTACAAACCCAACCTGACCACACCACCAACACAACCTGAAAAAACCCTGAGACTCCCCACCACCACAACCAACCACACAACGCCGCGCCCCCCGGGAAACATCCCGGGGGGCGCGAACCCTCACACACTCAGCCGACCCAACGACCCGAGGCATCAAAGCGATACCAGGACGAGCCAATGAGCACGCGCCCCGTCGCCATCGCACCGCTGCCAGGCGTCAGGTAGTACCACGAGTCACCATCCTTGAGCCAACCCGTGGCCATCGCACCGCTACCGGGCGTCAGGTAGTACCACGAGCCACCGTCCTTCACCCAGCCGGTCGCCATCGCGCCGCTACCAGGAGTCAAGTAGTACCACGAGCCACCGTCCTTCACCCAGCCGGTCGCCATCGCACCGCTACCCGGCGTCAAGTAGTACCAGGAACCACCATCCTTCACCCAACCCGATGCCTCAGCACCCGAGCCACCATGGAAGAACCACGACCCCTGCTCACTAACCCAACCGGTACGCATATACCCATCAGCACCAAAACGATAAACCTGACCACCAATCGCAACCCTCTCACTCACCGGGTACGAACCATCAGAATAGCGATACCACCAACCACGCGAATCACTCACCCACTTACCGTCCCTCGGAGCAGACGTGCCGTCGACCGTCAACGTCGTCGCGCGAACGGTGCGTGAGCCGTCGCGCACGTAGATGCGCAGGCGCTGGCCATCGGTCGGCGTCCAGGTGTAGGACAGGGCCGCGGAACGCGCATCGGCGCTGGTGGACATCGCGGTCCAGTTCTGCAGCACCTTCCTGGAGCCATCCGCGTTCATCTGGACGACGCGCATCTCACGCCCGCCGGATACGCCCGCTTCTGCCGAGACCTTCACGGTCGTCGGAGCGCCCGCGGAAGCGCTGAACTTGTACCCGTCCCGCGACTCGCCGATTCCCTGGCCGGACAGGGTGACCCGCGTGGGCTTGTAGACGTGCAGGTGGGACGCGTCGATTCCCGCGTCCTTCATCGCGGTGCTGGCGACTTCCCACGCGTCGGATCCTTGCGGAGCCGCGACGTAGACGTCGGTATCCTTGTTCGTCCCACCTTCCGGGAAGCGCTCAAGCACGAGTTCCTTGAGGCTGGAGGGCAGGACCAGGATGCGGGGAGCCTGGGTCATGAACTCGATCTTCGTCATGCCTTCACCGAAGAACGCGCTCTCGGGACGGCCGTTGGAGGCTGCACCTTCCGTGTAGAAGGATCCCTCGACTCCCCCGCGCACGATGATGTGCCGAGCGATACGAGCGTCGCGTGCGTTCATTTCGATGCTGCGGATCTTCGTTCCATATTCGACGGTATCCAGCCCCGTGTTGATTACCCCTTCGGATACCTGAAGGGAGTTGGGAATGGATAGGTCGATCAGGTTCGAGCACCCGTCGAACGCGCCGTAGCCGATGGTCGTCAGTCCCTTGGGGAGGACGACGCGTCGCAGCGCGGTGTTGTGAGCAAAGGCCCAGGGGGCAACCTCGGTGGTTCCCGCAGTCACCTTGTACTCGGTGGCGCCGTTTGTCGGCAGAGACAGGAGCAGACGACGACCGGAACTGATCTTCTGGTAAAGGACCCCGCTTTCCACCGAGAGTTCGGTGTTGGAGGGGCTCACGCTGAGTTCCGTGAGGTTGTTGTCCTCGCCCAGAGCGAAGTCACCGAGGGATTGGGCCGAGGCACCCAGGTGGAACTTGGTCAGGGCCGCGTTGTTCGCGAACGCCTCTTGGCCGATCGTCGTCACCGAGTCGGGAAGGGTGATCGAGGTGGCCAAGGTCCAGTTGAACGCGCCGTCGGCGATCTCGGTGAGGCGGTTCAGGTCCGGGCGCAGGTTCACCTCGGTCACGCCGCTGCTGTAGAAGGCGCTGTCCGAGACCTTCACGGTTCCGCCCAGGTCAACGCGCTTGAGCTGGGGCATGTACCAGAATGCTCGCTCGCCGACCGTCTCGAAGGCGTCGGGCAAGGCCACGGCCGTGATGGAGGACTGCTCGAAGGCGCGGGAGGCGACCTCGCGCAGCGAGTCCGGCAGGGTCACAGACTCCAGCTGTGCAACGGCGAAGGCGCCGACGCCGATCGTTGTTGTCCCCTCGGGCACCGCGTACGATCCTGTGGCGTTCTTGCCCGATGGGAAGAACACCAGGGTTGCGCGATCCTTGGAGTAGACGACGCCGTCAACGCTGGCGTAGGTGGCGTTGGCTTCGTCGACCTCGATGCTCGTCAGGCGGGGAGAACGCACGAAGGCGTCGGAGAGCCTCGTCGAGGAGACGTTGGGGCCGAGGCGAACCGAGGTCAGGTAGTCCATGTAGGAGAACGCGTAGTTGTCGACGTCCTTGACCGCGCGTGGCAGGGACACTGTTTCAAGGGTCGAATAGGCGAACGCTTGGATGCCTACCCACGTGAGCTGCGAGGGGTGCTCGTCGTCATCCTGGAAGGTGATCTTCTTCAGGTTCGCGCCGTAAAATGCCTCTTCTGCGAGGGTCTGCACGCTGGCGGGCACCCAGACGCTGTCGAGCTCGTGGCCGTCGAAGGCGCGACGACCGATCTCCGTGACACCATCAGGAATGACGACGTCCGTGGCGCTTCCTCGGTAGCCGGTGAGGACGCCGCTATCGTTGATGATGAAGTCGTCGGAGGCTTGGGGAGCGGCGACAACAGTGAGGGGAATCGAGACGGTCTTCTTCTGGCCATCCTGCGACGTGACGGTTGCGGTGAGAGTCCCGTTCCCCGGCTGATCCGAGGTTGTCAGGATGGCTGTCTGCTCGTTCGGCCCCGTCTCGACGGTTCCCAGCGTCGCGGGACTCACGGTCCACTCAACCGGGCGCCCCAGGAACGAGGGAGAGAGCAGGGCGTTCAGGAACACGCTCTTGCCTGGGGTGCGAGTCACCCCAGACTCGGACAGCTCGATCCCGGCGTCTTCGGAAACGGAGCGAATCCGAATCCGGCCGACCGCCTCGATCGAGGGGTCCTGTTTGTCAGTAGCGATGACCGCGACCTCACCAGGGCCCACGGCCGTCACGAGGCCGTTGTCATCCACGGTTGCCAACGAGCTATCGGAGGTTTTCCACGTTACGTGGGAGTCGCCAGGGGTTCCCGTGTCGTAGGTTGCTTCCAGCATCAGTGTCTGCCCGGGAGCAAGAGCCGCGTCCCCGGGCCAGACGCTCAGAGAGGCACCCGGGACATCGCGGGTGGGCCGCACCTCGGTTGACTGGACGGTGTGGTTCTGCGCCATCGCATCAACGCCGGTTGCATACGCAGCCGGAACACTGACCGTGGTGAGAGATAAGGCCCCAGCCGCCACTAGAGCCAGGGTCGAAGACTTTCGAGGAAACATCAATGACTCCCTATGTTGACGGACGTTTGACGGATGGTACGCACGAAGCGGCGCCCACTCCTATTATGCGCAACTTCTTCCAGTTGTGCAGTATACATTTGCGCTACTTATCAACTCGTGACCACGCTTTTACTTGTCACAAGCTGGGGAAATCTCCGGCAACTGGCAATTTTTCATGCCGACAACGGGTCCTGGGGGGCTCAGACACGCCGTGAGGCGAACCATCGGTCGGTCCCACTCATCCACGACCACACGCAGGTCCGCCCCCCGGAAGACCTCCCGGGGGGCGGACCCTCACGCAATCAGCCGACCCAACGACCCGAGGCATCAAAGCGATACCAGGACGAGCCAATGAGCACGCGCCCCGTCGCCATCGCACCGCTACCAGGCGTCAGGTAGTACCACGAGTCACCATCCTTGAGCCAACCCGTGGCCATCGCACCGCTGCCGGGGGCCAGGTAATACCAGGTACCACCGAGATCAAGCCAGCCGGTCGCCATCGCACCGCTACCTGGAGCCAGGTAATACCAGGACAGGCCGTCAAGCACCCAGCCGCTCACCTGCGCCCCGGAGCCGCCATGGTAATACCAGACGCCCTCGTCGCTCACCCAGCCGGTACGCATGTAGCCTCCCTCGTCGAAACGATAGACCTGGCCACCGATCGTGAGCTTCTCACTCACCGGGTAGGAACCGTCAGCGTAGCGATACCACCAGCCGCGCACGCTCCACGTCCACGTTCCTTCTCGTGGCGTCGGCGAGGGGTCCTCGTTGGGTGGCGCGGGCGCATTCTCGACCGAGAGCGTCACCGACCGCACGATGCGCGTGGCATCACGCACGTCGACACGCAGCCGCTCGTACTGAGCGGACAGGAGCCTCGTGTATGACAGAGAGGATGACCCGTCCGGCTGGCTCGTCATCGCGCTCCAATCCTGGACGACGGTGTCGGATCCATCCGCTTCCACGCGCACGACGCGCGTCTCGCGGCCGCTCGCCACGCCCCCTTCCATTGAGACCCTCACCGTGGCCGACGCTCCGACCGAGCCGCGCAACGTGTAGCCGTCGCCGACCGCGCTCACGCCCTCACCGGAGAGCGTCAGCTGCGCAGGGTTGTAGACGTGCAGGTGAGACGCATCAATCTTCGCCTCAGCCATTGCCGCCTTCACGACCGACCATGCTGGCGAGCCCTCGGAGGCGGCGACATAGACCTCACTATCGGGCTGCCGACCTCCTCGCGGGAACGGTTCGATGGCAAGGCGCGCAACGGTCGAGGGGAGCACGAGGACGCGAGGCGCCTCGGTCATGAACTCGATGGTGGTCATGCCTTCGCCGAAGAACGCACTCTCGGGTCGTCCATTCGTGGCATCACCGTCGGTGTAGAAGGACCCGTCGATTCCCCCGCGCACGATGATGTGGCGGGCCATGCGCACTCCCCTCGACGTCATCCAGACGTCTCGGACCTTCGTCCCGTACTCGACGGTGTCCAAGCCGGTGTTCACAACCCCCCTGGACACCTCGACGGAATCGGGGATGACCAGCTCCGTCAGGTTGGAGCACCCGTCGAAGGCTCCGTAGCCGATGGATGTCAGCCCTTCGGGCAGGACGACGCGCCGCAGGGCGGTGTTGTTTCGCAGAGCCCAGGATGCGATCTCGACCGTGTCAGCGGGAACAATCAACTCGCTGACCGTATTCGTCGGAAGAGAAAGGGCCAGCTGTCGACCACCGCGAAGCTTCGCGTACAGGACCCCGCTGTCGACGGAATAGACGGAGCTGTTGGGGCTGACGGTGATGGTCGCAAGGTTGTCGTCCCCAGCCAGCGCATAGTTCCCGATGGAGGCCAGCGACGCGCCGAGATGGAGCTCGGTCAGAGCCCGGTTTCGAGCGAACGACGATTCACCGATGCTCCGCACTGAATCCGGTAGCGTGATAGAGCTGGCGGCGATCTCCTCGAATGCGCCTTCGCCGATCTCCGACAGCCTGTTCAGGTCGGGGCGCAGGTCCACCTCGCCGAGGGCGTTGTTGTATCGGAATGCGCTGTGGGGGACCTTCCGTGCGCCCCCAAGGTTGAGGCGCGCGAGGCGCGGCATGTACCAGAAGGCCATGGACCCCATGGTCTCGAACGCGTCTGGCAGGCTCAGCGCGGTCACGGACGAGTGAGCGAACGCCCGCGATCCGACGTGACGAAGCGTGCTCGGGAAGGTCACCGACTCCAGCTTGGCCTCCTCGAAGGCCCCCTCGTCAATGGTCACGGTTCCGTCCACAACCGCGTACGAGCCCCCCACGTTCTTGCCGAGGGGGAATGCAACGAGGTGTGAGTGATCCTTGGTGTACAGGACGCCGTCGACGCTCGCGTAGTTGGGGTTGGTGGAGTCCACCTCGATGGAGACGAGGTTCGGGGAGTGGATGAAACCATAGGTCAGCTGCCCGGCGGCCACGTTGGGCCCGAGGCGAACGGAGGTCAGCTCGTGCATCTCGGCGAAGGCCTCGTCGTAGATCTGCACGACGGAACGTGGCAGGGCCACCTCCTTCAGGCTCGTGCGAGTGAAGGCTCGGTTGCCCACCGAGGTGAGTCGAGAGGGGTGAGCATCGTCGTCCTGGAAGGTGATCGTCTTCAGGTAGCTATTCGCCCCGAAACCCTCCTCGTCGATATCGGTCACGCTCGCCGGCACCCAGATGTTCTCCACGTGGGACCCCGAGAAGGCGTGGCGGCCGATCGTCGTCACGTTGTCGGGGATCGTGACGTCCGTGTCCTTGCCCTTGTAATCGGTGAGGACTCCTTTGTCGTCAATGACGAAGTCGCCCGTCATGTCGGGGTCAACCTGCACCGGGATGGTGGCGCTCTTGGCCGTTCCTGCCATTGTCGTCACCGTAGCACTCAGCGTTCCGCTGCCGGGCTGGTCGGAGGCCGTGAAAAAGACCATGACCCCGTCGGAGTTGGGAGAGACTCGACCGAGTGAGGATGGTTCGATCGACCACGACACCGCGGCGCCTCGCAGCGAGGGGGCCAGGAGGGGATTGAGGATCGCGCTATGGCCGGCAGTGAGGGTGAGCGAGGACTCCGACAGCTCGATGCCGGTCTCCTCGGTAACGGAGCGAACCTGGATCGAGGCGGTGGCTTTCATGGAGGAATCGTTGTTGTCTGTTGCGGTGATGACCGCACTGCCGATCCCCTTGGCCGTGACACGGCCGTGGCCTTCGACGCTGAGGACGGACTCGTCCGAGGAGCTCCACGTCACCTCGCCGGATTGCGCGGTGCGTGTGTCGTACTCAGCGCCCACGGTGATCTGCTGCCCGGGAACGAGCACCGTCCGGTCGGGCCATAGGCTCAACGAGGTGACGGGAACATCGATCGCCGGGCCGGTCGCCTCGGCTTTCTGCACGAGGCTGGCGCCGTGAGCCACGCCAGAGTCGGAGGCAAGCGCCGCGGGAACGCCGATCGTCGTAAGAAAGAGGGCTCCGGAAGCCGCTAAGGCCAGGACGGGTAGTTTTCGGTGAGACATCTGCTACTCCCTGTGTTGAGGGGGGCGGAAAGGAGAATGAGCGTCACTACTCGCCTCCTATTATCCCTGAGTGTGTCCAGTTGTAAAGTACCCGTTCATCCTGGATATCGCTTGTTACATGGCGTTTGCGGGGATCCGGCTACACGGTTGTTCGACCACGTGACAATGATTCTCGGGGAGTGATAGCGCGGATCTGCGTGTCGATCAGCTGGTCGCCGACGCCAACCCCATGCGCGCCGCATGGGACGCCGGAGTCGACCGACTCTGAGGAACCACCAACGGCAGGCACACACAACGCCACACCCCCTCACCCCACCACAGACATGCCGTGGGGCCGACCCATCGGTCGGCCCCACGGCATATCCCATCAACACAGTACAAGTACTCCCAGAAGGCACCTCACAGTCATCTCGTCGGCATCACCCAAGCCCCACCGGCCTGTGCCGTATTCCCTTATGACCCCCACCCTACAAACCCAACCTGACCACACCACCAACACAACCTGAAAAAACCCTGAGACTCCCCACCACCACAACCAACCACACAACGCCGCGCCCCCCGGGAAACATCCCGGGGGGCGCGAACCCTCACACACTCAGCCGACCCAACGACCCGAAGCAGTGAAGTGGTGCCACTGGCCGTCAATACGAATCCAGCCGGTCACCATCGCGCCACTGCCGGGCGTCAGGTAGTACCACGAGCCACGGTCTTGGACCCAACCCGTGGCCATCGCACCGCTACCGGGCGTCAGGTAGTACCACGAGCCACCGTCCTTCACCCAGCCGGTCACCATCGCGCCACTGCCCGAAGCCAGGTAATACCAGGTACCACCAAGATCAAGCCACCCGGTCACCATCGCACCGCTGCCCGGAGCCAGGTAGTACCAGGTACCACCAAGATCAAGCCAGCCGGTCGCCATCGCACCGCTGCCGGGCGTCAGGTAATACCACGAGCCACCATCCTTCACCCAACCCGATGCCTCAGCACCCGAGCCACCATGGAAGAACCACGACCCCTGCTCACTCACCCAACCGACACGCATATACCCATCAGCACCAAAACGATAAACCTGACCACCAATCGCAACCCTCTCACTCACCGGGTACGACCCATCAGAATAGCGATACCACCAACCACGCGAATCACTCACCCACCGGCCATCCTGCTGAGCAGGGCCAGGCTCCGGGGTCGGATCGGGTGTCGGCGTCGGCTCCGGGGTCGGATCGGGTGTCGGCGTCGGGTCCGGGGTCGGATCGGGTGTCGGCGTCGGGTCCGGGGTCGGCTGCGGCTCGGGCGTGCCCGGCTGCTTCAGCACGAGGGTGTTCGTCAGGTACGAGGCATCGCGCACCTGAACACGCAGGCTCGCGTCCGCCGCCGACGGGGTCCACGGGAAGGTCACCGAGGAGGCCGCCGCGCGGTCCCCTCCGTCCGTCACCGTCGTCCAGTCGCGCACGAGCATCTCGGTGCCATCCGCGCCGATCTGAACGGCGCGCACCTGCTGGGTTCCGGCGATGCCACCGGCGACCGACGCTGTCACCTCGACCGATGCCCCGGCCTGGCCCGTGTAGGTGTAGCTTCCCCCGGCCTCGGCGATTCCCGCGCCGGACAGGGTCATCGAGGCTGCCGTGAACGTGTGCAGGTGGGAGGCGTCGATGCCCGCGGCCTCAAGAGCGGCCTTGGCGACGTTCCATGCCGACGTTCCCTCGGCCGCGGCGACGTACACGTGGGTGTCGTCCTTTTTCTCCTCGCTCAGCTCTGTCTCCAGATCGAGGCGGGTGAGCGTCGAGGGCAGGACGAGGACACGCGGGACGTCCACGCCGAAAGACACTCGGGTCATGCCCTCACCAAAGTAGGCACTCTGGCGACGGCCATTGGTGGGTCGTCCGTCATACACGAAGGAGCCGTCTACGCCGCCGCGCACGACGATGCGGCGCGGCATCGGCACCCAGCTGCCTTCCATGCGGATCGAGCGGATCTTGGTGCCGTACTCGACGACCTCCAGGGAGTTACCCACAACGCCACTCGAGCGCTCCATCGAGTCCGGAATGACCAGGTCTGTCAGTGCTGTGCAGCCCGCGAAAGCGTCGTCACCGATGGTCGTGACCCCTTCGGGCAGCACGACGCGCGTGAGTGACTTGTTGTTGGCGAACGCCGAAGCACCGATCTCGACCGTACCCGCGCGCACCGTATAGTCGGTGAGCGTGTTGGCGGCCGGGGAGAGCATCAGGTGCAGGCCATCGTCCGCCTTGCGGTACAGGACATTGCGTTCGGCGGAGTACACCGCGTTGGCAGGAGCGACCGTGAGCGATGCGATCTTGCGGTCGTTATACAGGGCGGTCTCGGCGAAGGAGGTGACGCCCGAGCCGATGTGGAACGAGGTCAGGGCCGTGTTCTCCGAGAACGCCTGCTCGCCGACCGTGGTCACTGAGTCGGGCAGCGCCACCGAGACGGGGGCGGTGCGACTAAACGCGAAGTCGCCGATCGTTGCCAGTCGTCCCAGCTCGGGGCGGAAATTGATTCCCGCCTTGGCCTTCGTGCTTTCGAAGGCGCTACCGCCCACCGCGATCGTTCCACCCAGGTCGATGCTGTCAAGCTTGTCGGCGGAGCAGAAAGCGCACACGCCCAGGGTCTCGAACTTCTCGGGGAGGGCCACCGCGGTAAGCGCGGAGAGGCGGAAGCCCTCTTCGCCGATGGAGCGCAGGGAGTCGGGAAGCGTCACACTCGTGATGGACGCCTTCTGGAAGGCGCGGTACGCGATCGCCTGAACGCCGTCCAGGACCGTGTAGGCCCCGCCTGCGTTCTTCGCCGCCGGGTAGATGATCAGCTTCGAGTGGTCCTTGGAGTACAAGACGCCGTCCACGCTGTCGAAGTTCGGGTTCGCCGGGTCGACCTCGACGCTCATGAGCGCGCTGGTCTCCGCGTAGCCGCCGGTCACCGAGGAGGCATCGACGTTCGGCCCCAGCTTGATCGAGGTGAGCGCCGAGTTGTAGTCGAATACCCCAGCTCCTATCGTCACGACGGAACGCGGCAGCTCAATAGCCTGAAGACTCGTGTTCGCGAACGCGCGGTCCGCGATCGTGGTCAGCTGGGCGGGGCGGGCCGCGTCGTCGACGAAGGCGATCGTCTTCAGCGAGCTGTAGATGAAGGCCTCCTGGCCGATCGATCGCACCGAGGCGGGGATCGTCACGTTCTCCACACTGGAGCTCGCGAAGGCCCGCTCTGCGATGGAAGTCACGGTCTCGGGGATCGTCACGTCCGTGGCGGAGCCCTTGTACTTCACAAGGACGCCTTCCTCGTTGATCTCGAAGTCGTCGGCGTCAGCCGCGCGCACGGTCACGGGGATAGTCGCGGTCTTAACCGCGCCGCCCTCGGTGGTGACGGTGGCGGTCAGCGTACCGGAACCCGCGTGATCGCCAGCGGTCAGCGTCGCCTTGCGCGTGTCGGTGTCGGCGACAACGGTGGCCAGGTCGGCCGGCTCCACGCTCCACGTCACAGCGCGGTCCTTGAGTGAGGGCGCCAGGTACGCTTTCACGGGGGCGCTCTCACCCACCTTGACGCTCACCGCCGCCTCAGCGACCTCAATCCCCGCATCTTCGGAGATCGTACGCACGTGGACCTGCGCGCTTGCGGACAGTGTCGACTGGGAGGCGTCGGTCGCGGTTATCGTCGCGTCGCCGGCGGCCAGCGTCTGGACCTCGCCGTTGTCGTTCACGGTGGCCACGGCCTCGTTCGAGGAGGTCCACACGAGGTCGGTAACGTTGGCGCTGGCCGGCTCATAGGAGGCGCTCAGCGCAACCGTCTCGCCCGCGACGACCGAGGAAGACTCGGGCGTCACGGACAGGGAGGTCATCGGGATCGTGCGGAAGCGGATCACCTGACGTGTCTGGTTCTTGCCCCAGTCCCACGCGAAGAGGTAGGCGGTCGCCGGGTCGGAGGAATCCGCGCGGTCGATGAGGTCTGCCCACTTGATCTCGTAGTGCTTGGCGTAGGTGCCGTCGGCCTGGCGGTTGGCACCCACGGCCTCCTTTTCGTCGTAGTAGTGACGCGAGGTCGGCGACTCGGAGAAGGCGATGCCCGCCAGCGGCGAGTTGTCGGCGACGTCGAAGGAGACGACGCGCGCGTCCCCCTCGCCGGTCACGACCAGGTTGGAGATGACGGGAGCCTGGGTGTCCAGGGTGAAGTCCCAGGTCATCTGCTGGGAGACGCTCGAGGGAGCGACCGAGGCCGCGTCGATCGTCAGCTTGTAGCGGCCCGCGGGCAGCTCCTTGCCGTCCTTGTCGAATCCGTCGAAGACGGGGTTGTTGCCTTCCTGGCTTTCGATGGGCTCGATCCTGCTGGCGTGATAGTTGAACAGGGACTTGCGGGCGCGCTCGAAGGTGTACTCGCGCACGACGTCGCCGGCCTCGTTCGTGTAGGTGTAGGTCACCTTCGGGGAGTTACGCAGCAGGCAGGTGCGCGGCAGGAGACGGGAGGGGGCGTCGGGCAGCGCCGAACGCGACATGATGAAGTACGCGGGGTCGACCGCGCGCACGTCGTCGATCTCCTGGCCGACGAGCGGGTTCAGCGCGCCGAGGGGTACCTCGGTCGCGGGGTTGAGCAGCGTCGAGGCGCAGGAGTGGACCGCGTTGGTCGTGCCGTCGAACCACTTGGCGTCAAAGACGGCGGGTGAGCCCCAGGAGCCGTAGAAGCCCATGTAGGGAACGGTGAGGTCAGGCTGGGAGTCCGTACTCGTGAAGGTCACGGCGCCGTCGATGAAGGTGCCCTTGGGCGCATTGGTGCTCGCGTAGGTGGCGAAGGCCGCCTGCGGGTTCACGGTGACGGTCACGGTGGCAGACGACTTCGCGGGGACGGTGACGCTCTCGCTGGAGAAGGTCAGGTCGATTCCCTGGCCTGCCCAGTTCTTCGAGTGCTCGGTGAAGAGCTCGCCGTCGACGATCTCGGACAGGGCCTGGCCACCCAGGGTGTAGGTGTGGGCGGTGTCGGAGACGTTCGTCAGGGTGACCTGGAAGGTCCATCCGTTCGTGCCCTCACCCAGGTCGGCCTTGGGACGCCACGGGTTTTCGGCACCCTCGACGGAGGGGTAGACGCTCGTCGTCGTGGCCGCGAGGGCGTCCACCTGGCCCGCGCCCACGCGGCGCGGCGAGTAGTAGGTGCCGTTGTTCTGGTCGATGTCGAGCAGAGGGTGGGCGGTACCCATCATGAGGGCGGTGACGACCGCGGCCCGGTCAGCGTCCGACATCGCGGCAAAGGCCGGATCCTCGCCCACGCGCTGACGCACGAGAGCGGCGATGCCCGCTACCTGCGGGGTCGCCATGGAGGTGCCGGACATCGCACGGTAGGTGTTGCCCAGGACGGCGGCCACGATGTTGCCGCCGGGAGCCGCGATCTCGGGCTTGAGCTTCAGGTCGGGGGTCACGCCCCACGACGTGAAGTCGGAGACCGAGGGGTTGGTCGATGCGAGCAGGACGCCCGCGTGCGGGTTGACGATGGAGATGGAACCGGACTCGCTGGCCGTGATGGCCTCGATGAGCGCGTCCTTCTCCCTCTTCGTGATCGTCACGGTTGGCATCGTGTGGGTGGATTCGATGGTGGCCACGTAGGGGTTCTCGGCGACCTCGGAGTCACCGATGATGAGCGCGGCAGGCGTGGAGGCCAGCTGCGTGAGGCCCTTGACCTTGGCCTCGTGGGTCATGTCGGCGCCGGTGGCGCTATCGGAGCCTCCGCGGTCCTCGAGCACAATCACCTTCGAGAGGTCGCCGGGGTGCTCGGCGACGAGCTTGCTCAGCGCGGCCGCGTCGCCGTTGCCGGCGTAGACGAGGCTGTAAGTTCCCTCGGCGATGTCGAGGAGGCTGGGAACGAACGCGTCCTTGAGTCCGCGCGACTTCTGGTAGACGACCTTGCGCTCGCCAACGCTCAGGTAGTGCAGGGCATCCTGGTTGTTGACCGAGGCCACGGCCAGGGTCGAGCCGTAGGATGCGGGTTCGGACAGCGTGCCAACGTCAGGGTCGCTCGCGTAGGGCTTGTTCTTGCCGCTCTTGTTGGAGTAGGCGCTGGAGTAGGAGTTGCCGGCGGCTGCGTTGACGGTGACGCCCGCGTTCGCGAGGTTCTTGTAGACGTCCGCGTAGACGGTGCCGGCCTCGGTGCCCATGCCCGCGTCTTCACCCAGGGAGAGGTTAATCGAGTCTGGCCTGATGACCACGGCGTCGTCAAGGGCGGCGAGCACGGTGCTGTCCGGGATCGAACCGTCCTTGTCGGAGGCTACCTTGGCCACGATGATCTGGGCGTTGGGGGCGGTTCCCTGCAGGTCGGCGGCGTTGGCGGCTGCGATTGCCGCGACGTGCGTGCCGTGTGAGAGATCCTTGCTGGACGCGGGAAGAACGTCCGCGTCGTTGTCGGCGTAGTCGTAGACGAAGGGGATCTTCTTGTTGATGTAGGCGCCGCTCTTCCCGTGGGTGAGCGTGCGAGCGAAGGCTTGAACGTCGGCCTGCGTCATGCGTACGTCAGTGCCGTCCATGGAGCCGGAGAACGCCTGGTGGGTGGCTTCGATGCCGGTGTCGATGACCTCGATGACCTGCTTGTTGCCCTTCTGGGTCGTCTGGTTGGCGCGCGTCATCTCCAGGGAGGAGGCGTTTTGTAGGGAGGGGTCCACTGCCTGCGCGGCCGTCGTCTCGGCATCGCCCTCGACGACCATCGGCTTGTGGTGACGCTCGATGAAGGCGGCCTTGACGCCCTCGGTGGCCCTGATGGCGTCGAGGGACGAGGCAGGGGCCTCGATGGCGAAGCCGTCGAGCGCGCGGGTGTAGTCTCGCACGTCCGTCACGTCCGCGCCGGGCACGACCGCTTGGACCGAGGCTTCGATGCGGTCCTTGACTTCCTGGTGCTTGGTCGAGGAACTCAGGCCGAAGATTCGGCGGTACCACGGGATTCCGACGCTGCCTTCTCGCAGCTGGACGATGATCGTCGTCGGCGTGTCGTCGGCCGGGAAGCTATCCGCGGAGGTGGTCGGGTTCTCTTCACCGCCCTCCTGGGGGGCTTCCGATTGCGCGCTGGCGTCCAAAGGCACGTCGCCCGACGAGGCGGGGGGATCCGACTGGGCAGCATCGGACGTCGAGTCGTTGTGCTCGGCGCCGTCTGGTGCGTCGGCCGCAAAGGACGCCGGAATGCTCACGGTGGTCATGGCGAGGGCGCCGACTGTTGCCAGCACCAGCGCCGAGATCTTTCGATGGGACATCTATGGCTCACTTGGTTGACATCTGGAAGTGGGCGTCGGTGCCGCCACGGCGGCCTCACCCAGCGTTAAGGGTAGGGTGGTCGCCCGTTACTGCAAAGATCTCGTCGGCTTTGTTCTCAGCATGCGTCAACCCCTTTACCCCGAGACTTAATTAGGGTACCATGCATCAACTTAGTTGTGCCTATATAATTATTGCATGAGGTAAGTTTCTATTCTCCTCGGCGAGGCGCACTCGCGTCTCCGGTGTGCCACGGGAACGCAGTGAGTCCGCCGACTGGCTCGCGGACGAGGTGCCCGGGAAGTCGGTCGGCGGACTCATTCGCGCGCGGTCGAAGTATCGACCGCACGGATCACAGGATGACTGCCGTGCCCGTCGCGATCGCGGCGAGCATGCCATTGTCCGCGCCTGCGGTGAAATAGTCGACTTTCACTCCCACGACGGCGTTTGCTCCCATCGATTGGGCGCGGGCGCACATCTCGTTGACGGCGGTCGCTGCGGCGTTGCCGATCTCCTCCTCGTACTGGGAGGCGCGTCCGCCGAACATGTTCGACAGGCTCGCGCCGAAGTCCTTGAACATGTTGACGCCGGCGAACGTTTCGCCCGAGACCATCCCGATGTATTGCTTGATGGGCGCGCCTTCGACCGTTGGGGTCGTGACCACTAGCATGATCTACTCCTTCGCGTTATACGGTGAACAAGCCAACACTACCGGCCCCGGCGCCCGGCGGCCAGCAAGTTGCGGGAGGGGCGTGCCGCACCGCGAGTCACCGGAGCACCCTGGCGCCCGGTCAGTGGCGCGGTTGCCCTTGCGCAGAGGCTGCGGTTGTCGCGGGCGCGATGGGGTGTCGAATGACGGTCTTGAGCTTCTCGGGTGCAACCTTGCGCGCGTCGCTTAAGTAGATCTCGTGATGCAGGCGCGCCTCGGTGAGGTCGAGCGTGTAGCCGCGTTCTTCCATGTAGGCGTGCATGGCCTCGACGGTTGCGGGTTCGTTGTCGTAGCTGCCGACGTGCATGCATTGCACGCACGTTCCCTCGTCGATCGTCAGGTACTCGGCCGAGGAGCAGTCCAGCTTCTTCTTGCGGGTCGCCCTATCGAAGAGAGCCTCATCGAGCCATTCCGTTTCGCAAAACAACTCGCGAAGGCGCGCAACAGCGACGGCCTGCACGAGGTCGAAGTCGCTCGCATTGAAGTTTTCCGTGGAATCCCAATCCCAGATGACGACCCCGAGGGCTACCGTCGCAACCTTGAACAAAAGTCACAGTGGGAGTACGGACATCAGGGGATAGTTTCAGTAACTCTGCGTCCTCAGAAATACAACTGGGAGTGGCACGACGGCCAGAAAACTCCGATTCGCTCAACTCGCAGAGAAAAAGGCGTCGATGTCATGTGTGCCCTCGCACTCGTTCGACTCGAACGATCAGGAAACTACGACGTGGTTACCCTTGCTCACGAGATACAGACCTTGCCCCAGCCCTTGACGAGGCACACAAACTCCAGACTGCGAAGATCGAAGCCTCAAAGTGGTATGACCCTTCCGACAGACGAACATTCGGCAACATCAAAACCGATGCGCGAATCTGGACGACTTCCATGAAGCGTGACCACTTTACAGCTTCACTCGACCCCCGCGAATACCTGTAACCTCAACGACCAACTCGCTGCTCACAATCCTTGAGCGACACCATGAAGATGCACATCTACGGGCCTTGCGGACAGGACTGTCCCACCGTTCTCATCATTCACCCGATGCTGTCCTCGGCCTTGAGCATGAAGGCCGCGCTCTGCGATCACATGGGCTCCGGCCTGCGCTTTCTCGTGCCGGACCTGTCCGCCCACGGGGACGAGGCCGGGGTCCCCTACGTGGCGGCAGCGGCAGAGGCGGCGGTGATCAACGAGTGACTGACCTCCCAAGGAGTACATCGCTTGTCTCTAGGATTTGGCGCGTCGCTCGGCGGGGTCATCCTGTTCGAGCTACTGCGATTCCCGGACCTCGCATGTGACCGACTCTATATTGAAGGGGTGAGCTTCTACTCGGGCGGGCCCGTGGCCCGAGTCGGCGGGTCCATTCTCAGCCGTGTCATGGTCACGAAACACCGGAAGGCCGTGCGGGATCCCGAGGCCGGAGCACGCCAGCTCGCGCGCCTCTACGGCGAGCAGGCCGCTCACGCGATGGTCGCTAGTTTCGCCGCGATGAGCGAAGAGAGCATCCGCGCGATCGTACGCGACTGCTCGCACGTCAGCCTGCCACCCCTCTCACCCGCCATTCAGCGGCGCTGCACGTTCACGTACGGGCAGAAAGACTCAGACCTGCGACTCGCGCGGCGCGTGATTCCGCGACTCTATCCGCAGGCCAAGCTGCGCGTCTGGGCGGGGTGGGGGCACTGCGAGTACACGAGCCGCGGTTCGCTCACGTACGGGGCGATGCTGCGCAGGCTCGTCCGAGAGGGGCGTTAGCTCCCGCTGTCGCGTGGAGCAAACGGCTCACGCGGATAGGTTATGCGGATACGGATAGGTTATTCACTTGCGGATAGGTTAATAAGCTATCCACATGCTCGTAACCTATCCACATGTTCGCAACCTATCCGCGTAGGCGAGCACGGAACCTCGATCCGAGATCACACTATTCCTCCACTGTCGAACAAAGTGACAGGTCAACAAAAAGCTATCGATACCCAAGTTCCAGAAACGCTCGAGGCGACTGCAGGGCATCCTCCAGAAGCCCCGCGCGGGCAAGACCCACCACTTTAGCCACAGTCCTTGCCTGACAGTTGATCGACCGCTCAGGATTATGCTCGATATCGGTGAATGCATCGAACATCATTACCTGCTCAACGATCTCATCATCACGACAAAGAGCCGAGGCGTACAACCAGTCGTAAAAATAAGTCTTCGGCTCTAATGGGAATTCATGTGCAAAATACTTGAAACCGACGAGCTTTCCACTTTCCCTCAGTCGCCGATCTGTTTTTGCTGCACGACTCGAGACATCGAGAAGATCAACAAACGGGCCACCATGCGCAAACACCTTTGAAGCCTGGAACGCACATTCAACACTGTAACTTCCGCGTTCCGGATGCTCAATCATCAAATTGAAAGCGCTTAACTGAACTCCAAGGTCTCTTTCACTCTTGGATGAAACCTCCAGAACGCGCGACGAAGGAAACTTAGCCACATACGACGCATGCAACCTTGCAATCGAACGCCGCTTCTGCTGAATAGAAGATCCGGAAAATTGTTCAAATTCCAGAGACAATTCCGAAACATACGGACTCTCAGAGCCAGGCACAAACACCAGCCTACGAGCCATGACGAGCCACCTTCTCACTCAACACGGTATCCAAACAATCAAGGAAGGCAAAAATGCTCAAACTCTCGAGAATTTTCACTTTCCACTGACTACAGATTCTTTCATACTTATTCAAACTGCGCAACATTGCGCGCTCATTTTACGAAATGAGCCTGACAAACAAATCGCTTCGTTCCACTGCAAAGCCAGCCTGATATCAGACTCTGCTATTGCCCTCTCGCACGTTTGCGAAAGGCCAGCGCGCCGAGGCCATGGGCCGCGAAGCCGAGCAGGCTATAGCCCACCCCGTAGATGAGGGCACTGTCGTTGAGGAACAGGTACATCGGCGCCAAGAAACATACGAAGGGAGCGAGCAGCCACAGGAAGCTGAAGCCCTCCTTCACACCGTCCCACGCGCCGAAGGCCATCGCTAGTACCGGCAGGATCGCGAGCACGATCAGGAAGACAAGGCTCTTCACGATGTCCATCGAGTCCGAGAAGGACATGAAGCTGAACCAAGCCGCCGGCACCAGCATGTAGAGGCCGAACAGCACAGCAATACGAATCCACGTTGATCTTGTCGCCCACCTCATGAATCAATGATACGTGAATGATCAGAAAGAAAATGGGATTCGACACCCGAGCGGCTCCGATGACATGACTATGCGTCGATGGAGCCAGCACCAAGGCTGGACCCCATCGACGCGTTGACTGCACACCCCTCAGCGTCCCCACGAGGAGACGGCCTCGGGCAACTAGCTATCCGCAGAAGCTGCCAAATAGGCCGCGCTTCTTCCGGGCGGCGGCATACTCCTCGTCGGTGTGCTCCTTATTGCACCACTGTTCGTCGGGCACCCGGGCCTTCACCGAGTCGATGTGCTTGCCGCAGCCCTTCCAGGTGGTCTTTCCGCATACCTCGCAGGTGGTGGGTCGACACATTGTTTTCTCCTTGTGGTGTTGTGCCTCGGATCCGTTGCGGATTCGTTGCGCATTGATAAGTGTTCTATTCGTGATAGTGGATCTATCGACGCTTTAGGTCAGGCGGAGGAAAAGCTGCTCAAGCTCCTCCATCGTCACCCTGTCCGCGGCCACGAACGATTCCGTTCGCGCCGACAGAGGGTCGGCCTCGTTCCGTGAGCCGACAACCTCCTGCGCACACTGCGACATGATCGTCGCGACCGCGAGGTAGCTGGCTCGTTTCATCGCGGAGTTAACGGCCGCGAACTGAGTCAAGACCTCCCGGCAGTTACCGTCCCCGCTTTCCAGCTGCTCGATGAGAGCGTCGAGTTGGCCGCGGGCGCGTTTGAGGCGATTGACGATCTGTGCTTGCGTTGCCATGCGCTAGCGGTCCCCTTCCGCGGCGAGCACGGTCTCGGCCCTCTCGCCGAGCCACGCCCGCAGCGTCTGGATACCGCCCGACAGCATGGTCACGTTGAAGCCTGCCGCGCGCACGATGCGGTAGCCAATCCAGGAGCGCACGCCGGCGGCGCACATGACGACGAATGGCCGGTCGCCGATCTCCTCGTCGACCCAGGCTTGCACCTCGTCGAGGCGGTCGCGCAGCTGCGTGTGGGGAATGTTCAAGGAGTTGGGCATGTGACCCTGCGCGTACTCGGCCGGCGTGCGCACGTCCAACACCGGCATGTCCTCGGTGAGCTCGTTTGGTCCGGTCAGTGCCAGCTGCCCGGTCAGCACGTTGTGGGCGACCATGCCGGTCTGGTTCACCGGGTCCTTGGCTTGGCCATACGGTGGCGCGTACGCCAGATCCAGGTCCATGAGATCGGGGGCTGCGAGGCGGGCCCGCATCGCCGTCGCAATGACGTCGATCCTGCGGTCCACGCCTTCGGCGCCGACCGCTTGCGCGCCGAGGATCTGCCCGTCGGTGCCGACGTGCATGAGGATGTGCACGGGCTGGGCACCGGGGAAATAGCCCGCGTGCTGGTTCGCGTGCGTGTGCACCGTGAAGTACTCGGCGCCCGCAGCGTCCAGGGTCGCGCGGTTGGCACCGGTCATGGCGGCGGTGAGACCGCCCACCCGGACGATAGCGGTGCCCTGGGGGCTCGGGATAGGTCGGGCGGTGGCCTCGCCGCATTCGGCGTCGGCGATCGCGTCGGCGATGAGGCGTCCGCCGCGGTTCGCGGGACCGGCCAGTGCAACTGGATGGTCCTGGTCACAGCCGATCGTGCCGTCGCCGATCGCATAGATGTCGTCGGCGCTGGTGCGACCGTGATCGTCAATGAGGACGTAGCCCCGGCGGGTCCGGATGCCAGCTGCCTGGGCGACCGCAGTGTCGGGGCGGACGCCGGTGGACAGGACGATGATGTCGGCGTCCAGCGCGGTGCCGTCGGAGAAGGTCACGACATCGTTGTTGTCAGCGTGGGCGATGGCCTGGGCGGCGACGCCCGCGTGGACGTGCACGCCCAGGTTTCGCAGCTCTTGGGCGACCAGCGTTGCCATCTCGACCTCGAGCGGCGGCAGGACGTGCTCGGCGAGCTCGACGAGGTGGGTTTCGAAACCACGAGCGGCGAGGGCCTCGGCGGCCTCGATACCGATGAAGCCGGCTCCGAGGACGACGGCGCGACTGCCCGTCGCCTCGCGCAGGGCGAGGGCGTCGTCAACCGTGCGGAGGGCGTGTACGCGCGGGGAGTCGAGGCCGTCGATCGGCGGACGTGCGGCGAGCGCGCCGGGAGAGAGGATCAGGTAGTCGTAGGAAAGCGTGTAGGTGTTGCCCGCGCCCATGTCGGCGACCGCGACGCAGTGGTTATCGGGGTCGATCTCCGTGACCTCGGAGTTGATGCGCACGTCCAGATTCAGGGCGGCCTTGAGGGATTGCGGGGTGTGCAGGAGGAGCTTGGCGGGGTCGTCGATCTCGCCGCCGACGTAGTACGGGAGACCGCAGTTCGCGAAAGACACGTAGCTCCCGCGCTCCAGGACGATGATCTCCGCTGCCTCGTCGCGCCTGCGCAGGCGCGCCGCCGCGCTCATGCCACCCGCGACCCCTCCGACGACCACTACTCGCATGTTCCGCTCACTTCCTGTCTCCAATGCCGAGGCGCGCCTGCCACAACAAGAGCAATAATACCCCTGGGGGTATCAAGAGGCAACGGTAACTCCGCGCCCAACCATCACAACATCGCGCCTCAGCACACAAGACCGGTAGCGTCCCACATAGTGGTGCAACCGTGTGGTGATCGGCCCGTTTGACATGCGTGCGGTCACCGCGTGATCCTTCGAGAAAGCTCTCCACTTCTCACTCGAAACGATGTGGAGGCACAACGATGACCGCTCCTCGCGTTATCGACCCCGCTGGTGGGGCAGCAGGCGGCGATCGCCGCAGGGACGCGGGCGCATCCGGAAGTTGAGCACAAACGCGAGGAGGGGGTCTCGACCCACGGCGCAACGTGTATTTTTGACGCATAGTATTCCTCGTAGGCACGAGGAGGAATATTATGCCCAACAAGGACATGATTGCAGTTATCCAGCGCGCAGCCGAAGCTCTCTCCCCCGCCATGTGGTCCGCGCATGGGGCAGCGCTTCAGGACGCCGATTCACGTATGCGCGGCCTCGCGCACGAGAGATACCCTGCGCTGCGTCCGCTCGTCGCGCGCGAGTCTGCGTGAGCTCCTGATGGCCGATGAGATTCTTCCTCCGGGGTGGCGCATTGCCGGTAGGCCGCAGCAGATGGCGCAACTGATCATAGAGTCGGACGATGTCACTGCGCGATTCTTGAAGGAGTCGCCGACGGTTTTCCCCAGCGGGGTTCCAGCTGCGGGCAGGAATGGGGCACGACAGGCCTTTTGGCAACCCCCTCTCCTTGAGGTCGACAGCCCGATACCCCAGCTGAATCTTCTGCTCCTGTGGGACAACAACACCCCTGGCCGCGCGGATGACGGTTTCACCCTGCGCCTGGTTCACCCGAAGGGGCAAGGAAGGTACCTGGGTAAGACTCCTATCGATGCAAGCATTCCCCTGAGCGAGGACCTCAAGGGGTTGAAGTCTTTGCGGTTCACTGATGCGCAAGAGAACGCGCAGGAGGACTTCTTTGCGCAGATCGACGCCGACGAGGCTGAGGGACATGGCTTCGCGGGCTAACTACTACGGTGGGCGCCTGGGGGTTCTCCTTGCCCTGGAGGGGATAACGCAGGCACAGGTAGCCGAGCGGCTTGGAGTATCGCAGGGAGCTGTCTCGAAGGTCATCCACGGCGTATCACCGCTTTCCGAGGACCTGGCTGTTCGGCTCGCTGCTGAATTCACCGTTCCCCTCTCATTCTTTGCGCGCGCGCCGCGGGCATCAGACGCTGCTGCGGTGACGTTCCGCAAGAAGGCGTCGACGAGGGCCTTTGAGGAGCGTAGGATCGGGGCGCTCGCGCAGCTTGCGGGGGACCTGTGGCGCGCAGCGTCGCAGCGTTCGGGATACTATCCGTTCACACCTCCCGACGTGCTGGACATGGATGCGGACGATGCAGCCACGGCGGTCCGTGAGGCCGCAGGATTAGGAGCGGACGCCCCGGTCGCATCGATGACTCGCATGGTGGAGCGTATGGGTGTTGCGGTCGTCGCAAACCTGGACCCACAACGTTCCTATGGAACGACAATGGCGGGCGTATCGCGCCCCTCTGCCAGTGAGAATCGGCCCGTGATAGCAACCTTGGGGCCCGAGCGGGGCGACGTACAGCGCATGACGATCGCCCACGAGCTCGCTCATCTGCTCTTCGACCACGACCTGGCGACCCCTCCTCGTGCGAGGTCGCCACGTGAACGCATGGCCTTCGAATTCGCGGGAGCGCTCCTCCTGCCAGCGGCACCCATGCGCGCCTCAATTGGCGAGCGGTCGACGATTCCCGACTACATGCGCCTCAAGGCACGATTCGGGGTGTCACTCATGGCCATCGTGAAGCGCGCCGAAGGGCTACACCTGATCTCGCCCGGGCGCGCGAAGAGCATGTACGGACAGATCAACGCGCGCGGCTGGCGACTCGACGAACCCGTTGACGTCCCCGTCGAAAGGCCCTCACTCCTCACGCAGGCAACCGAACGCGCCTGGCCGGGCACCCCTCTCAAACGAGTCAGCGAAGCAACAGGCGTACCCACCACGCTTATCACCGCCTGGACAGGCACCAACTCCAACGCAGCCCACCAGCAGCAGGGCGCCGAGGTCATCAACCTCGCCGCTAGACGAGCACTGCTCTCAACTACCTCACGATGACCCACCCCACACCAAACTCCGACGAGACCCACATGGGCGCTCGCGGGAGTCTTTGTGCGCTGGGCGCATGAACAGTGCCCGTTTTAGGCGCGTTCTCGGCCCCTCAGGAGTGGCATTGTGTCTGGGCGCGGCACTACCAGGCCTCGACAACCCCGCCGGGCAGGTCGATCTCCTCGGCGATGAGAGCCGGGCCCGGCCCGACGAGACTGCCGGCGCGTGGGTACAGGCCCAGGGCAATGAACCAGCGGGCGACGCAGACACGACCTGCGCCGCAAACACCGCGATCGCGCCACCAGACGGAGCACGCGCATTCATTGCCGTGCCTCCACGCTCTCAATCTGAGGAATACACTCCACTGTTCACTCGGTGTTGTTCTCCAGCTTTGAGCCGCGAGGCGCACCGTACCGTGGACGGTACTCTCAGCGCAACCGTGCACCCTCCCACGCATCGGAGCGAACCAACACCACCGCCAAGCCAGCGAGTACCAGGCCGGGAACAAGCAACCACTCGGGCCAGCCCCCTTGGTTCTCGAGGCCGCGCATACCCAGCCCCTTCACAAGGCCGAACGCCAAGGCCAGGCCACCATTCAACGATCGTCACAGCCACAAAGACCGACGGGACGTGATATCCTTCTTCACGAGCAACCTTTTCGCCTGCTCTCGCGCCCCCGCGTTGCAAACGCTGGGGCGCATCTCTTTACCTTGTTCGCCGACGAACGTCATTCCTCGCGACGGCGTGGGCGGTCTACCAGGTGCTCGCCAGAATCCGAATCGGCGGGGTGAGTCTTCTCGAGCGGGTGCGGGTCGTGACTCCTGGCGGTCAGATCCGCGCTGGCATCTAGGGTGAGGCCGGGGGCGCGGTCAGGAGGGCGGCAGTGCCGCGGGTCCAACTCGATAACGTCGTCGGAGCGCTAAGCTCCAGCGCATCATCGAGGATCTTCTCTTGACGCTCCCGAAAGGGATGAGGCTTCTGCCCATCCCGGACCCTCCAAGCGAGATCATGTCCGACATCTGAGGAGGATACCAACGCGGCCCCGGCCACTGGAAGACATCTTCCGGCGGCCGGGGCCGTTTTGTTGTACCCACCGCGTACCCCAGCCGAGGCGGGCATCGCTGCTATTGCAGGCGATGAGTGGGAATCTGTGGAGCTCAGGGGGCACGTGTCGAACTCGTGCCGACTCGCGATCACCTTTTGTTGGTGGCCATGGCAGCGTGAGGCGCGCTCAACCTCCTCGTCGGGGTAGAGGGCAAGCATCCCAGAGATTTCCTCAACCACCTTTCCTGCTACGCGTCAACGACCGCAATATTGTGGTGGCACCTCCACGTTCCGGAAAAGGAAATGACGGGCAGCCCAGCGGATGGGAAATCGTCCGAACCGTTGATATTCCAGTCGAACTCCACTCCGGTACAAATACTGTGACCATCTCAGGGAACACCCCATGGGCTCCTGATATTGATCGAGTGATTGTTCGCTAGCGACGTCTGTGGGTGGAGGAGAAAGCTATAGATCCCCTCCACCCACAGTCCGTTTTCACGAGAAAAGATCCCTATTTGACCTCAGGAAGGCGCCCCAGAGTTCCTCCTTCGATGAACTCTCCGGGCACCAGAATCGAGGCGTTGCGCGCCTCGGAACCGGCTAGGCGTTCCTGCGCGAGCAGCACGGTCTGCCTCGCCAATTCACGCACCGGTTGCGCAACCGTCGTCAGGTTCAAAAGCGGTGAAGAATACGGACCGGTCGCGTCAAAGCCTGTCACCGACACCTGCTCCGGGCAGGCAATCCCTCGCGACGCCAAGTGTTCCAAAATTTTCACCGCAATCAGATCACTTCCCGTAATGACCGCAGTACACTCGGCATCAATCGCCCGGTCAATGCCGTCGAAAAGATCCTCACCGTAGTCGCTGTGAGACGTCACGATATGTGGCTGGACGCCGTCGACAACCAGCTGGGTAATGAAGGTTGCGGTACGGGCATGCAGGGTGGCCGCGAGAGGGTGGCTGGTGGCGGTGACAGCAACTTTCCGGTGTCCATAGGCCACAACTTTTTGTGCCAGCATCGCTTCATACGCGGGATCGATGCGCACGGAATCAAATTCAGGGCGGGTTTCCCCACAGCCGATAGTAATGAGCGGGACGAAGGAAGCCGCATACTGCATGGCCTCGTTCGATACTCGACCAGAAGCAACGATAACCACGCCCACCCCGTGTCCCACGAGGTTGTTAATGGCCTGCATCTGGCCTTCTTCGCTGTCGCCTCCGGCGGTAATCAGCAGTTCTAACCCGAGTTCGTCGGTGTGCGCTTGGAGTTCTTCTGCAACTTTCCCATAGAAGCTGTGTCCAATGTTGCGCACCAAAAGGCCGACAGTGGTGGTGCTGGAACTGGCGATCCCAGCAGCACCGAGGTTTCGCACATATCCGAGGCGGGCGGCAGCTTGGCGCACAGCGACGCGCGCTTGGGAACTGACGGCGGGATGCCCAGAAAGTGCGCGGCTGGCAGTCGCCTGCGACACTCCCGCTGCTTGAGCCACATCAATGATGCTGGCTCGTTTCTTTCTGGGCATCCTCGAACATCCGCCTTTCAGTGAGTGGTGGGGTATTCCCCGACGTCAGCGCGGGGTTCCGACCGTCCAAGTATATAGAGGACGGAAGGAAAAAATACCGGCCTCTTGGTCTTGATCGACTTCGACAAGAGCGATCTGTGAGCACTCCATCGAATTGTCGGTTTTCAGAGCGTGAAGAGCATCAGCAAGCGCCCGATCCTCTTCGCTACTCGTCCCCGCAACCGCATAGGCCAGGCTGAAATGGGGGCCAAACGGCGGATCCGTGAGCGCCTCCCCCAGCCCCGCGTCAACGATGCTGTCACGCACAGCGTCGATCAGCCTCGTAAATGAGGGGTTCTCTGGGGAAATCACTTCCACTGCCCGTTCCTGGACGGCCGGCGGAGCGAAGGTCAACGTGAAGGGGGCGATCTGCGCCATGCGACGATCCATCTGCGAGCGCAGTTTCTCCCATTGGGCGTCACTGATCTCGTCTCGATACAGATCGAGGCGTTGCACCGTCACGTGGATGCACTCCGGCGGTTGGATACCGATCTGTGGGAGCGCTGACAGGGGTTTTTCCGCCTCGCGCACCAAGTCCCACAGGGGGGAATCCTCGGGGGGCGCGAGGTAGAAGTGGAGCGCACCATTTCCTCGGCGCCACCGCGTATCCTCACGATCAAAAAAGCGTCGCATGGTTCCGACCTTTTATTTCTCCGAGGAATCCGCGGGAATCACCCACAGGGACTCGCGCGAGATCACACAGGTGACCTTCTCTCCGGCAGCATGAAGTTCATTCATGCCGTGAGAACGGCCTTCGAGGGTGCCCGCCGCGGTGTCCAGGACGTAGGTGTTGACCGAGCCGTCGAAGGCTGCGGAGCGCACTGTGGCTTCCAGAGCCACGTCTCTGCCCTCCCCTGCCTGCTCGTTCCCGGGTGCATCCAGGCCGACCGCGGTGTTTTCTGCTCGGACGACCAACTCCACGTGATCGCCAACACCAAGTCCGGGGACTCCCGCGGTGTCCAGATCACCCAGCGGGGTGGCCACCAGGTAGCGGTCGCCTCGTACCTCACTGACCGTGCCGGCCACGAAGGATGCAGTTCCCATGAAGGAGGCCACGAAGCGGTTCACCGGGCGATGGTAGATTTCACGCGGCTCCCCGACCTGCTCGATGGTGCCCGCGCTCATCACCACGATCATGTCGGACATGGTGAGAGCCTCGGACTGGTCGTGGGTCACGAAGATCGCGGTAAGTCCCAGACGCTGTTGGAGTGCACGGATTTCGCTGCGCATGCGCAGACGCAGGCGCGCATCCAGGTTCGAGAGGGGTTCGTCGAAGAGGATGATCTTCGGTTCCATGACGAGTGCTCGCGCCAGGGCAACGCGCTGCTGCTGGCCTCCGGACAGCTGATGCGGGTAGCGGTGAGCGTACTGTTCGATCCCCATGAGCGCCAGACCGTCAGCGATCCGCTGCTCACGTTCTGCGGCGGGGAGCTTCTGGTAGTTCAGACCGAATCCCACGTTGTCTTTCACCGTCAGGTGTGGGAAGAGCGCGTAGGACTGGAACACCATCGACATGGGGCGCTTTTCGGGCGGGACAGACACCAGGGACTGGCCGTCCAGGGTGATTTCGCCTTCCGTAACGTCCTCAAATCCGGCGATCATACGCAGGGTCGTGGTCTTCCCACAGCCGGACGGTCCCAGGAAGGTCACGAATTTTCCGGCCTCAATGTCGAGGTTGATGCTGTCAACAGCTCGGTGCTGCCCCTGCTTGGCATCGTAGATTTTGGTGACAGAGCGCAGCTGGAGTGCGCCTGCCTGCGTGTGGTGTTCAGTCGTCATTTCACTACCGTCCTGGTGGAGCGATTCAGTCGGTTAACAAGAAGGTTGGCGATCATCAAGATGATGAGCACGAGGCCGATGAGGAGGGTGCAGTAGGCGAAGGCGTGGCCGAAACGCCCGGCATCAACCTCGTCCAAGATCTGGGAGGTCATCACCTTGGTTTGAGGCGTCGTAATGAAGATGATCGCGGTGATCATGGTCATGGACTTGGTGATGCCGTAGGTGACGGCGGTGACGATGCCGGAACGCACCAGCGGAAGTGTCACTTTCACCAGGGTGGACACCTGGCTGGCTCCCAGGGATCGCGCGGCTTCTTCCACCTGCGGGTTGATCTGTTTGAGCGCGGAGATACAGGCCTGCTGGCCGGTGGGGATGGCGCGCGCAATGTAGACCAGGATGATGGCGATGGCGCCGCTTCCGACGGCCAAGCCACCTGCCAGAGTGGGCAGAATCTGTTTGCCGAACAGCCACGTGGGGTTGGAGTAGGCCAGGGCGAATCCCAGACCGAGGACGGTGCCGGGGATTGCTATACCGAGCATGCCCCAGAAATCCAAGATTTTACCGATCTTCGGGAACTTGCGGACGACCAACCACGCAATAATCAGCGCCATGACGGCTGCGATCGGAGCGGCGGCCAGGGTCATCGACAGCGTTGTGACAATTGCGGAGGATCCCAGGCGCTGGACGTACCAGAAGTGTTCCATCGTGAAGGTGTTGTCAACGCCGAGGATCTTGACGAAACTTCCCACGAAGAGCGTCATGTAGACGACGATGACGAAGACGATCCACCCGTAGACGGGGACGAGCATGGGGATCTTGACGCTGGACGCAGTGACCTCTTTGAGGGAGCCCACGGGCTTACCGGTCACGGTGATCACAGACTTACGGTTCGACCAGTATTTCTGAACGGCGAACACCGTGAGTGCGGGCAGGAGCAGCACCAGGGCAATTCCTGCGGCACTTGCGATGTCACCGCTTCCTGCGACGGCAAAGTAAATCTGACTGGCCAGGACTCGGAAGTCACCGCCCAGTACCAGGGGGTTTGCCAGGTCAGCGATGCCTTCAACGAAAAGCACAAGGAAGGAGGCCAGCATTGCGGGAACCACCATGGGGATGGTGACCTTCACCAGGGTACTCAGCGGCTGCGCTCCGAGGGTGGCGGATGCTTCGAACAGGGAGCTGTCGAAGTTTTCCATCATGCCGCGGATATTAAGGTAGGCCACGGGCGCGAAGGTCAGGGAGAGCACCATGACCAGACCCACCAGGCCGTAGATGTTGTTCTCGATGCCGAAGATTCCGTAGGTGATGATGCCGCGCTTACCGAACAGGGTGATGATGGCGGTGGCCGTCGCAAAGGGCGGGGAAATCGTGGGGAGGAGGGTCACCCAGTGCAGGAGCTTCTTCCCGGGGAAGGTGAGGAACACTTGGGCGAATGCGGTGACGAATCCGATGAAGGTTCCGACAATTCCGACGCACAGTCCCAGCACCAGGGTGTTCACCAGGGTGTCGACGTTGGCGCCGAAGGATTGGGTGATAGCTGCCAGCCCGCGTTCGGACACGCCGATACCGATGAGTCTGGCAACGGGGATTCCCAGGAGGAGAATCAGCCCGATAACGGTCACCGTGGTGATGAGGGCGACGGGGATGTCGAGCTGCCGACCTTTACGCAGCTGTGGAATGCTCATAGCTTGTCTCCAATGAAAACGGCAGGAGAGACGCACACGGGTTGCGCGAGTTCCTCAGTGGGTTCTCGCGCACCCCGTGGTCTCACTTGGCGGAGCTTGCTCCGGCGATCTGGCTTTCGAAGATGCCGATGTAGTTGGCGCGAGAGTCAGCTGCCTTGCGTACATCCCAGTCCACGTGCTTCACGACGTCCTGCTTGGGGACGTTCGGACCGACCTTGGCGTCAGGCAGGGTGGGTGCTGCGAAGGAGGGGACGTCCGCGTAGAGATCCTGAGCCTTGGTGGTCAGCAACCAGTCCATGTAGGCCTTGGCGCCTTCGGGGTTGCGTGCACCCGCGAGGACGGAGACTGCGCCCACTTCGTAGCCGGTGCCTTCCGAGGGGTAGGTGGTGACCAGGTCGGAATATCCGGCCTTGTTGGCCTTTTCGCAGTCGGAGTCGAGGGCGATGGCAACGGCCACCTCACCGCGTCCGGCCTGTTCGGTACCGGTTGCTGCGGACTTGGAGAACTGCATGATGCTGGGAACCAGTTCCTTGAAGTAGGAAATGGTCTTCTCCTGGTCGCCGTTGTTCAGGGTGGCGACGGTGTACATGGCCATGTAGCCAACGCCTGCGGTGGCAGGGTGCGGCATGGCAATGCGCCCCTTGAATTCGGGCTTGAGCAGGTCCTGCCAGGAGGTGGGAGCCTGTGCGCCGATGCGTTCGAGTTCCTTCTTGTTGGAGCAGAACGCAATGGAGTCGGTGTAGAAGCCGGACCAGATGCCTTCGGCGTTGTTGTACTGCGAGGGCAGTGCGGAGGCGTTCTTCGAGACGTACTTTTCGACCTTGCCCTTGTCGTTGGCGACGAGGTGGTTTTCGGCCTGGCCGCCGGACCAGACGTCGAATTCACCGGGGTTGGTTTCGAGGCGGGCGAGGACTTCGCCGGCACCCAGGCGAACGTATGTGGCCTTCTGACCGGTTTCCCTGGTGTAGGCGGTGACAATCGCCTGGCAGAAATCTTCCTGCTGGGAGCAGGCAATATTCAGGGTATCTGCCGAGGCGGAGCCTCCCTGGGTGCTCTGGCCTTCGGGGGCAGAGCAGGCGGCGAGAGAGAGTGCCAGGAGTGCGGCGGGGAGAGCAGCGTAGCGTGCGCGCATCATTGAGCCTTCCGTTGCAATATGTTGTCTATGCACAGTTCGGAGTTGTGGATACGTTTCCACACCGGAGATAGTAGAGCATTTGCGGCAATCTCGTCAAGAAATAGGGACTTGTCCCCCAAAGCTTCACCAAATCGTAATCTGCATACGTTTTCATACGGGAAGCAGATTCTCTGATGCCCTTTTCCGAAGAACTCTGGATTCATTCAGGACGCGTATATTCACGCGCGTATTCACACGCACATTGCGGCAATAGAAGAAAAGCGCCACAATCACTGAGATCCTCAGGATTGTGGCGGAGATTGTGGAGATGGGGGGAATCGAACCCCCGTCCAATAGCCGACCCCGAATTCTTCTCCGAGCGCAGTCTACGAGTGTATTTCTCGGCCCCCGGCATCCGCGTAGACTCACCGCCGGATGGGCTCAGTTGATTGAGTGTCGGAGCCGCCCCACCAACATGGGCGACACCCAGTGGCTCCCTAGACGACGCCAGACACCGGGCCGGAAGCAGCTCCCGGGCTGACGGACTAAAGGTTCAGGCTGCGATATCAGGCAGCGAGAACGTAGTCGGTGCGATTCTGTTCGGCACCTATTGGTTTGCACGCATCGTTAACGAGTTGAGCGCACGTCCTCGGCTCGCTTCACTTCGATCGACGACCACTGTCGAAACCGATCATCCCCTCTTGAGTTTTCAACTCACCGACGCTCAGCCATTCCGCAGACCGCCGGACACACCAGTATATGGCACCCCTCCCCCGCCGTCAAGGGCGACAAGCAGGGACGCGCCCGCTCTCTCGCCAGTGACGCGGGGAGGAGGGACACAGCTGTCGCTGTCCGGATCCCTCGCCGGAGAATTCGCGGCCCGAGGACGAGCCGTTCCCTAGAGGAGCTTCGTGGACTCCAGCTTCGCCACCATGCGCCGGTTGCTGCGCACCAGCAGCGGCCGCAACGCCAGCCCCAGGAACGCGGCGAACAGAATGAAGGAGGCGAGGAACCACATGGCGTCCCCGTACTCGTAGCCCGAATAGCCGGCGATCGAGGCCCGCAGCGCCGTGATCGCATGCGTCGCAGGCAGGAACGGTGAGATCGCGGAGAAAAACGACGGCAGGATCGCCAGTGGGAATGCTCCCCCGGCGCCCGAGATCTGCAGGACGAGGAGGAGCACCCCCAGCGCCTTGCCCGCGTTCCCTAACGTCGCGATGAACGTGTACATGAGGAAGGAGAACACGATGGCCGTCAGCCACAGGGTGCCCATGAAGTGCAGCGGGTGGACGTGCTGGACCTTCAGGAAGTACAGGTCACCCAGCCCCACGAGGGTCGCCTGGGCGAGCGCGATAGTCCCAAAGATCAGGTAGCGTCCCAGGTACCCGGCGGCCAGGCCGACGGGCTTGGCCGTGAGGGTCGCGCGCAGCGGATCCACCTCCGCCAGCCCCTCGACGACGTTGGAGTCCGTGACGTCCGAGCGCATGGACACGACCATGAGCACGGACCCGACCCACAGGGCCAGGATCGAGTACAGGGGTGCCATCTGGGAACCGAAGTTCGCGACCGGGTAGACCGGGGTCTTCTCCACGCCCACGGGGGCCGCGATGGCCGCCGCCAGGGCCTCGGGATTATTCCCGATGATCGTTCCCAGCGTCGTCAGGTCTCCCCCGGCAAGCACCTCGGAGATCGACGCGTGCAGGGAGTCAAGCTTGCCGGCTGCCTCGCGCAGGCTCGTGGCCGCGCCGGTCAGGTTCTCGCGCAGCAGGCTCAGGCCCGCACGCGCGCTTCCGCTCCCGTTCGAGGCGGTCGACGTCGCGCTCTCCAGGGACGTGCGGACGACACTCAGGGAGGACTGGGCCGAGGCCAGGGTGGAGGCCAGCGATTCGAGCTGAGGCCGCAGGTTGGTCTCGTAGTCGGAGGACAGGCCATCGACCGCGGAGCGCGCCTGGGCGATAAGACCGTTAACCGCGGCGTGCCCGGCCTGTGCGTTCGCCACCTTGGAGTCCACGTCAAGGGCGGCGGCACGCAGCCCGTTCGCGACTGCGGTCAGCCGATCCGAGGCGGCCTGCAGGCGGTCCAGCGAGGACTGGGAGACGGGCGAGCCTGGCAGAGACGCGAGCGTCGACTTGATCGACGCGAAGCTGCTCGCCTGCGCGTCCAACACGGAGGCCTGAGAGCGCAGCGTCGAGGCCGCATCCGACGCGCTCGTCGAGCCATTCGCGTACACGTTGTCGACGGCACCCGACAGGGAGTCCAGCGAGGACTGCGACGAGGAGATCGCGTCGGACACCGACGACACCGCCGCCGAAGCAGCAGACCCGAGTCCGCTGGCCCCAGCCTGGGCGCTCGAGACCGCGGACTGCGCGGAGCCCTTCGCGCTCCCCAGCCCATCCACGAGCGTCGTCGTCGAGTCGATGAGCGTCACCGAGGAGCCCACGAGCGACGCGTAGGCGTCCGCACTGTCCGCCGCCGTGCGCAGGCGCGAGGCAACCGTCTGCACGCGGTTGTCGAGCGCCGTCACCGTATTGACGGCCGTTGGCGAGGACAGCGCATTCCCGACCGACGTCGCCGTGTCGAAGGCGACCTCGGAGAGCGTCTGAACGAAGATCTGGTTGACCTGGGCGCTCACCGCCTCGGCGCCCTGGCCGGCGATCTTCGGCGAGATGCCGTTCTTCTTCTCGTTGACGTAGTAGGTCATCGGCGCGGAGGAGGCTCCCCCGTCGAAGAACGTGAGCATGTCCTGGGAGAAATCGGCGGGGATGACGATGGCCGCGTAGTACGCCCCCGAGCGCGTCCCCTCGATGGCCGCCTCCTGCGAGTCGATGACCCAGTCGAAGTTGTCGTTCTTGCGCAGCGCGGACACCACCGAGTCGCCGATGTTGATGTGCAGCGGCACCAGGTCCGACTTGTAGCCCGCGTCCGTGTTCGCGATCGCGATGCGCAGGCTCTTCGTGTTCCCGAACGGGTCCCACGACGCCGCCACGTTGAACCACGTGAACAGCGACGGGATGACGACCAGGCCGAAGACGACGACGCTCGCGATCAGGGAACGATGCGCGCGGCGCAGGTCGGCGCGGTAGATGGCCCAAATGGTCCTCACTGCTGCTCTCCCTTCGCCGCCTCCGACGCGTCGCCCGCGCCGTCCTCATCGCCGAGGCCGGGGTCGGCCTCGTCCGCGTCCTCTCCCCCGCGCTCACCGAGGGAGGAGGCCAGCGCCGCCGAGATCGACGCGCCCACGGCCGCAGCACCCCGCGCGATGCGCGAGCGCGCGCCCTGCACGCGGCGGGTGAGCAGCGAGCGCACGTCCCCCTCATCCATGGCGCCGAGGAGCTGCTGGCGCGCCAAGGCCTCGCGAACGTACTGGAGGCCGATCAGGAAGGTGATGACGAGAAGGACCCACACGATCCACGCGCCCAGCACGATCGGCACCTCCGCGACGTTCGCGACCGACAGGACGGCGAGCGCCACCGGGACGACAATGCCGACGACGATCGATACGCGGCGAATCCTCGGGTAGCGGCGCTCGAAGCGCGCGGCACGACCGCTGACCGAGCGCTGGAAGCCGTCGTGGTCCGCCAGGGCCGCCACGATCTGCGTCAGGCGGTAGCGGTTCGAGGGAACGCGCGTCGCCTCGGCCAGGAAGAGCCCGGAGGACGCCAGGTCGCGAGTCACCATCGCGTTCAAGTTCACCAGGAAAGGCCGCAGCGCGAGGCCAATCGCGAAAGCAAGCAGCGCCTCACCGCCGAGAACAGCCAAGCACAACAGGTAGGTGTGCCCATAGAACCCAGCCACGATCTCACGCAGCGCATTAATGCCGTAGGTGAAGGGAAATAGCGGGTGCAGGAACCGGAAGAAGGAGGGCAGCATCTCGACCGGGTACAGGCCCGCAGAGCCGGGAATCTGCACGACCATGATGATGACGCACAAGCCCTTGCCGATGTGCTGGAAGCACGTCGACAGCATGTAGATAATCGACACGAACACCAGCGAAATGATCACGGCTGTCCCCACGAACGCCGGGCGCGACACGGTCTGCACGCCGATGATGAGGTCACCGATCGACACGACGAGCGCCTGGATGAGGGCGAAGAAAGCGAGCAGCATCCACCGGCCCATGTACTTGGCTGCAGAGGAAGTGGGGCCGATCCCCTCTTCATCCACGTCAAGCTTGACAAGGAGGACAATCGAGAACGCGCCGATCCACAGGGCCAGGTTCGTAAACAGCGGAGCCATCGCGGAACCGTAGGCCGCGACCGGGTAGACGGCCTGCGTCTCGATCGTCGTCGGCGCGGCCATGAAAGAGGCGATCGACTCGGCGTTGACTCCCAGGGCGTTCGCCAGGTCGCGCAGCGTATTCGAGGAGGACAGCGCCGAGATGTCCGTCGCCACCGAGTCGAGGTCGGTCTTGATCGCGGCGACATTCGTCGAGCTGGTCTGGGTCGCCGTCTTCGCCCCGTCCAAGAGGGAATCGAGCTGGTCGAGCAGGCCCGACACCTGCTCGCGCTGACTGCGCAGCGTGTCCAGCGAGCCACGCATCGACGAGGACGCGCTCGAGAAATCGTCCAGCGCCGACGAAATCGCGGGTAGCTGGGAAGACACGCCGCTGCGAGCATTCGTCACCGAGGCCGACACAGCCGCGGACGCGTCGGAGGCTGACGTCAGCGCGTTCGTGATCGAGGTGGACGTGGCCGACAGGCCCGAGTTGAGGGTCGTCAGGTTGCCGAGGGCCGCAGACAGCGCCGCGTTCTGGTTCGTCAGGTCGGTCAGAGCCGTGCCCGCCGCAGGCAGGTTCCCGATCCCCAGAGCGTTCAGCTCCGCGAGCACCTCGCCCACCGAGTCGTTGATCGACGTGCCTTCGGCGAGCAGGCCGCCCACGCGTCCGGACGCGCCCTGCACCGCGCCGTCAAGGGTGCCCGCGTTCGCGGACACGCCCGCCAGGGCGCTCGCCGCGTTGGAGGACAGCCCGTCAAGGGCCCCGCCCATCTGGGTCGAGAACTGCGCCAGGGACGAGCGAGAATCGCTCACCAGCTGGTCCGCCTGGTCCAGTGATGCCGAGAGGTCAGAGGCCGCGGCGTCCAGCTCGCTCAGGGTCGTGCGCGCGGAGGCCACCGAGGCCTTCGCCACGTCGATCTTCTCCCCCATGCCACCCAGGGTTTGTGAGGCGCCGTCCAGCTTGGCCGAGGCCTCGGACACGGACGCGGATACGTCCGAACGTTTCTGGTCAGCGGTGGTCGCGATACTCACCCCGGCCTCGGACGCCTTCTCCGACAAAATCTTGGCCACCGTCGACACGAACGCCGAGTTGATCTGGCGGTCCAAAGCCGTCGCGCCCGCCCCCGTGATCTTCGGCGCGACGGCATTGTTCTTCTCGTTGACGTAGTACGCGATGTTCGGTTTCACGTAGCTGCCGTCCACGATTCCCGTCAGGTCGCGCGAAAAGGACGCTGGGATGATGAAAGCCGCGTAGGAATCACCGCGCTCCACCTCGGCTCGCGCCTCGTCGGCGCTGACGAAATGCCACCCCAGCTGGGTGTTGTCTGCCAGCTTGGACTCCAGCATCGCGCCGACATTCACCGTGCCCAGCCGCTCCTTGGTAGCTCCCTCGTCCTCGTTGGCCACCGCCACGCGGATGTGCGAGGTCTGAGAGTAGGGATCCCAGAAACCAGCGATGTTGAACCACGCGTAGAGCGCGGGAACAAACGCCATGCCGATGATGACAATCCAGGCGGCCGGTACGCTCACCAGCCGGACAAGATCACGACGAAATATCCTCACGGAACCTCGCACGAGGTCGCCTTCTTTCCCTTACCTGCGAGCCTGCTTCACATAGCGGCGGATCGCGCGCTCGGCCTCGCGCTGATCCTGCTTCTCACGCAGCGCCTGTCGCTTGTCCCACTCCTGCTTGCCCTTGGCCAGGGCGATCTCCACCTTCACGCGCCCACCGATGAAGTACAGCTCCAGCGGGACAATCGTGTAGCCCTTGGCGGACACCCGGTCGGCCATGCGGTCGATCTCAGCCCGGTGAAGGAGCAGCTTACGCTTGCGCGTCGGGGCGTGATTCGTCCACGACCCCTGGGAATACAGGGGGATGTTCGCGCCGTAGAGCCAGGCCTCTCCACCGTTGATCTCCACCCACGCATCGACCAGGGAGGCCCGTCCCATGCGCAGAGCCTTGACCTCGGTGCCCATGAGGGACAGGCCCGCCTCCCACGTGTCCTCGATCGTGTAGTCGTGGCGCGCCTTCTTGTTGCGGGCGATCGTCTTCTTCGCGTCGGAGGCCGCCTTCGCGCGCTGGCCCTCCGTGGGCTTGGGCTTCTTCCATTCCTTCGGCATGCCTGCCTCCCTTCGACGATGCTCCCCGGCCGCAAGGACTGACCCCCGCAGCGAAAACGCTACGGGGGTCAATCCTAACGCGGATTACAGGTAATCCATGGGTTCAACGTAGCTTCCGTTCTGAAGAACACCAAAGTGCAGGTGGCAGCCGGTGGCGTATCCGGTGGAACCGACCTCCCCCAGGGCATCCCCGGCGTTGACATACTGCCCCGGCGAGACATACTGCGCCTGCATGTGCAGGTACTCCGTGATCACCGAGTTCCCGCCCACGATACCGTGGTTGATATCCACGTAGTTGCCCGCCGACACGTCCGCAGACACCGCGTTGACGTAGCCCGAGGCGACCGCGCGAATGACCGTGCCGCAGTCGGCGGCCATGTCGGTTCCCGAGTGGCCCTTCATGATGCCCAGCACCGGGTGGTAGCGCATCCCGAACGGGCTGGTCACAACGATCGGAATGTCCAGCGGGTTGCGGAAGCCGGAGGAGGAGACGTAGCTGGTGCCGGAGGCCCGGTTGGCCGCGTCGATGGCGGCCAACTCGGCGCTTCGCGCCTGGTAGTCGGCCTCGGCCTGACTCAGCGAGGCCTCGACCTGTCCCTTCTGAGCGTCCCACTCCGCTTGCTTCGCGGTGGCCTGCTCCTTGAGGCCATTGAGCTCGGTGAGCTTGGCGTCGGCCTCATCCTTGGCGCTCTGGGCCTCGGCCTCCGCCTGCGCCGCCTTCTCCTCCAGCTCGGCAATGCGGCCCGTGATCGCGCTCTGGCGCGTGGCCCGAGTGCGCTGCGACGAGGACACGTCAAGCGCTGCCGTCATGGTCTGGCTCTCGGTGCGCAGCGCCATGTCGGCCGCCGCCGCTCGCTCCGTGATCGACTGAGTTCCACCGGCCGTGAGGGCGACGGCAACCGGGTCGATGTTCCCCTCCCGGTACTTGCGACGAACCAGGTCAGCGATCGCCCGCTGCGCGTCGTTGGCCTGCGCGCTCGCCTGCGTCAGAGACTCGTCGATTCGTCCCTGCTCGCCCTGAGCGGCATTCAGCTCCCCCAGGATCGTGGCGTGCTCCCGGGACTTAGCGTCGTAGGTCGCGGCCGCAGCATCGTAGGCAGCCTGAGCAACTGGGATCTGCCCGTTGAGGGCCTGTAGGTCGATGAAAACCTGGGCGAGCGAGGCATCGATCCCCTCCAGCTGAGACTGGAGGGCATTCACCGTGGCTTCGGCCTCCGCGGCGGCCGTCGCGGCCGCATCACGATCTCCGTCCGCCAGGGCGGGAGCGGCCTGAGTCATCGCCGCGAAGGAGCACGCTGCCACGACCAGCGCACCAACTCGCAGGACGCGCCTTCTACTTCTCATCACGGAAAGAACCATGGCAATCACGCCTTCGTGTACTTGGCCAGCGAGAACGCCGAGGCCACGACCGCCAGGGCAACGGCAGCCAGGACAAGGATCGGCGTCATGATCGCCACCTCGCCCATGCCGATGAAGTTCGTCCACTTGAAGGATGGCGCCATCCACCCCTGAACGACGACATGCACACCGGCGAAAAGGGTTCCGATGGCGAAAACCGCGCCGACAAGCGCAGCGAGCGCACCCTCGATCATGAACGGAGCCTGAATAAACAGGTTGGAGGCACCCACGTATCGCATGATCTGGGTCTCCTGCTCGCGGCTCATCGCGCTCAGGCGGATCGTCGTCGAAATCAGCAGGATCGCTGCGACGACCATGATCGCGCCCAGCCCCAGGGCGGCAGTACGCGCCGCACCGAGGACGCGGAAGAGAGGCTCGACAACCTCGCGCTGATCGCGCACCTCCGACACGCCTGGCGTGCCCGAGAACTCCTCCTTGATGACGGAATACTGTTCCGGATTGACCAGCTTGATGCGGAACGCAAACTGAAGCATGTCCGGACTCGTCCACTGCTTGAGGGTGCCGTTGCCGTTGAGGCGCTGGAAGTTGTCGTAGGCTTCTTCCTTTGTTTCCTCGTAGACGTGGGCGACATACTCGGTCATCTCCGACGAGGCCAGCTTCTGACGTACCGCGTCGATCTGCGCCTCGGTTGCTTCCGTCGCGTTGCAGTTGGGTGCCGCGTCGTTGCTCGCGCACATGTAGACGGTGACCTCGATCTTGTCGTACCACTCCGACTTCATCTTGGACACCTGCATCTGGGTCAAGCCCGCGATGCCCACGAACAGCAGCGACACGAAGGTCACGATGATGACGGCCACGCTCATCGCCCTGTTGCGCGACAGGCCCTTGCCGACCTCGGACAGAATAAAACGAAGCTTCACTGGCTTACCTCCCCGCCCCGTAGACGCCGCGGTTTTGATCACGCACGACGTCACCGGCCTCAAGTTCGATGACGCGCTTGCGCATCTGATTAACAATGTCGGCATCGTGGGTCGCCATCACAACCGTCGTGCCGGTACGGTTGATTCGATCCAGGAGACGCATGATGCCCAACGACGTTTCGGGGTCCAGGTTTCCGGTGGGCTCATCGGCGAGGAGTAGCTCAGGGCGATTGACCATGGCGCGCGCGATCGCCACGCGCTGTTCCTCGCCGCCGGAGAGCTCGTGCGGAAGTCGGGATTCCTTCCCCGACAGTCCCACCAGTTCCAGCGCGTCGGGAACGGCTGTCTCGATCGCATGGCGCGGCTTGCCTATCACCTGCATGGCCAACGCCACGTTCTCGTACACGGTCTTGGAGGGCAGCAGGCGGAAGTCCTGGAAGACCGTGCCGATCTGGCGGCGCAGCTTCGGCACCGCCCACGTCGACAGCTTCGACACGTCCTTGCCGAGCACCCACACCTTGCCGCTGGTCGCCTTCATCTCTCGCATGACGAGTTGAAGGAAGGTGGACTTGCCGGAACCCGACTTGCCGACGAGGAACACGAACTCTTCGCGCTCCACCTCCAGCGAGACGTGGTCCAGCGCGGGCTGGGCACCTGGCGTGTACACCATGGTGACATCATCAAAACGAATCATGGGACCATCCGATCGAAGGGCAATAGTCCCATTTAGATTAGGTAACAATCATGTCACGAGCCGGTTGCGACACGCAGAAAAGCCTCGGTGTGGCACGGGCACACCGAGGAGCGATCGGTCAGTCGGCGGCGTTCTGTTCGTTCTTGCGCCAACGAATCCCCGCGTTGATGAAGCCGTCAATGTCTCCGTCGAACACCGACTGTGGGTTGCCCGACTCGAATTCTGTTCGCAGGTCCTTGACCATCTGATACGGCTGCAGCACGTAGGAGCGCATCTGGTCTCCCCACGAGGCCTTGACATCGCCGGCAAGTTCCTTCTTCTTGGCCTGCTCCTCCTCGTGGCGCAGGACGAGGAGGCGCGACTGAAGAACTCGCAGGGCGGCCGCACGGTTCTGGATCTGAGACTTCTCGTCCTGCATCGACACGACAATCCCCGTCGGGATGTGCGTCATGCGCACGGCGGAGTCCGTCGTGTTCACCGACTGGCCGCCCGGCCCGGAGGAGCGGAAGACGTCGACCTTGAGTTCCGACTCGGGAATCTCGATGTGGTCGGTTGTTTCGATCAGGGGGATCACCTCGACGGCGGCGAAGGAGGTCTGGCGGCGACCCTGGTTATCGAAGGGGCTGATACGCACCAGGCGGTGCGTGCCGGCCTCGACGGACAGCGTCCCGTAGGCGTAGGGTGCCTGAACCTCAAAGGTCGCGGACTTGAGCCCGGCCTCTTCGGCGTAGGAGGTGTCCATCACCTTCGTGGGGTATCCGTGGCGCTCGGCCCAGCGCAGGTACATGCGCAGCAAAATCTCCGCAAAGTCCGCCGCGTCCACGCCGCCCGCGCCGCTTCGGATGGTGATGACCGCGTTGCGTTCGTCGTACTCCCCATCCAGGAGGGTGCGGATCTCGAGGTCACCCAGGTCCTTGCGCAGCTTCTCCAGGTCTCCCTCGGCTTCGGCGAGAATCTCAGCGCCCTCGTCAGGGTCTTCGGCAGCCATCTCGACCATGGCTTCGAGGTCGTCGATGCGCTCGCTCATCTGCGTGATACGGTCCAGCTCGCTCTGACGGTGGCTCAGCGCGCTCGTGACCTCCTGGGCGGCGCTCGGGTCGTCCCACAGGTCGGGCGCGGCCGCCTTCTCGTTCAGCTCGGCGATCTGCTCGCGCAGCTTGTCCGGCTGCACGACGGCGACGATGTTGTCCATCGTGGTGCGCAGGGACGGGATCTCTTCAGAAAATTCAATGGCCACACACACAGGGTAGCCGATCGACGCTGAAGCGAGGGGCGTGAAAGCTCGCGGGGGTGTCGGGCGTTACTCGCTCAGCTCACGATGACGGCGAGTCCCGACGCCCGGCGGCGTCGGGACTCGCCGATGACATACACTCAGATGAGTCCCATCGCGATCATCGCGTCGGCAACCTTGCGGAAGCCCGCCAGGTTTGCTCCGGCCACGTAGTCTCCGGGAACGCCGTACTCCTCGGCCGTGGCCACGGTGTTGGCGTGGATATCGACCATGATCTGATGCAGCTTCGCGTCGGTCTCAGCAAAGGGCCACTGGGTGCGGCCCGAGTTCTGCTGCATCTCCAGGCCCGAGGTGGCCACGCCACCCGCGTTGGACGCCTTGCCCGGAGCGTAGGCAACGCCCGCCTCCTGCAGGGCCTCGATCGCCTCGGGGGTGGTCGGCATGTTCGCACCCTCCGCGACCAGCTGCACGCCGTTCTTGATCAGCGAGCGGACGCCCGAGAGGGGAAGCTCGTTCTGGGTCGCGCACGGCAGGGCAACATCGCAGGGAACATCCCAGATCACGCCCGAGGCCACGAACGTGGCGCCGGGACGCTCGGCGGCGTAGTCGGAGACGCGGCCACGACGCACCTCCTTGATGTCCTTGAGCAACTCGACGTCAATGCCCGCCTCGTCGAGGACATACCCCGAAGAGTCGGAGACGGCCACGACGGTGGCACCCAGCTGCTGAGCCTTCTCGGTGGCATAGATCGCGACGTTGCCGGATCCCGACACGACGACGCGCTTGCCCTCGAAGCTCGTTCCCTTGGCCGCGAGCATCTCGGCCGCGAAGTACACGAGGCCGTAACCCGTGGCCTCGGTACGCACGAAGGACCCGCCCCAGGTGAGCCCCTTGCCGGTGAGCACGCCGGCATCGAAGCGGTTCTTCAGCCGCTTGTACTGGCCGAACATGTAGCCGATTTCGCGTCCACCCACGCCGATGTCGCCTGCGGGAACGTCGGTGTCGGGACCGATGTGGCGCGACAGCTCGGTCATGAAGGACTGGCAGAAGCGCATGACCTCGGCGTCGGACTTACCCTTGGGGTCGAAGTCCGATCCCCCCTTGCCTCCGCCCATGGGCAGGCCTGTCAGGGCGTTCTTGAAGATTTGCTCGAAGCCCAGGAACTTGATGATCGACAGGTTGACGGAGGGATGGAAACGCAGACCACCCTTGTAGGGGCCGAGCGCCGAGTTGAACTCCACACGGAACCCGCGGTTGACGTGGATGGCTCCGCGGTCATCCGCCCACGGGACACGGAAGAGGATCTGGCGTTCGGGCTCGATAATGCGGTCGAGGACCGACAGGTCGGCGTACTCGGGGTGACGCTGCGCGAGAGGCGCGATCGTCAGGAGGACCTCGTAGACGGCCTGGTGGAACTCCGCCTGAGCGGGGTCACGCCGAAGAACGGACTCGAAAACGGATGCCAACGCGGGGGAAAGTCGAGATGTATCAAAGCTGCTCATGACCCAAAGTTTACGGATCGTTTACCGATCATCCGCTCTTTATCCCACATTGTGACCGTCGCACACGACACCTTTAGGGGGTGTCGGAGACCCCGCGCACCCGCGCGCTTGAGATCCTCGTCAGCTCCGGAACGACGACCCTACCCAGCGCCGGCGGCACGAAAGATACGCTCGGACGGGCGCGAACGGCAACCTCCACCTCCGTGCGATCCGCCTCCACCCAGTCGACCACGACACCGTCGCCAACACGACACGTGGAGGACGCCAGCTCCTCACGCGCGACATCGACCCGCGACCGAGCCACCTCCTCGTTGATACCCGTCTCCTGCCCCGAGTACAGCGGTGAGAGCGGCGCTCCCGCAACCGACGCCCCGGCCAGGGCGTCGGCGCACGCAACGAGCCTACGGTCCTGCATCGCGACCTCCGTCAGCGCCGCGCCCACGACCATGAGCAGGCACACGAAGGCGCACCCGGCGACGACGAGGATTCCCACGCGCCCGTCCTCACCCACCGGGCACCACCTCGCGCACGGGCGCGCGGGCACTCGAGGTGACCCCCACCCCGATGCTCCCCAGCCACCGGGGGAGAAAGGGCAGAGGCACGGTCACGGAGACGCTCACCTGCACCACCCCCTGCTCCGCACCGCACCCCGGGCACTCGGCGAGCATCTCGGCGGGGGCGTTAACCCCGAAGTCCTCAACGATGAGGGACACGGCGCGCCGGGCATCGTCCTCGCGATCACGATCCTCCGCCAGGATTCGGGCCGCCTCGCGCGCCCCCGAGTCCACGGCCATCGCGCCCGCACTCACCGCGCCGACCGCGAGCACGACGTAGAGCAGCGGGATCACGAGCACCACCACGACACCCAGGAATTCCACGGTCGCGTCCCCGCGCTCGCTCCCATCCCGAGTCTCGTTCATGGCCCCTCCACGAGGCTGCGTCCCCGGACCGTGAGCCACCGAGGTCCCAGACCGCCGACCAACGGCAGGCGCGTGCGCACGGTCACGACGAGGATGTCCGCGCCGTCCTCGTGCTCGCGTCCGACCTCGATCTGGTAATCCCGCGCCCCGCCGACAAGCGAGTCCAAGAGCTCACTCGTGCGTGCGCGAGCCTCCTCTTGATCACCCCCAAGGAGGCCTCCCCTGCGCGCCCCCTCCGACGCGGCGCTCACGCTCATCGTTCGCACGTAGGAGGCGAAGGCCACCTGTGTGAGCAGGAGGATGACGAGCACCGCGAGTCCCTGAACGAGCACGGTGGAGGCCACCTGCGAGCCGTCCTCGCAGTCCCGATCAGATTCCCGAAATCGAATCCATCGCACGATTGAAGATCTCCACCAGACGCTCCGAGGCGACGCCCCAGATCAGTACGACGAGGGCTGCGGTCATGAGGGTGATGAGCACCCACCCGGGCACGTCGCCGCGCTCGCTCAGGCGTGCGCGGCCTTTCCACGACATCTTCTTCATGGTGTCTTCCTTTCTTCACGGGGTGAAATCCAAAGCGATGAGTCCCGGATAGAGGGCGAACATGACGGTGACGGGAAGGATGAGAAAGACCACCGGTAGGAGCATTGCGATCTCGCGGCGCCCTCCCTCCTCCATGAGGGAGGCCAGGGAACGTTCCCTCTGGTCGCGCGCCTGGTCGTGCAAAACGGAGGCCAGGGGCGATCCTCGCTCGATCGCGGTCGTGAGGGTGCGGCTGAGCCGAGTCAGGGAGGGAGAATCCGTGCGCTCAACGAGCTCCGCCAGGGCGCGCACGGAGGGCGTACCGTTGCGGATGTGCGCCGACGTGAGAGCCAGCTCGGATCCGAGCGGCCCACCCGCGCACCCCGCAACCCTCTCGATTGCCGCGGGAATCGATTCCCCAGCTGCGACGGCAAGAGCGAGAAGCTCCGCGCAGTCCGGTACCGCCGCGTCAATCGCCCTCTGGCGCCTGCGTGCCTTGATCGACAGCGCCCGATCCATCGCCGTCACTGCGAGCAGGGCGGCGACGAGGGCACATGCGCACAGGGAAACGAGTGAGGAGCGCAATGAGGCGGCGGATCGAAGCGTGAGCAACGCGCACGATAGGACGAGCCCCACGATGGCGGCGAGCGCCTGGCGCAGCCGAAACACCGGCACATCCACGTTCATGCCCGCGAGCGACAGTCTCCTCGCAACCGACTCGCTGGTCGAGCCCATCGACTCCAGCGCCGTGCTGCAGCAGCGGCGGATCCACGCCCCGAGGGCCGACGGACGAGTGTCACTGACGCGCCCCTGCGCGACCCGCGTGACGAAGGAAGGACGCCGATCCAGCCACGCCATCACAATGCACGCAATTCCGGAGGCTGCCAGGGCGGAGACAACGGCATCGACGGCGCGCGCGGCCCACGGATTCATTTCTCTCCCCCCAGGTTCCTCGGATCCGCGCTGAGTCGTCCCAGCGCCTTCATCGCCAGGTAGGCAATCACGCACATTCCCGCGCCCGCACACAGGACCGCGATGCCACCCGGAGAATTCCACACGGCGGCGCTGCCTCCGCCTCCGGACAGAAGCAGAAGCACCACCCACGGGGCGGCGAGGCCGAGGCGCGCCGCCCCGACGGTCCACGACTGTCGCGCTTCGAGTTCGCCGCGCACTCGCGCGTCCTCGCGAAGGAGGGAAGCAAGGTCTTGGAGGAGGCGCGTGAGGTCTGCTCCGCCCACCGATCGGGCGATACGCAGCGCCTCGACAATCCGGTCGGCGACGGGGTCTCGGACCTCGTCCTTCATGCGATCCAACGCCGACGCGAAACGACCGTTGGCGCTGTAGTCGCGCGAGAAGGCGTCGAACGCGAAGCGCAGGGGCTGGGGCCCCTCATCTGCGAGCTCGCACAGGACCTGGGGCAGAGAGGTTCCGGCGCGCACTCCCGACACCATCGCATCGACGACCTCAGGCCAGGCGGCGCGCACGGTCTTGGCGTGGGCGGCCACCCGGGAGACGACCCACGCGTAAGGAAGGAAGGCAACACCGAGGGCAACGATGAGGGCGACCGGCCAGGCGCCTGTCAGCGCGAGGATCGCGACCCAGACGACCGCGCCGACGACAAGACTCAGCGCCACCAGGCGCGCGGCACTCAGCCCGGGCACCCGGGCGCGCGAGACCTCCTCGCTCAGCCGCCTCCACGGCCCCCAGCTCCTGCGGACGGGGGCCGGGCCAAACCACGGCGAGGCCACCAGGACGAGGCCAATGCCGCACACGAGTCCGCACACGATCGCTATCACGCTCGCCCCCATTCCAGCAGGGAGGCCAGGTCGAAGCCGGCCGCCGTGAAGCGCTCGTGCATGTCCAGACCTCCGTGCCCGCGCTCGCAGCGCGAGGAGTCGAAGGTGAACAGCGTGGAGGTTTCGATTCTGTCTCCTTCGACCCGTCCGGGCACGGCGAGAACCTCGGAGACGTGGCGGTGCCCGCCAGCGCTTCGCTCCACGTGGCACACGAGGTCGATCGAGGAGGCGAGGGTGGGAGTCACGAAGCCGGTCGTCACGTTCTCACCGGCCAGGAGAGGCAGGATGGAGAGCTTGTCGAGGGCTTCGCGCGCGGAGTTCGCGTGAACGGTCGCCATCCCTGGTACTCCCGCGTTGAGCGCCACGAGGAGGTCGAGCGCCTCGGGACCGCGCACCTCGCCGACTATCAAGCATTCGGGGCGCATGCGCAGCGATTCCCGTACCAGGTCACGCAGGGTGACTTCGCCCGTCCCCTCGGCGCCAGCGGGCCTGGTCTGCATGGCGACGTGATCCCAGTTGGCCAGGCCGAGCTCGAAAACCTCCTCGCAGGAGATCACGCGCCTGGATCTCGGGAGTTCACCCGCGAGCGCTCGCAGCAGCGTCGTCTTGCCCGCCTGGGTGCCTCCGGACACCACAACGGATAGGCCCACGCACACGGCGGCGGCCAGAAAGTCCCTCATCGGGGGCGCGATCATGTCGACCGCGACGAGGTCGTCGAGCGTTCGGGCACGCTGGATGTGCTTGCGTATGTTGACGCTCCAGGACACCCCCGTGACGGGCGGGATCACCACGTGCAGGCGTTCGCCTCCCGCGAGAGTCGCATCCACGAATGGGCTGGACAGGTCGAGCCTGCGGCCAGAGTGGTGCAGCATCCGTTCCACGAGGGCGCGCACGTCCTCGTCCGTGAGGATCAGGCTCGTGAGCTCAGCGACGCCTTCTCGGGCGACAAACACTCGGGAAGCCGAGTTAATCCAGATCTCTTCGACCTCGGGATCGTCCATGAGAGTCTGAAGTGGGCCGAGGCCACAGATGTCGTCGATCAGGTCGGCTTCGACCTCCTGGCGGGAGGAAGGCAGCAGGTCTGGTGCGTGTTCGTCGATCGCCCGGTCGATGAGGGCGCGCACCGCCGCGGGGTTGCGGGCGGCGTCAATGCCTCCCGAAGCCAACCCCTCTCGAACCCGCGCGGCGAGCGCGCGCGTCACGGAATCCATGGCTGCGCCTCCTCGCTGCAGACAACTCCGTTGTGTCGAAAGTAACAGGGTTTCTCGGCAAGGAGCAAGCCCGTCCACTCTCAATCCCCCCAACTCCCGCGCGGGGCCTCCCTCCCGCCCCATCCCCGCGATAGGTTAAAGCAATGACCACCGCAAAAAGCCCACTCGAACTGGCGGCGCTTGCCACAGCCGCCGTGCCCGGCATGCGGGTGACCGCGCTGCGCCCCCCGTCTTACAGTGACGAGCTCGCCTCCGTCACCGGAATCGAGGACTCCGCGGGGAACCGGTGGATCGTCACCTGCCCGCACCAGGAGGTGTCGGGCCCCGCACTCGAGGCCACCTCGGGGATTCTCGAGCGCCTCGGAGCCGCGCACGACCACGACTACATCCCCTTCGATGTCCCCCGCCTGGCGGGGCATCTCAGGCTTCCGGGCGGAGGCTTTGTCTACGTCCACCGCGATCCGGGAGGCCACGAGCCCGCGGCGTCGGACCTGGATCACGATCCCCTCCTGCCCGCCTCACTCGGACGGGCGCTCGCCGCCCTTCACAACCTCCCCGAGACTGTCTTCTCCTCGATTGGATTGCCCACGTACACGGCCATCGAATGCCGTGACCGCACCCTCGCTCTTCTCGACGAGGCCGCACGCGAAGTCGCCATCCCCTCGTCGCTGTGGAGCCGGTGGGAGGCGGCCCTCGAGGACGTGTCGCTGTGGCGATTCCCCTCGGCGCCCGTCCACGGTGACATCCAGGAACGGTGTCTGTGCGTCGAGCGCGGATCCCTCCTTGCCATCGACGGATGGACGAGCGCGCACGTGGGCGATCCCGCCCTCGACATCTCCTGGATCCTCGCCAGCGCGAGCGACGAGTTCTTGGAACGTTTCCGCGAGGCCTACGGCCACGAGCGACGCGCCACCGACCTGCACATCTTCACGCGCGCCCAGCTCATGGGCGAGATCGCGTTGGTGCGCTGGCTGGTTCACGGCATTCACGCCGAGGACTCCTCCGTCGTCGACGAGGCGCGCTCCATGATCGCTGATCTCGCGTCCGACCTCGGTGGCGAACCGCTGCTCCCCTCCCACGCATCATCCGTGGGGCACCGCTCCTCGCCGATGGGTGGCGAGGCCTCTTCCCACCCCTCGACCTGCGGGCAGGGCGAGGAGACGCTCCCCGAGGGCCTGGAGACGGAGGAAACCGCCGCGGCCTCCGGGCCCGGCTCGGCCCTGTCCCGCAAGCTCGCCGAGGGCGAGGTTGATCCGGCAGCACCGACCGAGCGGCTGCGGCTCGGGCCCGACGGGACGCTCATTCCCTAGCGGCGAAGGCCGGCCGCAGGCATCCGTCCGATCCCGCGCGGGGCCCTCAGCGCAGGCAGCCGTGGGCCACTCGAGAGCGCTCCCGAACGGCCGCGGCCTTCCACAGCGGGCGCTCCGGGCGCCCCGGTCCCGGTGATGCGGCTATCGCGGTTCCTCTCCCTCGCCCGGCGCCTGTGCGCCGCCTTCGAGAGCGTCGACGCGTCTGCGCAGATCCTCCACCTGCAGGCGCAGGATCGCCGCCTCCTCGGTCAGGCGTCTGCGGTCCTCATCCGAACGCGACAGGTCAACGGAGAAGCGCAGGGACAGGAGGAGGAGCGCGACGCCCGCGACGAAGAAACCGAGGTTCAGCGGGACAACGACCCCCGTGTGCAGCGCGGTCCACCGCAAGATGCTGGGGAAAATCGACAGGATCAGCGTGAAGAACGCGATGACGTACCACCACAGGCCGTAGCGTTCCTTCAGACCCGAGTTACGCATGGTCATGAACACCGTCACGACGATGATGAGCGCGAAGACCAGGCCGAGCACGTAGGACGGACTCATGCTTCCACCTCCGACGCGGTCGCGATCTTTTCACCCGGACGCGACAAGGACACAACGAGGGCCAGGGTGGCGCGCACCAGGAAGAGCGCGGACTTGATCGGGTTGTGGGAAGGCTCCCCGCCCGCACGCGGGTGCATTTGCACGCCGACCTCGCGCACAACCAGGCGGGAACGGGCGGCGATGACGAGCGCGCCAATCGTGTCTCCGAGGTACTCCGCCGGGTAGTTGCGCGCAAAGAGCGACAGCGCGCGCGGCCCGTAGAGCTTGAAACCACTCGTCGTGTCACTCAGTCGCGTGTGGCACACTCGCGACAGGATGAAGGAAAACAGATTCATCGCCCACTTGCGGGGACCGCGCGCCTCGTAGTTCCCCTTGCCCGCAAAGCGTGACCCGATGACGACATCCGCGCCCTCGCGCGATGCGGTGTCAATGAGGGTTTCTATCTCCCCCGGATCATGCTGCCCATCGGCATCGAGCTGACACGCGTACTGATAGCCGGACCGCCGGGCGTACTGGAAGCCCGCCCGCATCGCGCCGCCAACCCCCAGGTTGAGGGGCAGGTCCAGGACGGCCACCCCGGCGGCGCGAGCGATGGACGCCGTCGCGTCCACCGACCCGTCCGAGACAACGAGGATGTCAGCGAAGGAAGGTTTCTCGGCCTTGACCGCCTCGAGGACATCGCCGAGTACCGCCTCCTCATTCCACGCGGGAATGACGATCAGCAGACGCGTTTTCTCGCTGGGACGCCTCACTCAGCGTCCCTCTCGTTCGAGCAACTCGAGCAGGTAGGCTCCGTAACCGGACTTGACCAGGGGTTCCGCGCGCTGACGCAACCCCTCGTCGTCGATGAAGCCCATGCGCCACGCAACCTCCTCCGGGGCACCGATCTTCATGCCCTGGCGGGCCTCGACGGTGCGCACGAAGGCGGTGGCATCGGCGAGGGAATCAAAGGTCCCGGTATCCAGCCAAGCGGTTCCTCGGGGGAGGACCTCCACCTTGAGTTTGCCCGCCTCCAGGTACGCGCGGTTGACGTCCGTGATCTCGTACTCGCCGCGCGCGCTGGGCGTCAGGTTGCGGGCGATGTCGACCACGTCATTGTCGTAGAAGTACAACCCGGGGACGGCGTAGTTCGACTTGGGCTGGGCCGGCTTCTCCTCGATCGACAGCGCGTTGAACTCCTCGTCGAACTCGACGACGCCGTACTCGCGGGGGTTGGACACGTGGTAGGCGAAGACCGCACCGCCATCGGGATCGACGTGGCGGCGCAGCTGTGCGCCCATGCCGGGTCCGTAGAAGATGTTGTCGCCCAGCACCAGCGCGGCACTGTCATTGCCGACGTGGTCGGCGCCGAGGACGAACGCCTGCGCCAGGCCGTTGGGTTCGTGCTGGACCGCGTAGGAGATGCTCACACCCAGCTGGCTTCCATCGCCGAGAAGGCGGTGGAACGAGGGAGCGTCGTGCGGCGTGGTGATGACGAGGACCTCGGAAATGCCGGCCAGCATGAGGGTCGACAGGGGGTAGTAGATCATCGGCTTGTCGTAGACGGGGACCAGCTGCTTCGATGTCCCCAAAGTGATCGGGTTGAGCCGGGTTCCCGACCCGCCCGCCAGGATGATGCCTTTCATGATGCCTCCGATTCCCGCGCGACCTCGTGCGGGTCGCGCATCGCTGACAATTATCCCAGTACCTGGGTATTTTTCCACAACTTGCCGCTCCCGTGGGAGGGCGGGCGGGAGTTGGCCGCCATGAATGTACAGATCGGCTAGAATTTGAGTGGAACAGCGCGCTTGCGCGAGGATACCGCACGTAAAGGAAGAAGCATGGCGCCCACCGCTAAGCCACTGGGGATCACCTCCACGCCAATCCCTGGCTTTTTGCGCATTGATGTGACCGTTCACGGCGACAACCGTGGCTGGTTTAAGGAGAACTGGCAGCGGGAGAAGATGGTCGCGCTCGGTCTTCCGGACTTTCATCCCGTCCAGAACAACATCTCCTTCAACGACCAGATCGGGGTGACCCGCGGGATTCACGCGGAGCCGTGGGACAAGTTCGTGTCGGTCGCGACCGGCCGGGTGTTCGGCGCGTGGGTGGATCTGCGCGAGGGCCCGTCGTTCGGTACCGTGTACACAACCATCATTGATCCGGGAGTTGCCGTGTTCGTCCCGCGGGGGGTGGGCAACGCGTATCAGACGCTCGAGCCGAACACGGCCTACACGTATCTGGTCAACGATCACTGGTCGCCGGACGCGCAGTACACGTTCCTGAACCTGGCGGATGAGACCGTTGCCATCGATTGGCCGATTCCACTGGAGCGGGCCATCCTGTCGGAGAAAGACAAGGGGCACCCCCGCCTCGGTGATGTCGCTCCCTTCCCCGCTCCGGTGCCCGCGGGGAGGCGCGCCCTGGTGACGGGGGCGAACGGCCAGCTGGGACGCGAGCTCATGGCGGCCCTTCCCGCGGCCGGTTTCTCCGTGACCGGTGTTGACCTGCCGGAGGTTTCCATTTCCGATGCCCAGCAGGTTGCCGCCCTCCCGTGGGATGACATCGACGTGGTGATCAACGCCGCGGCGTGGACGAACGTTGACGGCGCGGAGACTCCCGAGGGGCGCCGCGCATCCTGGCAGGCGAACGCGACCGGACCGGCTCTGCTGGCGCGCGAGGCAACCACCCACGGCGTGACGGTGGTGCATATCTCGACGGAGTACGTGTTCGACGGCACGCAGGAGGTCCACGTCGAGGACGAGGCTCCCTCTCCGCTGGGCGTGTACGGCCAGTCGAAGGCGGGGGGTGACGCGGCCGTTGCCTCGACACCCCGGCACTACATCGTGCGCACCTCCTGGGTCGTGGGCGATGGGAAGAACTTCATCAAAACGATGGCCTCGCTGGCTCGGCAGGGGGTGTCGCCCTCCGTCGTGTCAGACCAGGTTGGCCGACTCACCTTCACCTCGGACCTCGCCGCGGGAATCATTCACCTGCTGACCTCCGACGCACCGTTTGGCACCTACAACCTGTCGGGTGAGGGGCCCGTGATGAGCTGGGCCGAGGTCGCCGCTCGCGTGTTCGAGTTGTGCGGCCGCGAGCGCGCCGACGTGACCTTCGTGACGACCGAGGAGTACTTCGCGGGACGCGACGCGGCTCCCCGTCCTCTCTCCTCCGTCCTGGACCTGAGCAAGATCGAGGCCACCGGCTTCACGCCCGCAGACTCCTCCCGACGCATCGAGGAGTACATCGCCTCCCTGCGAGGCTGACCTCGACATCGACGAGGCGCGCCCCGGGTACCGAAGGTGCCCGGGGCGCGCGCGTGGCTGCTCGTCGGCGGGACCCACGCACGCGGATAGCTTAAGAAGTGCGCGGATAGGTTAGTAGGCTATCCGCGAGCGAATAACCTATCCGTCTGCGGACAACCTATCCACGAGGGCGCAACAACGCTCATGCAAGGGACATGCAGCATGAGGGGCGGGGGCCAGCCGCGCGTGAATGCGCGGCTGGCCCCCGCCCCGTTAAGAAGAACTCCTAGAAGTAGGCCGCCATCATCGACACCAGGTCCTGGCCGTAGTTCTTGGCTGCCGCCCAACCGGTGTGATTCGGGTTCTCCTGGATTCCCAGGTGCTCGACCACGGAGGCGCCGCCCTTACGCACGTAGGCAAAACGCGGATCGACCACCGGGTTGGCCAGGGACTGCGCGGTCACAGAAGCATCCGCGTAGGCACGCAGGTGCTGCACCTGGGCGCGAATTCCCGTGCGCACGTCCGGGAAACTCGCCCCTTGCGCGCCTCCGCCGACCGCGCCGATGCCAGAGAAGTTGAACTGGCCGATGCTCACGTCACCGCCGAAGCCCAGCCAGCCGGTCTCCTTCATGGACTGGACGAACACGAGCTCGGGGGACACGCCCTCGGCTACGGCTTCGTCGTAGATGATCTCGGCGAAGTCACGGATGGAGGAGGCCCCACCTGCGGCCAGTTCACTCGGGTAAGAGCGGCCCGCGTTCTGCCACGCGCTCACCATCGCGTCAATGGTCTCCGAGCGCGAGGCCATGGGGGCACTCATGATGAGACGCTGGCCATTCGCGTCATGGACGGAGGCGCCGGATGAGGCAGCGGAACCCGCATCCTCGTAGCCCAGCCAGGCTCCCGAGGACGAGAACCTTGATGCGCGCCCCTGAACGACCACTGTTCCCGTCGCCATCGCGCCCGAACTCTGATCGAGCCAGTACCAGGTGGATCCCTGCTGGAGCCAGCCGGTGCTCATCGCGCCCGAGGGCTGCATGTAGTACCAGGTTCCGCCCACGGACAGCCAGCCGGTCTTCATCGCACCATCGGAATCGAGGTAGTACCAGGAGTCCCGGTCCTTCAGCCATCCGGTTGCCATGACACCGCTGGGGTGCATGTAGTACCACTGCTTGTCGTCTTCAGTGAGCTGCCAGCCGGTGAGCATGCGCGCATCGTCCTCGAAGAGGTACCACGCGTCGCCGATCTTGGTCCAGCCGACGGCCGCACCGCCGGAGCTACCCAGCCAATACCAGTTGTCGCGGTACGTGAGCCAGCCCGTCGCCATCGCGCCGGAGGAGTCCAGGTAGTACCAGGTGCCTCCCACCCGTTCCCATCCGGTCGCCATGTCTCCGGCCGGGCGCAGGTAGTACCAGGTGCCCTTCTCTTGCTTCCAGCCGGTGACCATCGCGGTGCTCTCATCGAAGAGGTAGAGGCGTCCATTCAGCGTGGCCCATCCTCGGATCGTGCGCCCGTCGGATCCGGCCCAGTACCAGCGCCCGCCAACCTGGAACCAGCCGGTCTTGGCCGCTCCGTTGCTGATAAAGCGCCAGCTGTTGCCGGACTTTTCCCACGTCCCCTTGCTCAGCCCGTATGTATTGGCGATGCCCGTGGCATCCGCGATCCCGAGGGAGCGCACGAAGGCCGAGTCGCGCAGCAGGGCCGCGTCGGAGGAGGAGGTCAGGAAGGCGTGCTCGACGATGATCCCGGGGATGCCGTCCTCGCGCGCTTGACGGTTGATCGCGTAGTAGTCGCCCGTGGAGCCGTCGGGGTAGTCGTAGTAGGGGTTGTCTCGCGTCTTGATTCCTCGATCGGCCAGCCCCAGGCTCGTCAGTTCTTGCTGGATGGCGCTGGACAGGGCGCGCCCCTGGGTGTGGGTGGAGTAGTTGTACGACGAGGCGTTGGGGTACCAGACCTCGGCACCCTTGGCCACGGGTGAGCCCGAGTTGAAGTGAATCGACACGAGGGCGTCGGCCTTGGCATCGGCGGCCATCTGCACGCGCGCCGCCAGGTCTGCGCTCGTGTTCTCCGAGGGCCTGGTGTCCGTCGTCCGGGTCATGACGACGCGCACGCCGTCGTAGCTTTCCAGCTCTTCCTTGAGCGCCAGGGACACCGCGAGGGTCAGGTCCTTCTCTTTCAGGCCGTTAGCCACAGCTCCGGAGTCGGAGCCCCCGTGTCCGGGGTCGATGGCGATCGTGATGCCTGCTGCCTGAGCCGACGGGACGATGGCTGCGGCGGCGGTGGCCAGGGCCAGGGTGAGCCCGGCGACGAGTGTCCTCCAGGGGGAACGCATGATCATCCTTCATGTTGCCAATGTGTCACTCGTGATTCTAGGTACTTATGTTGTAACTGTAAACATGAAAATAGTTACATTGACGAACAAGCACGAACTCACATCATTGCGTGATCGAGTGTGCTACCACCTGCCGACGGGACACGCGCGTACTCGCCGCTGACCTCGACGCAACGCTCAGACGGCGGAGAGAACCACAGCGGCGGCGGCGCGCGACGACGCCTCAACAGAACGGTTCTCCCGCACCCACGCGCGCGAGCGCGCCTCCCCCACCCAGGACACGGTGCCGCGGGCAAACGCCACCATCGCCTCGGCGACCTCGTCGGCATCCAGGTCGCACGCCACCCCCAGGCCGGCCTCCTCGACATCGCGGGCGGCGCGCCCGGGCCCCGCGTAGATCACCGGCGTCCCCTGTGCCAGCGAGGCCAGGATCTTGGTGGGATAGGCGTAGTCGTAGCCGCCAGGGCGCAGCGAGGCCAGCGTCGCGGTCGCCCGAGCCATCCACCGGTCGGCCTCGTTCGCGCTCACCGCTGGAATCATCTGCACTCCCGCCACCGCTCGGGCGCGCCCAGCAAGGTCCTCCCATCCGCTCCCCTGCCCGACGAACACGAGGCGAGCGTCCCCCAGGCGATCCCGCGCGCGTTCGAATGCCTCCACAAACACCTCGGGGGCGAGCCAGGGGGCGACCGTCCCCGCGTACACGAAGACCGGCCCCGAACACCGGGGGAAGGAATCCGGGTACCCGGCTGCGATCTCGCCCGGGACACGCACGCCGTTGGGAACAACCGTCACATCCCGCGCCCCCAGCTCGCGCGCGCGGCGACTCACCCCCGCCGAGACCGCGATCACGCGGTGAGCACCCCTGAGCGCGAAGGATTCCAAGGCGGCGACGGCGCGCACGACAACGCCCGGCACTCCCGCCGCGGATGCCGCGTCCGAGACGACGTCCGCGCAGTAGTAGACGTAGGGCACGCGGCGCAGCGCGCACGCCACGCGTACGGCCGCGCCCGTCGTCGGAGGAGGCTCGCACGCCACCACATCCGGCCTCGCCCCGGTGAGCAGGCGCACCACGAGGGGCAGATCGAAAGAGAGGTAGGAGACGTAGCCGCGCACGGCTCCCGTGCGATCACGCAGCACGGGAGCACGCCTCACCTCGACGAGGCCGGCCCCCACCCCGCCCGCCGTCGGCCCCCTCCCCGGGACAGCTGCGTTCCCTCGACGGGTGCTCTGCGCGGACCCGAGCGGGCGGGAGGCCGCGCGGGCGCCGTCGCGGACAACCGAGGGCGCCAGGCGCGAGGTGAGGACGCGCACGCTCGCGCCCGAAGAGACAAGAGAGCGGACGAGGGCGCCCAGGCGCAGTGCCGCCGCGGTCGGCTCGGGCGTGAAGGTGCGCGTCGCGAGAGTGACTAGCATCGCGCATCCCCTCCCCCGCCGATGGTGATCCGGGGCGTGCCCACCCACAGGCACGGGTCCGTGAGGGAACGACCATCGACGAGGAGGCGCACGCCGGGCAGGTCGGTGGGGCGAAGGGCCGCGTAGGCCGCGTGATCGGCCTGGATGAACGCCACGTCCACGTCCTCACCCAGGTGGTAGGGCTCCCAGCCGAAGGAAGCCAGCTCCGCATCACCGAAGAGCGGATCGTGGACGGCGACGCGGGCTCCGTCGGCGCGCGCGGCCTCGACGAGGCCGAAGACCCCCGAGAACGCCGTCTCCTTCACGCCTCCCCGGTAGGCGGCCCCCAGGACAGCCACGCGCAGGCCCGACAGGGATCCGAGCAGCTCGCGCGCGCGTGCCACGGCGTATGCGGGCATGTCGGCGTTAGCGCGGCGCGCGGCCTTCACGATGGTCGCATCGGGGTCGCCGACCAGGTACAGGCGCGGATAGACGGGGATGCAGTGGCCGCCCACCGCGATTCCGGGGCGGTGGATGTGGGAGTAGGGCTGGGAATTGCAGGCGTCGATGACGCGCGCGATGTCGATGCCGACGCGGTCGGCGTAGCGGGCAAACTGATTGGCCAGGCCGATGTTGACGTCACGGTAGGTGGTCTCGGCGAGCTTGGCCATCTCGGCGGCCTCCGCCCCGCCCATGGGCCACACGCCGTTGGGGCGCGGCAAGTCTTCCCTCTCATCGAAGGTCAGGACCTCCTCGTAGAAGCGCACGCCGCGTTCCTCCCCGGCCTCGCTCAGGCCTCCCACCAGTTTCGGATAGCGAGCGAGGTCGGCGAACACGCGGCCCGTGAGAACCCGCTCGGGGGAGAAGACAACGTCGAAGTCGCGGCCCTCGCGCAGACCGGAGAGCTCCTCGATAAGGGGGCGATAGCGTCTCCTGGTTGTCCCCACCGGCAGGGTCGTCTCGTAGGAGACGAGAGTTCCCGGCCCGAGGTGGGCGGCCACGGAGCGCGTCGCGGCGTCCATGGTTGAGAAGTCGGGCCTGCCCTCCCCATCCACGACGAGGGGGACCACCATGATGATGGTGTCGGCGCTTGGGATGGCCTCGGCGTAGTCGGTGGTGGCGCGCAGTGCGCCCGAGGCGACCAGCGCAGGCAGGTAGTCGGCCAGGTGGGCCTCCCCCGGGAACGGCTCTTCTCCCCTGTTGACCTGGGCAACCACCGTGGGGTTGATGTCCACGCCGACAACCGAGTGTCCCGCGCGCGCGTAGTGTGTCGCCAGTGGCAAACCGATCTTGCCCAAACCGACGACCGCGATGCGCATGTGGTTCCTCTTTCCGTCTCCGGCCTCGTTCATCCCACCCAGTGTAGTGCCCCACGGGTCCTACAATGGCGGCGTGGAAAGCGCCCTGAACCTCCTGCTGTATCCGTCGGACCTGGCCTCGCCCGGCAGGCTCGTGAAGATAGCGCGTTCCCTCTCCCCGCTGTTCACTCGCACGCGCATCGTCGGCATCGATCACTCCCCCCTCCCCGCGCTCGAGGCCGTGGCGCCCTGTGTGCACCTGGAACGCATTCGGGGGGCGCGGGTGGGAGCGCCCCTGGGCGGGATCCGTGTCGTGGCCGCGTGGGGGGCGCGCGTGTACCGGCGCTTTGCCCGCCAGGACGTGGCGGCCGTCTCCGCGCAAAACCTCTTCCTGCTTCCGCTGGCTCACGCCCTGTCTCGGCGCACGGGAGCCATCCTGGCGTACAACGCGCACGAGCTCGAGACCGAGACCGTGGGGTCGACGGGCCTTCGCCGCCGCCTCCAGCGGGCCATCGAGCGCCGGTACATCTCTCGAGCGGACGTCGTGTCGGTGGTCAACGAGTCGATCGCCCGGTGGTATCGCGACACCTATCCGGGCGTGGAGCCGATCGTCGTTACGAACGCGCCGACGGGTCAGCCCGGCGTCATCGACCTGCGTGCCCAGCTCGGGGTGCCCGCCGATGCCCTCCTGTTCCTCCATTCGGGGTATCTCGCCCCTGGGCGCAACATCTCGTTGATCCTTCGCGCGTTCGAGGACGCACCCGGCGCCCACGTGGTCTTCGTCGGCACGGGCGCACTGGCCGACCAGGTCAGGCGCTCCGCGGCGAGTCACGCCAACATCCACCACCTGCCCCCCGTGCCGCCCGACCGGGTGCTTGCGCTGACGCGCGGAGCGGACGTGGCACTGTGCCTCATCGAATCCGGTTGCCTCTCGCACCGCCTCTCCACACCCAACAAGATGATGGAGGCCTTCGCAGCCGGGGTGCCGGTCCTGTGCTCGCCCCTGGCCGAGGCGCGCCGCTATCTGGGCGAGCAGGCGCGGCGCTGGGTGTTGGAGGATCCCGAGCGCGACCTTTCTCGGGCGCTGAGGGAGCTCACGAGAGAGGACATCGCGAGCTTCGCCCCGCCTGTGATCCCGACCTGGGAGGAGGGGGCTGCCCGCCTGCGCGAGGCATACGAGCGTGCCCTCGCCGCCAAGCGTGCGGGCGGGGAGCCGAGCGCCACATAGGCGCGGGCCTCCCGGTCAGGCGGCGCCTTCTCCCGCCCACGCGCTCCGGTTCTTCCCCCCGCGGTCGTACTCGCGGGCGGTGGCGAGCACCATGACGAGCATTCCCGCCAGGAGGGATGCCATCACGACGCCGAGCACGCCGACCGTGGCCTCGATCCCGTAGGGGCTGAGCGCGAGCCACGCGAGAGGAACGAGGCAGTACACGCACGCGAAGGCCAGCATGCGGCGCTGATGGTAGGTGGCGACAAACACGTTGGACAGAGGCGAGGAGGCGACCGTGAGGGCCAACCAGGGAGCGAGCGCGCGCGCGAAGTAGCCGGCCGCCTCCCAGCGCTGACCGAACAGGAACGGGAAGAGCGCGGGGCCCACCCACGCGAGCACCGCGAACGCGGGAAGCGAGAGCGCCAGCGCGGTCGTCCCCACCCGCACCACGATCCGCGTCATCTGACCCGGTGGCGTGTCGGACAGGCGAGGCAGGTACACCTGGGACAGGGCCCCGGCGATCAGGGCGACGGGCGCCTGCATGGCCATCCACGCGAGGTTGAACTGGCCGAGGGCCGCCACGCCATACCCGGCGATCAGCAGCGGGATCGCGCTTGTGCGCACCGCGTCAACGACGACATTGGGAACCCCCACGAGGGCCATCTTCCGGTAGCGGCGCGCGACCTCTCGCACCGGCGGGTCCTCGGCGCTGCGGGCCCTCGCGTCCCGCGAGCGCCACGACAGGTAGGCCACGGCGATCCCCTGCCCGGCTACCGTCGCGCCGATCGCCGCCCCCAGCCCGCCCGAGGCGAGGAGGCCACACAGGAGCTGCAGCGCTGCGATCGCGCCGGAGCGGACCACGGAGGAGGCGGCGATGTAACGGAAGCGGCGGTGCCGGGTCAGCCAGTAGGAACACACCTGCCCCTGGGCGAGAAAGAGGATGGAGACCCCCACCGCCAGCATCCAGGCCGCGAGTTCGCGTCCGTAGCGCTCCTCCAGCCACGGCCGGGCGACCGCCGCGACGAGCGTGGCCAGCGACGATGCGGCCAGAACACAGCGAGACGCCAGGCGCGCAAGGGAGCGGGCGGATGCCTCGTGGCCGGGGGAGGGAAGCACGATGCTGAGGTCGAAGCGAGCACCGGCCACGGCTGCTCCCAGGGTCGCAGCCGAGGTGAAGACTCCGAGGTAGCCCAGGTCGGTGTCGGTATAGAGGCGGGCAACGCCCATCTGAGCGACGAACGCAATGATCTGGGCGAGGAGGGTCCCGCCCAGGAGTGCGAACACCTGACGCAGGGCGCCGGGGCGCACATCTGGCTCGGGGGCGTTCGTCATGCCCTCATTTAATCACCTGAGGGCGTTTGCAAGCCCCTAGGATGGGTGCATGCCCATTCCCGTGCCCGCGCCGCCTCCTCCGCCGTGGGGGCTCCCGTGAGGGTTGCCCTGACGAAGGGAACGCTGCTCGTTCCCCCCACCTACTTTGCGCTCGCACACGCGTGCGCGATGCCCGATCTGTCGTGGCAGGCGTTCACGCTGGCTGCTCGCGTGAGGGATCCTCGCATCGTTGTCCCGATCCGGGAAGCCTCCCCGGGGGCGCTCAGCTCCTCGCGGGCGATCCGCTTGGTTTCCCAAGCGAGGGGGCTGGGCGCGATGCGCCGGGCAATCACGCGGTGGGAGCCCGAGGTGATCCACCAGCATCAGGCGACGTGGTCGCTTCCGGCCGTGCGAGCTGCCCGCGACACGGGTGCCCCTCTCGTGGTGACCGTGCACGGGGCAGACGCCTACGGCAGGCTTGGGCGGGGCCCGGGGGCGGCCTGGAATGACCTCAACCGCAGGGCTGCCTTCGGCGGTGCGCATCGGCTTCTGGCCGTGTCGCGCTATCTGGCGGACGTGGCGCTGGCGTCGGGGGCGCAGAGGCGGCGCCTGCGCGTCCACTATCAGGGGGTCGACACCGCGTGGTGGCATCCGGGCGCTGGCGCCTCCGGCCAGGGCGCGGGCGGCGCCCCGGGGGTTCCCATCGTTCTCTTCGTCGGGGCGCTCAGCCACCTCAAGGGCGTTGACGACCTGGTCGAGGCCTCGGTGCGCCTGCACGGCACCCACCCGCACTCCCTCGTCCTGGTGGGCGAGGGGCCGCTTTACTCCACCCTGGTCTCTCGCGCTCCGGCCCACGTGAGAGTGACCGGGCAGCTGGGCCGCGAGGAGGTACGCGATTGGATGCGCCGCTCCCACGTCCTCGTTCTGCCGACGAAGCCGACTCGGGGACGCGCCGAGGCGGCCGGGCTCGTGCTCCTTGAGGCGCAGGCGTGCGGGGTTCCTGCCCTCGCCTACGCCACAGGAGGGACGCCCGAAATGGTTGCCCCGGGCGCGTCGGTGCTCACGCCGGGACGAACGAGCGCGCACCTCGCCCGCACGTTGGGCGAGGCGCTGACCTGGGGTGACGCGGAGCGCGCGGAGCGCGGCTTGGCCTGCCGCCGCTGGGTCGAGGAGAACCGCTCGCTGGCGACTTCCGCCGACCAGCTGCGGGCCGTCTACCGGGAGGTTTCGCGCTAGGGGTCAGGAGCGGCCTGTCATGTCGATTGCTCGCCCGCTGGCCGCCGAGGCCAGGATTGCCTCGATGACGCGCAGATTGTCGAGGGCCTCGTCCATGGTGACGTGTTCGCCTCCGGCGCCGGTGATCGCGTCTCGGAATCGCTCGTGTTCGAGGGCGAGCGGTTCGCGTTTCGTTAGCGCGTAGCGCACGACCTGCCCTTCGCTCACCCCCCGGAAGGCCGCGATCGCGTCCCACTGCAGGGGCGCGTGACCGTTCTCGTAGAAGGTCAGGTCCCCCATCGCCGTGTCCGCCACGAGCGCGCCTCGCTCACCCGTCACGATCGTCGTGCGGTCCTTGTAGGGGGTCAGCCAGTTGACCAGGTGATTGACGAGGATCCCGCCGGTGAGCACCCCGGAGGCGACCATCATGTCCTCGTGGGGGCGACCCGATCGCCTCGAGGTGCGCGCGTAGATGCTCTCGTAGGAGGCGTCGGCGACCCAGGCGGCGAGGTCGACGTCGTGGGTGGCGAGGTCCTTGACGACGCCCACGTCGCTGATGCGCGCGGGGAAGGGGGACTGTCGGCGGGTCACAATCTGTTCGATCTCGCCGAGCTGGCCCGAGGCGATCCTGGCGCGCATGTCGATGAGCGCCGGATTGCAGCGCTCCACGTAGCCCACCGCGCCAACCAGCGACGCGGCCGCGAATGCGTCGCGGATGCGTGTCCCTTCCTCCACGCTCGCGGCGAGCGGTTTCTCGATGAGGGCATGCACCCCGGCCTCGGCGAGGGCGAGGGCGGCCTCCTCGTGGAGCGCGGTCGGCGTCGCCACTATCGCGGCGTCGATGCCCGCGTCGATCAGCTCGCGCACGCCCCTTCTGACGGGCAGGTCCCCGGCGACGCCGAAACGGTCGCCGCCCGGATCGGCGAGCGCCACCAGGTCGACGCCGTCGGTCGCGCGGGCGTTGCGCACGTGGTGGCGCCCCATCGAGCCCAGGCCCAGGATCCCCAGGCGAATACCCCCCACGTCAGGCACCCGCTTCCGCGAGCGCGTTGACGGCCTCGACGATGCGGTCCAGGTCGCCGCGGGTGAGCGAGGGGTAGACGGGGAGGGAGAGGACCTCGGCGGCGGCCGCTCGCGTGGCGGGAAGGTCCGTGTCGGGGGCGAAGCGCGCCAGGGAGGCGAGCTCGTGGGCGGGGATCGGGTAGTAGACGCCGGAGCCGATTCCATACTCCTCACGCAGGGCACGCGCGAAACCATCCCGGTCCTGCGGGACGCGGATCGTGTACTGGTGGAAGACGTGGGTGGCGCCGGGTGCCACGTGCGGGACGGTGACCCCGCGCAGGTGGGCGCTGAGGTAGGCGGCGTTGCTCTGGCGTTCGGCGGTCCAGGCGTCAATCTTGGTCAGCTGGACGCGACCGATGGCGGCGTGAATGTCGGTCATGCGGTTATTGAGACCGACGATCTCGTTCTCGTAGCGCTTTTCCATCCCCTGGTTGCGCGCCAGGCGCACCCACCGGACGAGGGCGGGGTCGCGGCTGGTGACCATCCCTCCCTCGCCGCTGGTCATGTTCTTGGTCGGGTAGAAGGAGAAGGCGGCGAAGGTGCCGAAGGAGCCGACCGGCCGCCCGTGCAGGCTCGCCCCGTGGGCCTGCGCTGCGTCCTCGAAGAGCAGGAGGCCTCGCTCGCGGGCGATCGCGTCGAGGGTGTCGAGGGCCGCGGGGTGACCGTAGAGGTGAACCGGCATGATGGCCCTGGTGCGGGCGCTGACGGCGGAGGAGACCGAGGCGGGTGAGAGCGTGAAGGTGCGCGGATCGATGTCCGCGAACACGGGGGTTGCCCCCGTGATGGCAACCGCGTTGGCCGTCGCTGCGAACGTGAAGGAGGGGACGATCACTTCGTCTCCCGGGCCGATCCCGGCCGCCAGCAGCCCCAGATGCAGGGCGGAGGTCCCGGAGTTGAGGGCGATCGCTCGCGTTCCCGGCACGATCTGGCGGGCGAATTCCTCTTCGAACGCCTCGACCTGGGGCCCCTGCGCGATCATCCCGGTGCGCATGACGCGTGCGACCGCGCTGATCTCCTCCTCCCCGATGAGGGGGCGGGCCGACGGAATGAAAGATGGTGTCACTGCTCCTCCTTGTCCCGCTCATCCCCCCGGCCGGTCGGCGCCGTGGCCGCCTCACCCAGGGGGGTGAGCTTTCCCTCGCGCTCGACGTAGCGCGCTCGTGTCGCCGGGCACACCCACTCCTCGCCGACGGCCTCGTCGTCCCCTCGGCCTCCTGTCGCGCGGGTGGGGCGCACGAGGGGCACGCCCGCCTCCCCGACCCAGCCGACGCGGCGAGCCGGCACTCCCACGACGAGGGCATAGGGCGCGACGTCACCGGTGACGACCGCTCCGGCGCCGACCATTGCCCAGGCGCCGATGCGCACCGGGGCCACGCACACGGCGCGCGCTCCGATCGACGCTCCGCGCCCGACGCTCACGCCGACGGGTTCCCAGTCCGCGGTCGTCTTCAGGGCGCCCTGCGGCGTGACTGCGCGGGGGCTGTGATCATTCGTGAAGACCGCTGCGGGCCCCACAAAAACGCCGTCGGCCAGTAAGGCGGGTTCATAGATGAGCGCGTAGTTCTGGATCTTGCAGCGCGCGCCGACGCGCACACCCTCGCCGATGTAGGCGCCGCGCCCGACGATGGTTTCCTCCCCGATCTGGGCTCCCTCGCGCACCTGGGCAAGGTGCCACACGCGGGCGCTGCCGGCGATCTGCGCGCTCGGCGAGACGTCGGCACTGGCTTCGATCACGGTTTCCCCCTGGGTTTCGCTGGAGCACCGGCGTGCCCCCGGCGCGCGTTGGCCGCCCGCTGAGCAACACTATAGGCGCGCGCTGGTCCCGATGTGCGACACTGGTCGAATGCAGCATCGCTCCGACACGTGGGTCGTCATCCCCGCGTTCAACGAGGCGCCCGTCATCGGGGGCGTCGTCGCGGCCGTGCGCACGTTTTTCCCTCACGTTCTCGTCGTGGACGACGCCTCGAGCGACGATACTGCGGCGCTCGCCAGGGAAGCGGGGGCCTTCACCGCGTCGCACCCGTTGAATCTGGGGCAGGGAGCCGCCCTGCAGACCGGCTTCGAGGCGGCGCTCGCTCGCGGCGCGCGTTACGTGGTGACCTTCGACGCGGACGGCCAGCACGATCCCGCCGACGCCGCGGCCATGGTGGACCGGGCACGCGAGGAGGACCTGGCCTTCGTGCTGGGCTCGCGTTTCCTGGACGGAAAACGAGCCCGCGTCGGCGCGGCGAAGCGGGCGATGCTGCGTCTCGGAGCATTCATTGCCGGGGCGCGCACGGGCTTGGCCCTCACCGACACGCACAACGGGCTTCGGGTGATTCGCGCCGATGCCCTTGGGCACGTCCACCTGACGCACGCGCGCATGGCGCACGCGTCCCAGATCATCTCGCAGCTGGCGAGCAGCGGGCTTCCCGGCGCCGAGCATCCGGTGACGATTTCGTACACCGAGTATTCGCGAGGCAAGGGCCAGCCTCTGTTGAACTCGATCAACATCGTCGTCGACCTGGCACTGGGGGGACAGTGAGCGCATACCTGGCTATACGTGTCCTCCTGCTCCTGGCCCTCGCGGCGAGCGCGTGGTGGCTCATGCGCCCCGTGACCTCGGCATCGTCGCTGGCGCTGCGTCGCCTGGGCATCGGTCTGCTGGTCACCGCCGCCATCGTCGCGATCCTCGTTCCGTCGCTGGCGAACACGGTTGCCCACGCGATCGGCGTTGAGCGAGGCGTCAACCTGATCGTCTACGGTCTCGTCCTCGCCTCGATCGCGCAGATGATCACCGCCTACCGACGCGAGGCTCGGGCCGAAGCACGCATGGCGCGCCTCGCTCGCGCCCTGGCCCTCGCGCACGTGCTTCCTCCCCGCGATCACGGGGCACGCGAGGCCCCGGCACCCCCGTCGAACGACGGCACGCAGGAAGTGGAACGCGCCGCTTCCGGCCCCGCTTCCCCGACAAACAAGCCAGATAACGATATGGTTACAACCAATGAGTAACGTGATTCCGCGGCCGATCCAGCACTCGGCCATCAACTACGGACGCTTCGGCCTCCTGCGCAGCGCACTCGCCATCCTGCTGAGCGGCGTGCTCTTCGTCGTGTCCACGGCCGGTTTCGTCTACGCCAACCTCAGCTCGCAATTCGCCGACCAGGTCGTCGACATTGACGCGTACACGACCGGCACGCAGAAGCAGACCCCCGACTCCTTCGAGGGGCGTGCCGTCAACATCCTCGTGGTGGGAACGGACTCTCGCTACGGCGCCAGCGGCGACGTGGGCGCGGGCGACCAGGACGACGTCCCGGGCGTGCGTAACGACTCGACGATGGTCATTCACGTCAGCGCCGACCGCTCCCGCGTGCAGATCGTTTCCATTCCCCGCGACACCCTTGTCGACATCCCCGAATGCAAGCACCGCGACGGCACCCTCAGCGACGCAACCAGCGGCGAGATGTTCAACAACGCCATGTTCTACGGCGCGAATGGCGGTAACTCGGAGGAGGACCTGGTTCCCGGAATCGCGTGCGTGAAGTCGACGGTGGAGAACATGTCGGGGATGATGATCGACGCGTTCATGATCGTTAACTTCGCGGGCTTCATCGACATGATCGACGCGCTGGGGGGCGTGTGGTTCAACATCCCCCACCGCATTGATGACGAGGAGGCCCAGCTCTACATCGACGCCGGCTGCTACAAGCTGGACGGAACGCACTCGCTGGCCTACATGCGTTCGCGCAAGGGCCAGGGGGATGGGTCGGACATCTCGCGCATCGGGCGTCAGCAGCAGCTGATTTCCGCGATGGTGCGTGAGCTGCAGTCCAAGAACTACGTGACCGACCCCGGCGCGCTCATCAACTTCCTGCAGGCGGCGATCAGGGCGGTCAAGGTCTCCCCCAACCTGGGCGACGCGACCGCCGACGCCGCGCTGCTCGTCAACGTCTTGTCCAAGGCCGACCGCGCGAACATCCAGTTCGTCACCATGCCCGTCGAGGAACCCTCGTGGGATCCGAATCGGCGCATCGCATCGGAGCCGATGGCCCGCAACGTGTGGAACGCCCTGCAGCGCGATCAGGCCCTCCCCGTGGGCACCACGTACACGGATGGAAACGGCGCACAGCTCGTCGTCCCGGATCCGAACGCTGCCCCGCAGAGTTCTGCCGCCCCCTCCGAGCAGGACAACAATCCCTCGGCCCCGAGCACCGAGGAGGGAAGCACGGACAACACCGAGCAGTCCGTCTCCGTCGACAACAACGCGGCGAACGAGGCTGCGGCCCAGCAGACCGTGGCTTCCTGCCCGCCGAAGGACAAATGAGCACTCCCCCCTCGTTCACGCCCGACCCGAAGCGGCGACGCCCCGGATCCGATGACGCTCACGTCGTCGGGGAACAGGCGCGCGGGGGTGCGCCCACTCCCCCACCCGAGGCAATCGCACCCCAGATGTGGAGAATCTCCGAGGAGGAGGCCGACGCCTCGCGCCCGCTGATGCCCCGCACCCTGGACCAGCCCACGCGCGGGACCGCGTCGATCTTCCCGCGCCGCCCGGCGCCCGAGCAGGCGCCCCCGTCCTTCCGCCCGGCGGCGTCGAATCCCCCCTCCTACGCGCCGGGAACGGGGTCGGGGACGTACGCGCGCTCGCAGGGCGGACAGCGCCAGATCCGCATCGCCCCAACGACCCCCGCGGTCGCACCGCCCGCCCCGGCGATGCCTCGGAGCAAGCGCCGTCACCCGATCCTAAAGACCCTGTGCTTCTTCCTGGTGGTTCTCCTGGGGTGGGGCGGATTCCTCCTGTGGGACGCGAACGCGAACATGGGGCGGGTGAGCGCCCTGTCGGGGGCCGCGGACACGGCGGGAACGACCTACCTTCTGGCCGGATCCGACTCGCGGGCCGACGGCGCCGTTCAGGATGGGTTCAACGAGTCCGAGCGTGCCGACTCGATCATGCTCGTCAACGTGGCCCCGAACGGCCAGGCCGTCGCCCTGTCGATCCCCAGGGACACCTACGCGCAGATCCCGGGCGTGGGGTGGGATAAGATCAACGCCTCCTACGCCTACGGCGGGCCTCAGCTCCTCGTCGAGACGGTGGAGAAACTGACGGGCCTGACCGTCGACCACTTCGTGCAGATCGGCATGGCCGCGGTGCCCGACATGGTGGACGCCGTCGGCGGCGTGGAGCTGTGCTACGACAACGACGCGAACGACCCGTACTCGGGGCTCAATTGGAGCGCCGGATGTCACAAGGCCGACGGAAAGACTGCCCTGCAGTTCTCGCGCATGCGCTACCAGGATCCGGAGGGCGACATCGGCCGCACCAAGCGTCAGCGTCAGGTGATCTCAAAGGTTATTGCCTCCGCCGTCTCCCCCTCGACCCTCGTCAATCCCGCGAAGACCCTGCGCGTGGAGCGCGCGGGGTCCTCATCGTTCACGGTTGACGAGGACTCCTCCGTCCTGACCGTTGCTTCCCTGGTGATGGCCCTGCGCTCGGCTTCCTCCGATCAGATGATGGGGGTGCCTCCGATCGAGTCCCTCGACTACACGACGAGCGCGGGCGCCTCCGCGGTGCTCCTGCGTGACACGACCGCCGACGACTTCTTCGCCAAGCTGCGCTCGGGGACCTTGACTTCCTCCGACCTGAACCAGGTGGACGGCTACTAGGAGTTCTCGCCTGACGCGCCCGCAGACGCAGGCCCCGGCCTCGCTACCCGTGTTTGGGCACGAGGCCGGGGCCTGCTCGCGTGTCGAGGAGCGCCTCAGGCGCCGGGGACGGTGATGGGGCGGGGTCCAGCCTGCCAGCCTTCCCACGCGGAGGCGAGGATCTCCTCAACCCCGTTGTTGGCCTTCCACCCCAGGTCGACGCCGATGGAGAGGGGATCGCCGATGAGCGTCGGGGGATCCCCGGCGCGCCGCTGGAGGACCTCGACGGGGAACTCCCATCCGATCACGCGGCGCAGGCCATCGATAATCTCTCGGACGGAGGTCCCCAGGCCGGTGCCCACGTTGTAGGTGTGGTGGTCGGGCTGGCGTCCTTCCGCGAGAACGTCGAGGGCAGCGATGTGCGCCTCCGCCAGGTCCAGGACGTGGATGTAGTCGCGCACGCAGGTGCCGTCTTCCGTGTCATAGTCGTCGCCGAAGATCTTCGCGCTGTCCCCGCGCTCGATCCGGTCGAGGACCATCGGGATCAGATTCATGATCGCGTCGTCGGCCAGGTCGGGCCAGCCGGCTCCGGCAACGTTGAAGTAGCGCAGGCCAATCCACTTCAGGTCCCACGCCCGTTCGCAGTCGGCCATCATCCACTCGCCGATCAGTTTCGTTTCGCCGTAGGGGTTGATGGGGTGCCCACCCATATCTTCGGTGACAAACGGTACGTCCGGCATGCCGTAGACCGCCGCGGAGGAGGAGAAGATCATCTGGTCGACCCCCGCGTCCTCCATGGCAAGCAGGACGTTGGCCATTCCGCCGACGTTCTGCTGGTAGTACCAGGCCGGGCGTTGCACGGATTCTCCGACCTGCTTGCGTGCGGAGAAGTGAATGACTGCCGTGACGTCCTCGTCCACCATGAGGGTGGACAGCGCCGAGCGCGCCTCGTCGGTCGTGACGTCAAGGCGGACCAGCGTCGCGTCGCCGACACGCGAGGCCTTACCGCTGGACAGGTCATCAACGACGACGACATGGTCCCCGCGCTGACGCAGGAGGCGGACAACGTGTGCGCCGATGTAGCCGGCGCCGCCACAAACGAGAATACTCATGCCATCAGGATACGCCGCGCGTCCCACCCGCGGCTACCCCGCCAAAGAGCGTCCCCGAGGGCTGCTCGTTCGATTCAGTGACCCGTTCAACCAAGGCAGCCCCCTTCTCGGCGGCAACCTCGCGCAGGCGTGACTGGAAGCGCCGCATCGCCGCGCGTAGCCTCTCGGCATCCTCGCCCTCACCCGCGCCGAGGATGCGCGCGGCCAGCAGGCCAGCGTTTCTGGCGCCCGCGATCGACACCGTTGCGACGGGCACGCCCGCGGGCATCTGAACGATGGAGTGCAGGGAGTCGACGCCATCAAGATGCGCGAGGGGAACGGGCACGCCGATCACGGGAAGCTCGGTGAGCGCGGCGAGCATTCCGGGCAGGTGCGCCGCGCCGCCGGCGCCCGCGATGATGACACGCAGGCCGCGCTGGGCCGCGCTCCTGCCGTAGGTGACCATGTCCTCGGGCATGCGATGGGCCGACACGACTCCAACCTCGCAGGCGATGCCGAACTCGGCGAGCGCGCTCACCGCCGCTTCCATCGTCGGCCAGTCCGAATCCGAGCCCATAACAACCCCGACGAGGGGCCTGTCCCCCGTCGCGGTCAGCTGAATATCGAGGGTGGCGTTCATGCGTGATCCTTTCCTGGTTGTGAGGAGCCTGCGGGCGGCGCGCGCTACGGCAGGTCGGTGGAATCCGGGCCGCCGCGCAGCGCCTCGACGCACGCGCGGGCGCAGGCGAGTGCGGTCGCCGGGTCCGCATCAACGACCGTCACGTGGCCGAGCTTACGCCCCGGACGCACCTCCTTGCCGTACAGGTGCACCTTGGCTCGCTCTCCTCCGGCGCGCAGGGCGTCGGCGAGGGCACGCGTCGGCTGGTCGGAGCGCGAACCGAGCAGGTTGACCATGACCGCGTGGGTAGCCGGGTCGCGCATCTCACCGGACCCCAGGGGCAGGTCGAGCACCGCGCGCAGGTGCTGTTCAAACTGGCTGGTTACCGCTCCGTCGATCGTCCAGTGACCCGTGTTGTGGGGACGCATTGCCAGCTCGTTGACCAGGATGCGCTCGTCGGCGCCCTCGCCAACGACGAACATCTCAACGGCGAGGACACCCGTGACTCCCAGTTCCGAGGCGATGGTTTCTCCGATGCGGCGCGCCTCGCGGGCGGTCTCCGGGCGGATTCCCACGGCGGGGGCGGTGACCTCCGAGCACACGCCGCCTCGTTGGACCGTCGAAGCCACGGGCCAGGATTCGATTCTCCCCGAGGGCGTTCGGGCAAGCAGGGCCGCGACCTCGCAGCGGAACGGCACCCAGGCCTCGGCCAGGAGGGGGCCGTGTCCCCACCAGGAGGCCACGTCCGAGCTGGCGTGGGCGACGGCAACTCCGTGCCCGTCGTACCCGCCCCTGGGGGTCTTGACGACGAGCGGCCAGCCGACTCGCGCGCCGAATCCCTCGAGGGCCGCCTCGTCGTCGACACGGGCCCACGCGGGACAGGGCACGCCCATCGCACCCAGGCGCTCGCGCATCGCGAGCTTGTCCTGGGCGTAGCGGAGCGCATCGGCGGGCGGTTGGACGCTCACGCGACGAGAGGCCTGACGAAGGACGGGGTCCGGGACGTGCTCGTGCTCGAAGGTCAGGACGTCGGCCCCCTCGATGAGGGCGGCGACGGCCTCCCACGAGCCGGGCTCACCGACGGACTTGTCGACGGTGACCTGGCCGGTCGACCCGTCCTCAGCCTCAACGAGTGCCCTCAGGTTTATTCCGAGCGCTATCGCACTCTCCTGCATCATGCGTGCCAGCTGTCCCCCGCCGATGACGGCAACGGTTACGGGTGTCGATATCGCGCGTGTCACGGGACCAATCTACCGCTGAGCTAGAAGCGGCGCGACCTGCGTCCCATCGACATGAGGGGGCCCTCGGGCATGACGCGGTCGGGATCCAGGGAGGCGGGGATCGCGGCGACGGAGACCGTGAAGACGGGGGGACGGCGTGTCTTGAGCTCCAGGCGTCCGCCCATCGCCTGAGCCAGGTCGTGCGCGAGGGCCAGGCCGATGCCCGTCGACCCGTGGCCGGACACGCCTTTTTCAAAGATGTCGGGGGCGAGGCTCTCATCGATGCCTTCTCCCTCATCGCTGACCTCGATGACCACGCCGCGCTTGGATGATCCGGCGTGCGCCCACACATGGGTCGCCCCGTCGCCGTATCTCAGGGAGTTCTCGATGAGTGTCGCCAGAACCTGTCCGAGCTTGCCCGCGTCGGCCAGGATCGGTCGCTCGGCCTCGTCGAGGAAGATGAGGGACCTGCCCGCAGCCTCGAATTGATCCTCCCACTCCTCGCGTGCGGTGTTGAAGACCTCGAGGATGTGGATCGCCTCGGTCTGTCCGCTGCTCCGCTTGGACACGTCCAGGAGCTCGGTGACGACGTTGGTCATGCGCTCAACCTGTTCCAGGCACGTGCGGGCTTCCGCGCGCACGTCCTCCTCCGAGGAGATCAACTCGATCTCCTCCAGGCGCATCGACAGGGCGGTGAGGGGGGTCCGCAGCTGGTGGGAGGCGTCGGCAGCCGCTTGGCGTTCGGCGGCCAGGCGTCCGGCCATGCGTTCACCGGTGCGCGCCAGTTCCTCGGAGACAAGATCGATCTCTTCGATGCCCGAGCTTTCCATCCGAGCCCGAACGCCGCCGGAGCCGATCTGTTCGGCCTGGGCCGCCAGGTAGATGAGGGGGGCGGAGAGGTCACGCGAGAGCGAGCGCGCCATGAGCCAGCCAATCGCCGTTGACAGCGCCATTCCACCGCCGAAGAGGGCACACACCCACGCGATTCGACGAAGGGCACCCGAGGCGGAGGAGGTCAGCTGGACGGAGACGCCGCTGGGCGAGGATGCAACGGCCGTGACGGTTCGCCCCGAGATCGCATTCCCGCCCGTCACCAGGTTCGCATCGGGTATCTTGATCCGATAGGCGAGCGTGCCGCCGCGGCTCTTGGCCTGCTCCGAGACGAGCGAGGCCAGGACCGTCGCATCAGTGTCTTCTCCGGCGGCCCTGCGCCGGTCGATGCTGTGGACGATCAGCTGCGATTGAACCTCCAGGCTCCGCTGCTCGGAGGCCCACACCGAGGCCGAGGCAAAGAACGCTCCGGGCAAACCCATCAGCACGCACACGACGGCGACGACGGAGACGATCATCCTCACCGCGCGTGCGCGCATGGCGGGCCTCCCTTAGCGCGCGCTCTCGAAGCGGAATCCCATCCCGCGCACGGTCGTGATGTAGTGCGGGTCGGTGGCGTCGTCGCCGAGCTTGCGCCGCAGCCAGGACACGTGCATGTCGAGGGTCTTGGTCGAGCCGGTTGGATCAGAACCCCACACCTCTCGCATGAGGGTCTCCCTGGCGACGACCGAGCCGGCCTCGCGCAGGAGGACGCGCAGCAGGTCGAACTCCTTGGCCGTCAGGCTGAGCTCCGTGTCTCCGGCGAAGGCTCGGTGCGCGGCGACGTCCATGCGGATGTCCTGCGCGCGCAGCTCACCCTCGGCGGGTTCGGATGTTTGACGTCGCAGGAGGGCGCGCACGCGGGCGAGAAGCTCGGCCAGGCGGAAGGGCTTCGTCACGTAGTCATCGGCGCCCGCGTCGAGGCCGACGACCATGTCGACCTCGTCCGTGCGTGCGGTCAGGATCAGGATCGGGACGCGGTTTCCGGAGGCGCGAAGCTCGCGCGCGACGTCCAAGCCGTCGATGTCGGGCAGCCCGAGGTCCAGGACGACCAGGTCGACGCCGCGCGCGTCGGCCAGGGCCTGGCCACCCGTCGCGTGGGCGCGCACGTCGTAGCCTTCCCTGCCCAGCGCCCGTGCGAGGGGCTCGGAGATGGCCGGATCGTCTTCAACGAGGAGAACTGTAGTCACGCGAACATCTTAGCAATTCCGAACCAAAACTTTCACGTTTCTTGACCGAATGTGCTCCCCGGTCGGATGGGGCTGCGACGTGGGGGTCCTGCCCTAATTCGGCACGCTTGACAGCAGGTAGGGCGAGACCGGACCGAAACCGCGCAAGTCCGCGGTGGGAAACTCCTCGAGCTCGTAGCCGTCCCCGCCCTTACCCGCGGCGACCGCCGCCGCGGTCGCCGGATCGGTGAGGATCTTGCCGACGGGCGCAATGTCCACGAGGCGAGACGCAAGATTGACGGTGGGGCCGAACACGTCGCCGGAGCGCGAGAAGACGTCCCCGCGCACGAAGGAGGCACGCACGGGAAGCATCTCGTCGTCAGCGTTGAGTCTCTCGATGAGAGCCGTGACGACGCGCAGGCCGGTCGAGAGGTCATCGGCGATGTACAAGATGGCGTCGCCGATCATCTTGACGACCCGGCCCCCCTCTTCGATGACCGCGGTGCGGCTCTCTTCTTCGAAGCGTTCGATCAGTCCGACCAGCGCGTCGCCGAGGATCGTGGAGGAGGAGGTGAAGGACACCATGTCGACGAATCCGAGACAGCGATTGAGGGGGAAACGATCGTGGCGCTCCTCGTGGCCACGCTGGGAGACCTCCCGGTCGAAGCGCGACAGGGTTGCCTCGAGCTGGCGCCGCCACGAGTAGGTGAACATCTCCTGGAAGACGTCAATGTACTCTCGCATATGGTCCAGGACGTACATGCGCGCCGTCGTGTCATCGAGGTTGAGGCGGCGCATCGAGTCCTCGACGAGGGCCTCGAACTGCCACAGGGCCAGCCGGTCCGCCAGGTGAGAGTTAGCGCGAAGCAGCGAACGGGACGTCGCGGTGTCGATGCCACCGGATTCGACGAGGTCGTGCCACTGGCTAAAGACATCAAGGTCACGGGCGGAAAAGACAGGATCGTCGGCGCTGGGAGCCTGAAAGCCCAGGGCGATCCAGAACTGGAAGACACGTTCGATCGGCGTATCGGTCGCCTGCGACAGGTCGCGGGCGGAATACGTGAGATGACCACCGAGCAGCCGAGGAACGTAGCTTGTTGCGGTCAGGTCATCAGGAATTGCAGGGGACGAAGACGCGCGCTCATCCATCGCAAATCCCTCCTCGCTGGGCTGACTCAACACCACATCAGCGGATAAACGGTATACCAGGTCACTTTTCAAAGTCACATCGTCAATGCGACCTCATGCACTGACAATTGTAGTAGGCTCGTGTATTTTCCACCAGGCATTTGCACGTTTACCTGCGATTATCCGGATTCCTGCACTATTTTTCACCCCTCCTGCGCGCCCGACACGCCATGGTCCACAATGTCCCTATGCGCCTCGTTCTCGCCTCCGCCTCCCCCGCCCGCCGCGCGACTCTCATCGCCGCGGGAATCACTCCGATCGTGAGAGTCTCCCAGGTTGACGAGGACGCTGTCCTCGCGGCTCTCCCCGGCGGGCGCGCCTTCTCGGGCGCCGCCACGACTCCCGCGGACGAGGTGGGCGCCCTGGCCGAGGCCAAGTGCGCGGACGTGTGCGACGCGTTGTGTGCGCCCGATTCCGACTCCTTCGATGCCGACCCGGGCGCGCTCCTCGTCGTCGGCTGCGACTCCATGCTGGAGATCAACGGAGCGATGCAGGGCAAACCGCACACCCCCGAGGTCGCACGCGAGCGCATCCGCGCCATGCGGGGCACGACGGCCACGCTGTGGACAGGGCACTCGGTCGCCCTGCTCACCCCTCGCTCATCGTCGGACCGAGCCGGAAGCGGCTCCCGCACCGCCGCCGCCCGCCTGACGCGCAGCGCCTCGACCCAGGTCCACTTCGGGCAGATCACCGACGCGGAGATCGACGCGTACGTGGCCACGGGCGAGCCGCTTCGCGTCGCCGGCTCCTTCACGGTCGACGGCCTGGGCGGCCCGTTTATCGACGGGGTCACCGGCGACTATCATTCCGTGGTCGGCATCTCCTTGCCGCTGCTGCGCTCGATGGCCACGGAGATGGGTGTCTTCTGGCCCGACCTGTGGGATACCCCGCGCCCCTGAGCCTCACCGCCAACGCCCGCGCCCCGTAGTGTAGATGCCATGGACACGAGCACAGCATGGGGCGTCGGCCTCGCAACGATCACCCTGGACGGCACGACACTGGACACCTGGTATCCCGCCCCGCAGCTGGGCGAACCCGGATCCGACGAGGGGGCGGCCGCCTCCCTGTCCGCACTGGAGCGCGTCGATGAGGCCCGCCGCGTGCGCACCGTCGTGCGCACGACGACCATCAGGCTGGATGAAGCCCCCGCCACCACCGAGGACGCCTACCTGCGGCTTCACCTGCTGTCACACCGCCTGGTGCGGCCCAACTCGATCAACCTCGACGGGATCTTCGCGGTGCTCCCCAACGTGGTGTGGACGGACGCCGGGCCGTGCGCCGTGGCGGACTTCGAGGCCACGCGCATGCGACTGCGCGCCCGCGACGGGCGCCCCGTGACGGTCCTCGGGATCGACAAGTTCCCCCCGATGGTCAACTACGTCCTCCCCTCCGGTGTGCGCATCGCCGACGCAACCCGCGTGCGCCTGGGCGCCTACCTGTCCGAGGGCACGACCGTCATGCACGCCGGGTTCGTCAACTTCAACGCCGGGACGCTTGGCCGTTCCATGGTCGAGGGCCGCGTCTCGCAGGGCGTCGTCATCGGCGATGGCTCGGACGTGGGCGGTGGCGCCTCCACGATGGGCACGCTCTCCGGCGGCGGCAAGCAGCGGGTCCGCCTGGGCGAGCGTTGCCTGCTGGGCGCGAACTCGGGCCTGGGAATCACCCTGGGCGACGACTGCGTCGTCGAAGCTGGCTTGTACGTGACCGCCGGCGCCAAGGTCACCCTCATCGATTCCTCGGGCGCCTCGCAGCCGCGCACCGTGGCCGCGCGTGAGCTGTCGGGCGCGTCCAACATTCTCTTCCGGCGCAACTCCCAGACCGGGCGGATCGAGGCGATCGCCCGCGCGGGCGTCGTGGGCATCGAACTCAACGACGCGCTGCACGCATCCAACTAAGCTCCTTCGCCGCGAGGAAAGGCCGGGACACGGGCGCTGCCCGTGTCCCGGCCTGCCGTCAAGGCGGCTAGCGCCCCTGCCACTCGCTGGCGATGCGCTTCGCTGCGGCGGCTATCCGCTCGTCCGTGGCCGTGAGCGCCACGCGCACGCGGCCGCGGGCGGCCGCGCCGTAGAAGTCTCCGGGCGCAACCAGGATTCCGAGCCGCGCGAATCGGTCGACGAGCGCCCAGGAGTCTTGCGGCGCGCCCGGATCGGCGACCCACAGGTACAGTCCAGCGGCGCTAGCGGGGTCGACGTCTAGCCCCGCGCGGGTCAGCGCCTCCAGGAGGAGGCGGCGTCGGGCCTCGTACACGCTCCTTTGGGCGCTCACGTGCTCGGTGTCGCCCAGGGCGAGGGCCATGGCGTGCTGGACGGGGCTGGGGACCATCAGTCCCGAGTGCTTGCGCGCCGTGACGATGGGGGCAACCAGCGCGGGGTCGCCGTAGATGAGCGCGGCGCGGTAGCCCGCGAGATTCGACTGCTTGGACAGGGAGTAGAGGACCAGGAGGCCACGGGGGTCGCAGTCGCACACGTTCGCGTCGAGCAGCGAAGGCACTCCCTCGCTCACGTAGGGTTCGCTCCACGGCAGCGCCGCATAGCATTCGTCCGAGACGATGACTGCTCCCCTGCCGCGCGCCCACGCGATGGCGTCGCGCAGCTGATCCTTGCTCATGACGTGCCCGTCGGGGTTGCCCGGGGAGTTGAGGTACACGAGGGTGGCGTCGGGCCAGGTACCCGGGCGAGTGGGGTCCACGGGCACGGGCGTTGCCCCCGCCAGGCGCGCGCCGATGTCGTAGGTGGGGTATGCGACCTCGGGAACCAGGACCGTGTCCCCGGCGCGCACGCCGAGCAGGGTGGGGATCCACGCGACCGCTTCCTTGGAACCGATCGTCGGAATCACTCCGGCTGGGCCGACGTCGACCATCCCGCGCCGAGCTGCCCACGCGCCAATCGCCTCGCGCACCTCGTCCGTGCCCACGACCGTCGGGTAGCCGTGCGCGTTCCCCGCGTCGGCGAGGGCCTCGCGGATGAAGTCGGGGGTGTCGTCAACGGGCGTGCCGACGCTCAGATCGCACAGCCCCCCGGGATGCTCGGCCGCGCGCGCTTTGGCGGGGGCCAGTTGATCCCAGGGGAACTCGGGTAGGTCCAGGGGGCGGGGTAGCAACAGGCTCATGCCCCCACCCTATCCGACCGTCACATGTTCTCGGCTTTCCATTCCTCATTCTGAGGAGGAAGCTCGGCGATCATGGGATCGTCGTAGTCCTGGACGCCGGTCTTCTGGGCGCCTCCCGGGCTGCCGAGCTGGTTGAAGAAGTCCGCGTTGGCGCGCAAGTAATCGGACCACTCGTCGGGAAGGTCGTCCTCGTAGAAGATCGCCTCGGTCGGACACACGGGTTCGCAGGCGCCGCAGTCGACGCATTCCTCGGGGTGGATGTACAGCGTGCGCTCACCCTCGTAGATGCAGTCGACGGGGCATTCGTCCACGCATGCGCGATCCTTGACGTCGACGCACGGCTGCGCGATGACGTAGGTCATGTGACGTTCCTCCTGGTCAGTTCCAAAGACTCGTTGATCCTATTATTCACGTATGAGCACTCCCGAGTCACCCAGCGTCCGCGACTTGCCCGAAAGCGGCGCTATCGAGCCGAATCGCGCGAGTGGCGCGCCGGGGGTAGGCGCGCAATTTTCCGCACGCTCCCCTGGCGCAATTCCCGCGCTGCCGTGGATGCAATTCAGGGTGGGCGAGAGGGTCGTGATCCGATATCGCCTGGCCGACGGCTTGCACGACGCCCTGGGCGAGGCCACGGAGGTGGCGCCCACGCACGTGAGCGTCGCGACGAGGCGCGGAGTGGTGCGGGTGGACGCGCGCACGATGGTGACGGGCAAGCGCGTTCCGCCCCCGCCGACGCGGCAGCCCTAACGGCGACGCGTCAGCGGTTTGCTCGACGCTCTCGGGCGGCGATCTTGAAACGTTCCTGCGCGTCCAGGACGACCTTGCGCACGCGCACCGCCTCAGGCGTGACCTCGACGCACTCGTCGTTTGCGGCAAACTCCAGGGATTCCTCGAGGGTGAGCTTGCGGGAGGGCGTCAGGGATTCATACACGTCTGCGGTGGCGCTACGCGTGTTGGTCTGCTTCTTCTCGCGGCAGATGTTCACGTCCATGTCCTCACCGCGCGGGTTTTCTCCCACGACCTGTCCCTCGTAGACCTCCGAGGAGGGCTCGATGATGAAGGTTCCGCGTTCCTGCAGATTCGTCATCGCGTAGGGCGTGGCCTGTCCGGCACGGTCCGCGACGAGGGAGCCCGTGAGGCGCTGCTCGATGGTTCCCTGCCAGGGGGCGTAGCCCTCGGAGATGGACGAGGCGATGCCGGTGCCTCGCGTTTCCGTCAGGAAGCGCGTACGGAAGCCGATGAGGCCTCGGGCGGGGACCACGAACTCCAGTCGAATCCATCCGGATCCGTGGTTCGCCATGGTCTCCATGCGGCCCTTGCGGGCGGCCATCAGCTGGGTGACCGCTCCGAGGAACTCCTCGGGAATGTCGATGGTCATGCGCTCCATCGGTTCGCTGAGGGTACCGTCGATCTCCTTGGTGACGACCTGAGGCTTGCCGACCGTGAGTTCAAAGCCCTCGCGCCGCATCTGTTCGACGAGGATCGCCAGGGCGAGTTCGCCTCGTCCCTGGACCTCCCACGCGTCGGGGCGTTCGGTCGGCAGCACCTTGAGGGAGACGTTACCGATCAGTTCGCGGTCGAGGCGGTCCTTCACCTGGCGAGCGGTGACCTTGGCGCCCTTGACCCGGCCGGCCATGGGCGAGGTGTTGATACCGATGGTCATGGAGATCGCGGGATCATCGACGGTGATCAGGGGCAGCGGACGCGGGTCCTCGAGGTCGACCAACGACTCGCCGATCATGATGTCCTCGATACCGGCGACAGCCACGATATCGCCGGGGTCGGCGTGGTCCGTGGAGACGCGTTCGAGGCCCTCGGTGGCCAGGAGTTCCGAGATGTGGACGCGCTGGATGGAGCCGTCGTGACGCGCCAGGCCCACATCCGCCCCCTTCTTCAGGGTTCCGTTGTGCACTCGAAGCAGCGCGAGGCGTCCCAGGAAGGGTGAGGCATCCAGGTTCGTCACGTGCGCCTGCAGCGGCATGTCCGGATCGAAGGTGGGGCCGGGGATGCGGTTCAGGATGGTTTCGAACAGGGGCTCGAGGTCCTCGGCGGGTACCTGTCCATCGCCGGGGTTGGTCAGGGAGGACTTGCCCGCCTTGGCGGAGGCGTAGACGACCGGCACGTCCATCAGCGAGTCCACGTCGATGTCAACGCCTTCGTTCATGAGGTCCTCACCCAGGGAGAGGAGGAGATCCGTCGTCTCCGAGACGACCTCATCAATGCGAGAGTCGGGCCGGTCGACCTTGTTGACGACCACGATGACGGGCAGATGCGCCTGGAGCGCCTTGCGCAGCACGAAGCGCGTCTGCGGGAGGGGCCCCTCGGATGCGTCGACCATGAGGACGACGCCGTCAACCATGGACAGGCCGCGCTCGACCTCGCCGCCGAAGTCGGCGTGGCCGGGCGTGTCGATGACGTTGACCGTCACACCGTCCGTGAGGCCGAGGGCCTGAGCCGCGGGACCCCGGTAGTGCACGGCCGTGTTCTTGGCCAGGATGGTGATGCCCTTCTCCCGCTCAAGATCTCCGGAATCCATGACGCGCTCACCCGTCTTTTCGACGGTGTCACGTTCCGAGAAGGCACCGGACTGCCAGAGCATCGCGTCAACCAGCGTGGTCTTCCCATGATCGACGTGTGCGACGATGGCGACATTTCGCAGGTCAGGACGCGTGGACATATGTGGACTCCTCAAACATGGATACGTATCATTGCGTGCGATAGGGCACAGTAGCCGCGCCACCGTTCGATCGTCTGACCGATTCCACGCACATTCCCCCCAAGAATATCGGCTTACCCAGGGCCGATGCGGACACCTTCCTGCGACTTCCACCACGCTGCGGAGAGGATGGAGCGAACCAAGCGGTCTACTTGCTGAACAACTACAGGTATCGTTAACTGATGACTATGACAGACATCGCCACGCTCAGCGTAGATATTCCCTCGGGTTCGGCCCTTGTCACCCCCTTCGGAGCCCACCTGCTGTCATGGCGTCCCGCCGGGCACTCCGACATTCTCTGGCTCTCCTCGCGCGCCGTGATGGACGGAACCCGCGCGATCCGCGGCGGCATCCCCCTGTGCCTGCCCTGGTTTGGCAGCCCCGCGGATTCACCGGCCGCACCGGGCGCCGGGGCCGGCGCCCACGGCTTCGCGCGGACCTCGCGGTGGTCGCTCCTGGCCCAGACGACGTCGGCGGACGCCTCCCCCGCCACCGTTTCCTTCGAGCGCCACCACACGGGGGAAACGTCCCTCCTCTACCCACACTCCTTCTGCGCTCGCCTCGACGTGGTGGTCGGCGCGGAGCTGCACCTGAGCCTGACCCTGATCAACGAGGACGACCACCCCTTCACGATCGAGGCAGCCATGCACACCTACCTGCGCGTCGGCGATATCAAAGACCTCTCGATCGAGGGGCTTGACGGGGCGCCCTACGACGACAAGCTCAAGGAGCGCCGCGGGACTCAATGCGGCGACTTGACAGCCGTCGGCCCCCTCGATCGCATCTACACGACCACGCAACCGGTCCACGTCGTGGACCCGAGGCTGGGTAGGCGCATCATCGTTGACAAGAGCGGATCTGGCTCGACCATCGTGTGGAACCCGTGGGCACAGGCGGCGGCGTCCATGGCGGACGTCGGCGAGGGCGAGTGGCAGCATTTCGTGTGCGTCGAAACCGCAGCCGTGCGCGAACGCGCCCTCACGCTGCGGCCTGGCCACCCGCACATCATGACGCAGACACTGGCGGTGGAGACGCTGGACTGATCGCGACGCGAGTAGGATTGGCTCCAGCTACGAACAGAAAGGCCGCCATGGCTCTCACCCGCGCACTTGCATCCGCCTACCTTGGGGTCTCACGCTGGAAGCTGTCGATTCAGCCGCTTCCCGACAAGGTCATCGTGATCGGCGCACCGCACACGTCGAACTGGGATGGCGTTTTCATGGCTGTGGCGATGTGGAAGGCGGGACGTAGCTTTTCGTTCCTCGTCAAGGACTCCATTGTGAAGGCCCCGGTGTTGGGCTGGTTCGTCAAGAAGATCGGAGCGGTCCCGGTGGAGCGCGGCGCGGCTCATGGCCTCGTGGAGCAGGTTGCGGCGCGTATCGCGCGTTCCGATAGCTTTACTCTGTGCATCACCCCGAAGGGAACGCGGTCGCCGCGTGAGTTCTGGAAGTCGGGTTTCTACCGCATAGCGATGGAGGCGGACGTCCCGATTCAGTTCGGTTTCGTCGATCGCGCCACCCGCACGTTCGGCTGGGGTCCCACCTATCGGCTCACGGGCGACGTTCGGGCGGACATGGACGTGATCCGCGCCTTCTACGCCGACAAGGTCGGCGCGCGCCCGGAGTTGACGTCGGTGCCCCGCCTGCGCAGCGAGGACGACAGCGAATGAGGGTGAAGCGCCCCCTCCTCGCCACGCTGGGAACCTTCGCGCTGACCGCTGTCGGCGGAGCGGCGTTCGCACAGGAGCCGACGTCAATCCGACTCGTTGAGGAGTACGACATCACGCCGGGAGTGAGCGCGACGCACGAGGTCACCCTCTCCGCCGACGAGCCCCTCAGCGCGGACCAGTGCGAGGCGATGGGGAGCGCGGCGGGGGCTGTGTCCTCGCTGTCGGTCTCGGTCGACGGCATCTCAGGGTGCCGCTTCACGTGGCAGCTCGCCGATGCGGGCGCCGAGGTCATCTCTGTCGATACCGGCGGAATCTTCCACTTTGAGTCTGCCTCGTCCAGGCTCCTGGAGGGGTATTCCTCTCCCGAGGCCTCTGCGACGATTACTCGGGTGACCCTGATCGCTCACAGCTCGCAGGTCGAAGAAGCGTCCGCGGGCGCGACGATCATCTCTTACGCCGGTTCGACGAAGAAGGACGCGACGACCGTGACCTGGGAGAACGTCTCCGGTACCGTGAGCGCGACGGGCACGGTGACTCCAAGCGTCGCGGCCGATGCCGCCGCACGCTCAACCGGCTCCTCGTCACCGGCCAGCCCCTCGACACCCGAAGGCAACTCCACCTCATGGTGGACGCTGTGGCCGTTCTTTGCTCTCGCGGTGGTCGCGCTCGGCCTCGGCGTGACCGCGGCGGTGGCCCGCTCGATGGCCGGCGCACGCCGCGCGGCTGCCGACGCACGTTTCGACCGCGACAGGAGGCTGCGCGCCGCACTGCGCGAGGCGGCCCTGCCCCCGCCTCGTACACGGGACACGCGAGGCGGCCCGGCACACCCGGCGCAGGGAAGAAGCCTCGCGAACTCGGCTCCGGCGACGCGATTTGCGCCGCCGGAGCGGGACTAGGTCGGCGGTCGGGTCTCGCGCCCGCCCGCGGATGGGGGTGGCCCGCGGGTCAGCCGATGTGGAAGTATCGTTCGACGAGTTCCTCGACGCTGAGGCGCGAGTCCGCCAGATCCTCGCGCAGATGCTCGTCGCCGAGGGCAATGAGACGCGACGCCCACGAATCGATGAGCCCTGCGGGGAACACGCCGCGCGCCTCGTAATCGCCGCGCTGGGCGAGGAGCCGACCCGCGGCCTCGAAGCAGGAGGCAGGCAGCTGATCGAGACCGGGAGTCTGGGAGGCATCTCCGTCAACCTTGCGCGCTCTCGCATAGTCTGCCATTCCGGGCACGGTGAGCCCCAGACGCGCGGCGACGGTGATGCCCGCGAGGAGGAGATGAACGGCGGCGGAGCCGTCGGGACTGCGCAACTCAACGGTCTGGGAGTCATTGGGCAGATCACCGAGCGGGCCTTCGCCCGGGTTGGCATCACGGAACATGGAGTCGTCAATGTTTTGCCACCCGAGCGGGACGCGCACGAGGACGGAGCGATTGCGGTCTCCCCAGCAGATCGCGGTCGGCGCCTCCTGGTGGGGGACCAAACGCAGGAAGGAGGTGGGGGCCGTGTTGCCGAAGGCGGTCAGCGACGCCGCGTGCGAGAGGTATCCGCCGATGACCTTGAGGGCTTCCTCCGTCAATCCCAATCCCGTCGAAAACTGGTTGACTCCCTCCCGAACGAGGCGGGTGTGGAAGTGCATGCCGGATCCCGCTTGTCCGACGGCGATCTTCGGGGAGAAGGAGACCTCGATGCCGTAGGAGTGGGCCACCTCGCGGAGCACCCACTTGGCGAGCACCATCTGATCTGCCGCGTCGCAGGCATCGACCGGGAGGAACTCGATCTCCTGCTGAATCATCTGACGCCCGTCCGCAACGAAGTTACCGACCTCCGAGTGCGCGTACTTGACCGAGCAGCCCATGCGAACGAGATGCAGGAGGGTTTCCGTTCGTACATCCTCCCACTTCGAGAAGGGACCCGATTCGTGATACCCCCTCTGGGGTTCCACGGGGAAAAGCTCCTCCTGGGCGGAAAAGAGGTAGTACTCGAGCTCCCCCAGGGCTTGCAGCTCGCAGCCGGTATCCTCCTTGAGCGCGCGTTGAGCCTTGCGCAGGATCTCCTGTGGAGCCGAGGCAAGGGGAGCCCCGTCGACATCGTAGAACCCGCACAGGATGTCGAGGGTGGGGATCGGCGCAAAGGGGTTCAGGAACGCGGTCGACAGGCGCGGCACGACGTACAGGTCTGAGGAGGTTGCGTCAACGAAGGTGAAGAGAGAAGACCCATCGACGCGCTCGCCGAGGGTGAGGAGGCGATCGAGGTGAGCCTTAGATTGGATCGCAAAGTTGAGGGTCTTGAGGCGTCCGTCTCCGCCGACGTACCTCAGGTTGAGCATCGGGATGTTGTTGTCCTCGATATAGCCGATGATGTCGGCTTTCGTGAACTCCTTGGCCTGTTTTCCGAGGGCTTGGACAAGGGGATTGGGGTTGAGGGAAAGGTTGTCATTCGACAGCATGGATCACTCCTCGTTGAGCATGATTGGCTTCACACGATTGTGACACACGCCTTGCGCGCGCGGCGGTCGCTAGCGGACACAAAGTCGAAATCTGCTGCCCGCGGGCAATTGACGACCGAAACACACCCCACTGATTAGTGACCCTTGTTACACTCTTGCCTGTTAGTCGTAAGGAGCCCCAATGACGGCGATCCCCCCCTCCCCTCCCGCACGATCCCCGCGAACGACCCGCGTTCTCATGGCGCGGGCTTCTCGTCGACTCCGCCCACACCTTCTGGCCCGTGCCCGCAATGGAGCTCTTCCTCTCCCTCATGGCCCGATATCGCTTCAACGTGCTGCACTGGCGCCTCACGGACGACCGGGGGTGGCGCATGCCCGTCCCAGGTTTCCCTCGCCTCACGAGCGTCGGGGCTCAGCTGCCGCGCACGATGCGCAGCGCGGGCGACGCGGCCCCCAGCGCGGACGACGTCGCTCCTGCGCGTCGCGCGCAGGCCTTCGCGCGACACTGCTTCTACTCCGATTCGAACATCCGACACCTCGTCTCCTACGCCGCCGACCGAGGAATCCGCATCGTTCCCGAGGTCTGCATCCCTTCCGGGGCAGGGGCCGCTATCCGTTCGTATCCGCACCTGGGAAACCCCCACCTCGTTCGCTGCGGCGACACGCGCAACGCCACCTCCCTGTGGCCGAGCACGTCCTCCTTGAGCTTCGTCCAGGCAGCGTTGCATCGCGCGTGCGATCTCTTCCCCTCACCCTTCATACACATCGGCGCCGGGCCGTGCGACTGGGGAGAGTGGGAGGCCGACTCCGCCCTCATGCGTGCGGGGTTTCCTCTCGGCAGCGACGTCGAGCGCGTCTTCGTGGAGCGAGCCCTGCGCACGCTTCGCTTCCACGGGAGGCGTGCCGCCGCGTGGGAGTCGCTCACTCGTTCCTTTCCGACTCCGCCCGACGGCACCGCGCTGCTGTCGCGGGGTGAATCGGCGGCGACCATCGACGCGGCCGCCGCCGCGGGCGGATGCTGGGTCCTCGCCGACGAGCGCCTCCTCGCTCCATCGATGTCCGCTGCTCCGGCTACTGCCGCTCGCGCGATTGGGGATGCTCGCCGTCTCTACGAGCGGCTTCCAGAAGCGATGCGGGCACGCGGCCTGGCAGGATGCGAGGTGGTGGCGCGCCCGGCAACAACGGCGAGCCCCGAAAAGCTCATGACGCAGCTGGTTCCTCAGCTTCTTGTCGCAGCGGAGATCGCCTGGCATGGGGATCAGGCGCTCACCTGGGAGCGATTGGCTCCCCTCATTGAGGCCAACGCCGCCTACCTTGAGCGAGCGATTCCCCGCTGGTTCGCTCAGCGCACGTGAACGCGTCGGCGTACGAGCACCCCACTGAGGCTCACGCCGCGGCCGCTTCACGCCGAGAAGCGGAGGACTCGACCACGCCTCCCACCCGGCCGGGCACGAGGACGGGATCCGCCGCGGGGACGGGATCCGTCAGAGCCTCTCGGCTTTCCGCTGAAACGCCCAGATCGGGCAGCTGCGCTCCCGCATCGTGACGTCCACGCGATCAAGAAGCTCACACCCACCGTTGAGGTAGAAGCGAGCATTCGACTCGGTCGAGGTCACGAAGCCGTAGGCATGGCCCCCCTTCCTCGCAACAAAGTCGGGGAGAACCTCGGAGACAAGCCACCGTCCGACTCCACGCCCACGCATCGTCTTGTCCACCGAGAGAATCTCGAGGTACCAGTCGAAGTCCCCGTTGTCGATGGCAATCTGGTCGGCCCGGTTGGTCACGTTCGCGAAGTCGGCGATGAGTCGCGGGGTGGCGTAGCGAAAGAGCTCGTATCCACCGCTTGTGATGTTGCTGGCAAATCCGACCTTGCGATCATGCACGAGCGCCGTCGCGACGATTCGCCCGCCCGTCTCAACGACGAAGGCGTTGCGCGAGCGTTGGTAGGCGCAGGCAAGCATGCGGTTGAGCGCGGTCAAGCACTGCGGGTATTGCTCCGGGTGGTAGAGGTAGGGTTTGAGCATGATGTGCAGCGGGTAGTCCAGAAATCCCTCTGTGACAATTCGTGTTATCTCGGGGATATCCTCGCGCGTGGCGGGGCGACACCTCATGGGGCACCTCCTGAGTAGGCGGCTGGCGACAACGTCAGTCGTCTTTCAATTCCTGACCGTGGGTAGACATCAGTCATACTACGCGACACAGTTGGATCTCACCTTGTCAGAAGAGCCTCTTTCTCTTTGCCAGCAGCTCACACCTTCCTTGACAGCCGGTCAGTGAATCTCGCGTTGAGATTCCTCGTTGCTTTGTATCCACGAACGGACGATAATCGAGTGACTCATATCAGGAGGACTGCATGCGATTCTCTCGCGCCCTGTGCGCCGTGCTCGGGGCATGGCTCATCGTGTTGGTGGCGCCGACAGCCACGCGCGCTGCCGACGTACCTACTCTCTCCGAAGCGTATGTCGTGACCAAGGATGGGCAGCTCGTCGATACGCTGACCGTGGTCGATCCTTCGCGCACGATGAGCGAGTCCATCTGTGAGCCTCGCGTCGGCAGCTCGGCGGCACACCACGTCGAGTTCGTGACCCGCGCTGACGCGTCAGTCTGTCACATGCAGTTGATGTACAGCCGCGCCCAGGACGAGTCGGAATTTACGGTCCAGGACTCGGGCGAGTTTGTGCTGACCGCCCGAACGGACCAGACCCTATCTGAGTACCGCAAGATCTTCGGTTCCTCTCTTGCCCTTGCTTCGGTCTCCCTGAGCATCGAGGGACAGGTGAAGTCGGCGACATCCGGGGCTGCAACCTCGGCAACGACCTACGAGAACAGGTCGTTGTCCGTCTCGACCTGGTCCGATCCGGTTCCTCAGGTGATCACCGTCAACGGGTCCTTGAGCGCCGGAGGCAATCCCGCCGCCGTCTCGGGTGCCAGCGGGTTGAAGGACCCGTGGGGTGCTACTCCCGTGCCCGGAGGGGCGGCTTCCGCTGATCCCGCGGCTTCCCCAGGTTCGACCGCATCCGCCTCGTCGGAAGCTGGCGGCCCTTCTGTCGTTCTGCTGGTTGCTTTGATCGTCGGTTTGATCCTTGTTGTCCTCATCGGGGTCATCGCCTTCTACGCGGTGCGCGCGCGCAGGTCGAAGGGCGGCTCCTCCGACGCGAAGGACTCGTTACCTGCGTCGCATGTCCGCCGTCCGTCCTCGTCGAGTAGGAGCGAGGCGGAAGACTCCTCAGCTGCCGCTCCAGCCGCAGCCTTTGCTCCTCCGTCCCATTCCTCCTCCGGGTCCGCGACACCGGCAGATTCACGTGCCGTGACATCGGTCGCTCCCGAGTATCCAGAGCGGAGCTACGCGCCCGCACCGGTTCCGTCGTCCTATCCGCAGCCGACCCCTCCCTCACGCCAGCCTGTCCGGGAACCCGCGCCCACGGCGCTCCCCGAGCCCGCGCATGAGCCTCCGGCCGCGTCCGCGGCGCTCCCCTGGCCCGCGCACGAGGATCCGGACGCGCCCACCGTCGTTCCCGAACCCGCACGCGAGACGACGCCCGTTCCGATCCCCAAGCCCCCGGCTCCGCCCGCGCCTAGCACCCCCAGCGATGTTCCCCCACCGGTGCCCGCGCCCCGGCGGAGCGTGACGCCCGTTCCGATCCCCGAGCCGCCGACCCCACCCGCGGCCACGGCAGTCCCCAGGCCCGCGCGCGACGCGATACCGGCTCCGGTGCCCGAGTCGGCGCCTGCCCTGCCTACAGATGTCCCCCCGCCGGTGCCCGCGCCCACGAGTGTGCCTGCGCCCTCGGACGAGCAGGCTCCCATTGCTGTGCCCGAGGCTCCGGCGGCGCCCGACGCCACGGCAGTCCCCGGGCCCGCCCGCGACGCGATGCCGGCTCCGACACCGGAACCCGCGCCGATCCCCGCTCCCGAGCCTGACCTTACGCTCATCGAGGATGCGGCTCCCCAACCGAAGCCTGAGCCGACCCCCGCTGACGCGTCGTCTGAGGCAACGCCTGCCCCAATGCGGGTGCCCATGCCTCCCATGAGGATTCGTCCGCGCGGTGGGCACCGGCCCGCTGTCTTCCCGGAGCGTCCCACGCGTCCGGTCCCACAACCTCCGGCTTCCTCCTCTGCCCCCGACAGCGGGCAGGTTGACTCGGGCGCGGGAGAATCGACGCAAGCAGCCCTCCCTCCGGCTGTGCCGCTTCCACGCAGGTCGCGTTCGGCCCGCCCCGCCGTGGAGCCGGCCGTCCTTTCGCCGCATGACGGGGATCCGCAGATCAGGTCCGAGGGTGGCGCGCGCGCGGAGGCTGGCGGCTCTGCCTCGCGTCCGGAGTCTTCCGTGCCCCCACCGGCAATTCCGGATGCGGAGACAGAAACGACGCTGCTCCCCACGATCGGCAGGGACAACTTCGCTGAGGGTGGGCTCATTCCTCCGCCGGTTCCCACCCCCGCCCCGGCAGGAGCGCCCGAAGCGTTCGCCGAGCCCGAACCTGTGGTCGAGCCCGAACCCGAGCCCACGCCCGCGGCCGAGGCTCCCCTGGCTCCTCCGCCTTCGCCCGCGCCGGTCTACGAGCCCACTCCGGTCTACCGACCCGAGCCCCTCCTCGAAGCCGAATCGGTCGTCGCCCCCGAACCGGTGGTCGAGCCTGAACCCGAACCTGTGGTCGAGCCTGAGCCTGAACCTGTGGTCGAGCCTGAACCTGTGGTCGAGCCTGAACCGGTGGTCGAACCCGAACCGGTGATCGAACCCGACGCCGCGCCGGAACACGGTGACACCTTCGAACCCGAACCCACGCCCGCGCCCGCGCCCGCGGCCGAGCCACCCCTGGCTCCTCCGCCTTCGCCCGCGCCGGTCTACGAGCCCGCGCCGGTCTACGAGCCCGCGCCGGTCTACCGACCCGAGCCCCTCCTCGAAGCCGAATCGGTCGTCGCCCCCGAACCGGTGGTCGAGCCTGAACCCGAACCTGTGGTCGAGCCTGAGCCTGAACCGGTGGTCGAGCCTGAACCGGTGGTCGAGCCTGAACCTGAACCGGTGATCGAACCCGACGCCACGCCGGAACACGGTGACACCTTCGAGTCCAAGCCCGCGCCCGCGCCCGAGCCACCCCTGGCTCCTCCGCCTTCGCCCGCGCCGGTCTACGAGCCCACTCCGGTCTACCGACCCGAGCCCCTCCTCGAACCCGAGTCGGTCGTCGCCCCCGAACCTGTGGTCGAGCCTGAGCCCGAACCGGTGGTCGAACCCGAACCGGTGGTCGAACCCGACGCCGCGCCGGAACACGGTGACACCTTCGAACCCGAACCCACGCCCGCGGCCGAGGCTCCCCTGGCTCCTCCGCCTTCGCCCGCGCCGGTCTACGAGCCCACTCCGGTCTACCGACCCGAGCCCCTCCTCGAAGCCGAATCGGTCGTCGCCCCCGAACCTGTGGTCGAGCCTGAGCCCGAACCGGTGGTCGAACCCGAGCCGACGCCAGTCGCCGAGCCACCCCTGGCTCCTTCTCCCGCGCCGGAAGTGGAGCCGGAGCCAACCGTCGCCTCGTCGATGACGTTTGACGATGCCGCGGAGATGCCCACGGCTCAGCTGCCTCGCGTCCGCCGAAACACGACGTTCGATTGGTCGTCCTCCGAGGCAGGCTCCCCCGCCCCGGAATCGCACGAGCAGACTCCGTCATTCGTGGAGGAGCCACCCGTGGCCCCTCGCGCGCACGAGGAGACGCCCACCTCCGGCGCTTCGTATGCTCCGATCCAGCCGGCTTCCGCTCCCGCCGCACCCCCCGCAGCCGAGCCGTTCGCTCCGGTCGTACCACAGACCCCGGTCGCACCGCAGACTTCGCCGCCCGCTCAGGCCCCCGCGTCGCCCGCCCCCGTTCAGGAGGACTGGAACGCAGAGTTCTCGTGGAACGAGGAAGCCAAGCGCGAGCAGGAAGGCGAATCCAAGCGCCGTCGGCGTTGGGGTTGGGGCAGGCGCAAGAAGAAGCAGGCCGCACCCGAGCCAACCACGCCCGAGGTCAACGAGCAGACGCCCTCCGATCGCGTTCCGATCATCGCCATCGACGCCCAGGATGACGACTGGAACGACTGGCAGAACTGGAACTCGAGAAGCTAGCTCAAAGCGCCGAGGGGCCGCCGAGGACACTGGCCGGGTCACTGCGCCGCCTCCGGGGATCTTGCGCGCGGCGGACACGGTCTTGCCGAGGGGAACGAGCGCGGCGTGCCGCGCGCACCCTGTTATGCTTGTGACCAGGTACTCAGATTCTCGCCTCGATATGAAGGAGCTGCCGTGGATTCGCGTTCGTCGCTCATCGCCCAGATCAACGCCCTGCACGATGAGAAGGAACATCAGAAGATCATCGCCCTCATCGAAGGCCAGCCCCCCTCGTCCTTGGACTACGAGCTCACGAGCCTCTTGGCCCGCGCGTACATCAACTACGCGCAGCCCTACATGGATTCCTTCCGCGAGCACATCAAGCACGCGATCGAGCTGCTGCGCAGCGTCGAGGCGGAAGGCATGGCGGACCCCCAGTGGTACTACAGGATCGGGACTGCCCTGTACTGGCAGGACGAAGAGGAGAACGCCCTGACCTACCTGGAACAGTGCGTCGCCATGGATCCGACCAACGAGGAGGCCCCCCAGATCATCGCCGAATGCAAGCGCGCCCTCGAGCGCCGCACGGTCGTCCGTCCCCTCACCATCAAGGCGATCTCGGATTTCTTTGATCGCAACGACTACAAGTACGAGGTGGAGGACAATCGCCTGCGGACGGGTTTCTCGCAGGGATACTACGTGTTCGCCGTCATTGACGATGCGAGCGACCTGAGTCTATGGGGCGCGATTCGCGAGGATGTGTCGATGGAGCTGCGGCCTCGTCTCATCCAGGCATGCAACGACTGGAACGCTGCGGCCAAGTGGCCCAAGGTCTACGTTGCCTCCCTTGATGACGGAACGCAGCGGGTGTGCGCCGAGCAGTTCATCTCGGCGCGCTACGGCCTGACTGACGCGCAGGTATCGATGAACGTGGACCGTTTCATCGCCGCGGCCGAGGCGTTCTTCAAGGAACAGATCGAGCGGATTCCCGCCCTCGGCGGCACGCAGGAGTAGGGCGCAGCATTGGGAGGATCCTCGGCCTCGTGAGGGACGAGGCCGGGGTTTCCTATTCGCGCACGCGCGGGACGTAGACGCTCAGGCCGCCGTCGCTGACGGTTCCCGCGAGCATGCCTTCCCCTGTAATGCGCACGGGCGGGTGGCCTCCGATGATGCACTCCCACTCCTGGCCGGCGTGATGCTTGCCCACGTAGAGGTTCTTGTCGGCGCCGCGGCGGTCGGAGACGATGACGGCGCACCCGGAGCCGGGTGCTTCTTCCCTGCCCTCGCGGGCGAAGCCCACCACGTCGGGGTCGTCGAAGGCGTCGTGTTGGGGTCCCGTGGCGGCGCGGGAGCGGATCGCCATGAGGGTGGGCAGTTCTCGCACGGCGGGTAGGTCTCCGGTCTCGGGCGTTCCCAGGAGGTCGCCCCAGAACACGCAGGGGATTCCCGCCTCGGTCAGGAGGATGAGCGCGTAGGCCGCAGCCTTGAACCAGGGGGCGACAGTGGAGGCCAACGACTGGCCGGGCTGGGTGTCGTGGTTCTCCACAAAGGTCACCGAGCGAGACGGATGGGAGTGGGTGAGCGTGCCCTCCCACAGGCGCGACAGGTCGACGTTCCCGTCGCAGGTGGAGGCCTCGTGGAGCCGGTAGTGCAGGGGCACGTCGAAGAGCATGATGTCGGGGACCGCCGCAAGGTAGCGCTCCAGCTCCGTCACGTCCCCGTTCCAGTACTCGCCGACGGCCGGGAGTGCGCGTCCGGTCGAGGCTCGAAGCTCGGCGAGCCAGCGGGCGTAGAAGTCGGATCCAACGTGCTTGACGGCGTCCAGGCGCAGGGCGTCCACTCCGGTGGTCTCCACGTACCAGCGTCCCCACCGGTCGAGCTCGGCGCTCACCGCGGGATCTGTGACGTGCACGTCGCAGCCCATCAGGTAGTCGTAGTTGCCCAGTTCGGCGGTGACGTTGTCGTTCCACTGTTTGCCGTCGAAGAGCCACAGCCCCTTGCGCCCCGTGGCCGCGTCCCAGTCGATCCCGTGGAAACACGTCCAGTCCCAGGTGAAGTCCGAGTATGCGCCGGCGCGGCCCGGGAAGGTAAAGCACGTCCATGCTTCGATGACTTCGGGAGGGCCGGTTTCCTTGCGCCGGTCCTCGGGATCGATCGGTGTGGCGAGCACCTTCTCCGACGCGTCCGCGCCCATGCGGTGATTGAGGACGATGTCGGCCGCGACGGCGACGCCCTCGGCGTGGAGGGCCTCGATCGCCGCCAGGTATTCGTCCTTGGTGCCGTACTTGGTGGGCACGGTCCCTTTCTGGTCGAACTCGCCCAGGTCGTACAGGTCGTAGACGCCGTAGCCGACGTCGCGGATTCCTCCCTTCCCCTTGTAGGCGGGCGGGAGCCAGACGACGCTGACGCCGAGGTCGGCGATCGCCGAGGCGTGGTCAGCGAGGTAGCGCCAGTGGCTTGCGTCGGCTCGCATGTCCCAGGCGAAGGCCTGCAGGATCAGCGGGCCGGCCTCGTTCATTGACGAGGCCAGGGCCGGGTTCCTTGTCTCACTCACCCGAGTATGGTGGCAGGTTTGCCCGCCCGCGGGCGCCCGTAGAGGGCAAACAGTGGCATGGTAGACACGAGGCCGAGGCGGGCTTGCGCGAACGGCTGCGGTCCCCGTAGTGAGTGTGGGACCAGAGGCTCTAGAGTTGATTCCATGTGGATCGTCTTCGCCTGCCTGTCTGCCCTCTTCGCGGGGTTGACGGCCGTCCTAGCCAAGGCGGGCGTCGCGTCCACGTCCTCGACGGTGGCGACGGCAGTGCGCACGATCGTCGTGGCCGCTGGAGCGTGGGCGATGGCCGCACTCACCGGCGTCGTCTCCGGTGTTGCCTCCATTGACGGACGATCGCTGCTCTTCCTCGTTCTCTCGGGGCTGGCGACGGGGGCGTCGTGGCTCTGCTACTTCGCGGCCCTGACGCGGGGTGACGTGTCCCGGGTGGCCCCCATCGACAAGCTGTCAACGGTTGTGGCGATCCTCCTGGCCCTGATTTTCTTGGGTGAGCCAGTGAGTCCGTGGGGAGGCGCCGGGATCGTCGTCATCACGGTGGGGACGCTCCTCATGGTTGAGCCCGCTGACCTCGCGGCGCTGCCGGGAGCGCTGCGTCGGGGAGGCAGCTGGCTGGTCTACGCGCTCGCGTCAGCGTTCTTTGCGGCGCTGACCTCGATCCTTGGCAAGGTCGGTGTCAGCGGGGTGGACGCCACCCTGGGGACGGCGGTGCGCACGATTGTCGTGCTGGTGATGGCGTGGGGTATCGTCGTCCTCCGGGGACGCGCGGGCGAGGTTGTGGCAATCCCCTTACGGGAGCTCGCTTTCATCGTCGCGTCGGGAGCGGCAACCTGCGCGTCCTGGCTGGCGTACTACCATGCGCTTCGAGGTGGGCCCGCCTCGATCGTGGTTCCCATCGATAAGCTCTCGGTTCTGGTCACCGTCGGCGTGTCCGCGTTGGTGTTTCACGAGCGTTTCACGCGGCGCTACGTGCTTGGCCTGGGGCTCCTGTGTGCGGGGACGGTGGCCATGGTGATGCTGTAGGGGCGTGGCTCGGTTCTCCCCCGGCCGACTCGGTCCCCGGGCGGCCCTGTCACGCGGGGAACAGCCCGCTCCTACAGCACGCTACCGAGCGCCTCCCGAATCAGCTCGGGTTCGCCCGAACCGTTCGTTGGGAGGCGTAGCACGGGCACGCCGTACGCCGTCATGATCGAGTCTTTCAGCGCGTCGCGCCTGAGCTGTTCCTCGTTGTTTCCGTGAAACTCCCACCCGTCAACCTCGATCGCGAGAATCAGCTTTCCCGTCACTCGCGAGTAGACGCCAAAGTCCAGTGCGCTGGCACTGTAGACGAACGCACGCTGTACTTCGTTGAGGCGTCGCGTGTTGGGAAGCGCGTCCTTCAGGGGAACTTCCATCCGATAGCCACACCTCGAGTATCGCTGCTCCGCGAGCACCTCTTGGAGGCAGAGTTCCGCAGCATTCTCGGCTGGAGAGCGATTGCGGTTGGCCCACTTGACGCGCGCGTAGCGCTTAAGGGAATCACTGTACGCGTCGTAGAGGACGTCAAAGATCGACACGATATCCGAGTCGACGATGCTCGCCGGGTCGTACATCGTGATGTATTCGAGGAGGGACCTGATATTGCGGCTATGGCGAACACCCCCCTGAGTGGTCACCACTATGAGCCGGTTCTTCGCTCGTGAAACGATGACGTTTGCCATGGCATCGCAGTCGTAGAATTCGCGCGCGGCGTTCGAATCATCTGCGTTGAGGACCGTGGACAGGATGACGGTGTCCGCGCCCCTGCCCTGGAACTTGTGTGCAGTCTCCGCCAGCCAGCGCGCATGTCCTCCGCCGTTGAGGTCGGCACGGACGCGCTGCCCGAGACTCTTCGCCTGCGCACGGAAGGGGGTCACCAATCCCACAACATAGTCTCCGGACGGGTCCTTCTCGTCGGCCCCGATCCCCTCGCGAATAACCTGCATCTCCTCAAGTTGAGCGATGATATCGATCTCTCGCTGGGAGAAGCGACTGCCACTTGTCGTGCAACGCGCGTGGTTTCCGGGTGCCGCGTAGACGATCGCGAGTGGGTTCGGGGCATCCGGCACCGGGACTCGCATCGGGATCAGCTCGCCGTCGTAGTACATGCGGTTGCAGAATTCGATGATCGCCGGGTGGCAGCGGTAGTGCTCTTTGAGCAGCGTGCTGGGCACCGGCGCGCTGGCGGCCAACATCTTGGCGGAATCCAGCAGCGACACGGCGCGCACGTCGAATCGATTGTCGGGCGGTTGACGCGTGCTCTTGTCCCACCCTTCGAAGATCGGGCCGATCTGCTTATCGTCCCCAACGATGACGGCGTTACGCGCTTTGCTCAACGCGGCCAGCCCGGCTGGGAGCACAACCTGGGATGATTCGTCGATAATGACCCAGTCCAGCAGCGCGTGCGTGGCCAGGTTCGCGCGAATTGAGAAACAGGTGGAGGCCACAACCGGGTAGGTGCGTAGCAGGATATCCGTCTGTTCACCGAGTCTTCGCTCGGGGCTCAGGCGGCTGGGGCGCTGGCGATCGAAACGGCTCAGGAGGGCCGCGTCAAGCCGCTCCCGGGAGCGCCGACGATAGGCGGCACTGACCGTCGCGAGGCCGTGGCGGTCGGCGCGCGCCTGCGCTTCCTCGATGCGGCGGGTGACTTCACGCTCTCGCGCCTGGTAGAAGGCCGCCTGGAGCGCCGACTGTACGTCCACGTCGACCAGGTCAAGCCCCTTGAGGGAACCGTATGCGAAGTAGCGGCGCAATCGCTCGACAATGCCTCGCAGGGTCCGAGGGGGTATCGGCGCGCAACGTGCCAGGGCGAGCAGATCGGCGATGGTGGCAGAGTTGCGCGTCGCGATTGGAAAGCGGGAGATGTCAGGGATCAAGCGACGGCTCTCCTTGACCTTCTCCTCGAAGACAAGGCGCTCGCGCTGGGTCGCGGTCAGGAGCGCTCGCTGCGCCGGTATCTCGCGCGCATCCTCCCATAGGGATACGAGGTGTTCCTCGTCGGCCTTCAGCGCTGCGTCTTCGACGCGTGAGGGGGCACGAGACGCCCCAGGCCGCGCCTTCTGGATCCAGGTCTCGCGCCTTTGCTCGAGGATGCCCTCTCGCCGGTGGAACTCCTTGACGCGCTCCCTGTTGCCGATGTTGGCGACGAGGAAGCCGTAGCCCTCCTCCGTCAGCTTGTCGACCACATTATCCACCGCGGAGTTGGCGCCCGCGACGACGCCGACCGTCTTCCCCTGGGCGATGAGGGTTGCGATCAGGTTGAGGATAGTCTGCGTCTTTCCTGTTCCCGGGGGTCCATCAATGATCGAGATCTGGTGTGTGAGCGCTGCGCGTATGCCATTACGTTGATCAATGTTGGAGTGAAACGGCATGATGACCTGGTCTCTGGCGCCGGTTGCACGGTTGGAGGTGCCCGAGAGAAATGCCTCCAGGGCGGAGCCGCGGGGTACCGTGCGCATCCACTCCCACACGTTTGCCAGGACCGCTGCGGGAACCGCGTCTCCCTCACCAACCCACTTGTCGTAGCGTCCGCTCGTGTCTAGGCTCGCCCCTGCTCGCCTGGCTTGCGAGCGGACCTCCTCGCGCACGTAGTCGAGCGTGGCGGCGCGCTGACGATCCTGCGGGGTCGCGTACGCCGCACTGACCTCGCTGCTACCGTATCTCCTGATCCCGAGCTTCCCATTAGCCTTGCGGTATGCGAGCGTGTAGCGCACGTCGCGAGGGTCGTGCCTGGGTCGGAGCGTCCAGATGATCTCGACGTTCGTCCAGCGCTTCCCGCACACGCGTACCTCATCGAGGGCGTCAATGGCGCGGCGCTCGACCTGGTCGTAAATGCGTACCCTGCCCTCGCCGTACGGAAACTCCTTGCCGTCGGTGTAGGTGATGACGATACGCTTCCCATCGCGGCGCGTCTTCGCGACTTTCCAGGTGCAGTCTTGCCAGTTCGGAGTTTCCTTGTCCCGAATCAGTACGTGCATTGTCCTTGAATCGACAGCTTCCATGCCCCTCCCCCATGAGTTGTACGTCCAGGATAGGTCAGTGGTGATGCCTGCGATAGGTTGCTGGACACCCACCGGCAGGCTGCGGGACACAGATGAGCACGGTGCCTCGTATGGTTCCGGCATGGGTACTTCTCTCGTGTTTTTGGTGATTGGTTTGGTCGTGGGAGCGCTAGCCGGGTTCGCGGGCGCGGTGGCGCGTCGCGCATCACAACCGGGCGACGAGCTCGGCGCGCTTCGCGCGCAGGCCGCCGGATGGCAGGCGCGCGCGGAGGAACTGTCCCGCCGGGTCGAGCATGCCGAGGCGCGCGCGGCCGGGGACGACTCCGTCCTCAACGCGCTCGCGCCGGTTCGCTCGCAGCTGGAGCAGATGAGCCAGCGAGTCGATCAGATGGAGCAGGAGCGGGCGCGCCAGCACGGGGCGCTGGCCGAGCAACTGCGCGAGGCCGCCCAGCGCGAAGCGGAGCTGGCGCGCACGACGGCCTCCCTGGAGGGTGCGCTGCGCTCGCGCAGCGCACGAGGCTCGTGGGGCGAGGTCGAGCTCGCCCGAATCCTGGAGGCATCGGGGATGATGCCGCACGTCGATTTCGCCCAGCAGCGCTCGATCGGCGCGCTCACTCAGGGACGAGGCCTCGGCGCGGAGGGTGCACGAGGTGAGCGCGGGCGACCCGACGTGACGATTCACCTGCCCGGGCAGGGTTTCCTCGCTCTCGACGCGAAGGCACCGATGGACGCCTACCTGCGGGCGTGCGGCGTTGAGGGCAGCGGCGAGCAAGCCGAGGAGCGGCGGCGCGGCGAACTGGCTGCACACGCGAAGGCGTTGCGCTCCCACGTTGACGCCCTGGCCTCGCGCGACTACGCCCGGGCTCTGGGCTCCTCGCCGGAGCTGGTCATTCTGTTCGTCCCTTCCGAGGCGGCACTGTCGGCGGCGCTGCGCGCGGATGCGGCGCTGTTGGACGACGCGATGGCCCGCGGCGTGGCCCTGTGCTCTCCCGTGACCCTGCTGGCGGTGGCGCGCACGTGCGCGAGTGCGTGGGCGCGCACCACCATCAACGACCAGGCCGAGGACATCATCACTCTGGGACGCGAGCTGTACGAGCGCCTCGGCGTCGTCGCTGGCCACATGGAGAACCTGGGCAAGGCCCTGGCCAGGAGCGTGGATTTCTACAACAAGGCAGTCGGCTCAATGGAAAGGAACCTCCTGTCGAAGGCCCGCGAGGTCAGCGCGCTGGAAGAGGCCTCGAAGAAGCCGATGACCGCCGCCGAAATCTCCCCGGACGCCGCACAGGTCCGCTCCTTCACGAAGCCGGAGTTGACGGGGCAATAGGCCGTGTCAAGGCGACGCAGTTGTTGCTTTCCGCCATCTCCCGTTCCTCCTGACCGTGTGCGCGTGCTCTACGGGCTCCATCGCCTACGCGGATTCCCGTGGACCAGCGATCGCAATCGGTTGTTTCTCATCGTCGGATCCGGCAAGGCCTTTCGCTCACGCCTCAAGGTCACAGGAACATTCATGGGTACCAGGAGCGGCAGCAAGGCGAGGCGCCAGCCGCGCAGACCCATTCAAGACACAGATCACACTTGAATCATTCACGATTTTACGCGATCATGAGGGTTGTCGCGTCGGGCTTGGACCGGCGCAGTCTACCACGGGGACCCTCGCCACTGCGGTGGGGGCCCCTTGGTATTCCAAGAGTATTCCGCGCTTCGACACACGGACGGGCCTCTTACTCCCACCGGAAGCACGTGGCCGGGCCACACCCTCGCGAGACCCGGCCATTGCCTCGTCACATGTGCATACCTCAGTCAAGTTCCGCTAACACGCTCACGTCACGCGCGGCCTGGCGCAGGCGCTTATCGCGCGTCCACAGCGAGACGCCCGGGGTCACGACGACGCTCGCCAGCAGTGCCGCATCGACGGCGCTCAGCCCTCTCCCCCACAGCCGCCGTTCTTCAACGAAATGGCGTACCCCCTGATCGTCCACGTTGCGAACAATGAGCAAACGCTCGAGTGCGCCAAGGAAGATCAACCGGTCTTTCAGGTTGCCCAATGCCAGCTCGGTGATGACGCTCTGGTGCACGCACACCTGATCGCGCTCAAGCAGATCGACCAGGACTGGCTCGGTTGTGCGCAGGTGGTCGATCCACACGTTCGTGTCGACGAGGATCCTCATGCGCGCGCACGATTCCTCGGTGCTGCCTCCGCTCCCGGGTCGCTTCCACCGAGTGCGGCAAGTTGTCTCCCGGTCTCAATTCGAACGAGGAGCTCCACGGCGTCTCGAATCAAAGCCGAGCGCTCCGTGATCCCGGTGAGCTCCTCGGCGCGGGCGAGCAGGTCATCATCGAGTGTCACGGTCGTTCTCATACCAGCCTCCTCACTCCGGATGACATCAACCCTAGCATCACTTGATTCACTCTGCGATGCGCATGTTCTGCGCCCGAGACACCCCTCCTCTCCCCAGAGCCAAGCCGGGCCGCACCCTCGCGCGCCCCAGCCACTGCCTCGATCAAGAGAAATTAGACATTGAACCTGAATTCGACCACGTCACCTTCCGCCACATTTACCGTCTCTTTGGGCTTAGGCTGGTGTTGTTGACACTTCGTGAAGCGGGTGTGTGTGCCTGCGGAGAGTGAGGTGCCTGTTATGGGAACTCGTCGTCGTTTTACGCCGGAGTATCGTCGTGATGTTGCGTCTTTGGTGTTGGATACGGGGTCTACGATCGCGTTTGTGGCTCGGGATTGAGGGCTGGGTGAGTCGGTGGTGGGCTGGTGGGTCACACTCGAGCGTGAGCGACGCCAAGCGGTCAGCGCGGGTGGTCCTGATCCGCGTGAGATGGAAGCTGAGATCACTGCGCCCAGTCGGCGGGTGCGCGAGCTGGAGAAGGGGAATGAGTTTGTGGGAAAAGCCAGCGCCTTCTTCGCCTCTGGGCACCAAAACACCAGCGCTTTGAACTGATGGACGCGCAGAAGGCTTCCTACTCGATCGCTTTGATGGCTAAGGTTTGAGGGGTCACGCGCGCAGGCTATTACGCCTGGAAAAACCGAGCGTCCCACAGGGGCCAGCGCGCGCTCGTACGGCGGCGTTTGGATGAGGCGGTGGCCTGGGAACACGAGGTGTCGGGTGGCACCTATGGGGCTCCTCGCATCAGCCATGCTCTCATGCGTGCGGGTGTGGATGTGGGGGTGCGTGCGGTCGCCGCGTCGATGCGCCGCCAAGGTCTCACAGGCCTGAACACGCACCCGCGCCCAGCCCGACGCGGCCGGCGCCGACCGGTGGCCCATGAGGACCACTGCGCCCGCCAGTGGGATCAAGGCGCCCTGGACCGCGTGTGGATCACGGACTTGACCTACCTGCGCTGCGCCCAAGGCTGGGTCTACCTGTGCGCCGTGCGCGATGCGCACTCGCGCCGAGTCCTGGGATACGCCATGGGCGAGCAGCAAAGCACCGACCTGGTCATCACCGCGCTCGACATGGCCGCCCCCACCCGTGGCAGCTTCCCCGCAGGGGTCGTGCTCCACGCTGATCGGGGAACACAGTTCACCTCCCAGAAGCTGGCCGCCTACATGCGCGCCGTGCAAGGAACCGTGTCGATGGGGCAGGCCGGAGTGTGCTGGGATAACGCCATGGCCGAATCCTTGTGGGCCACCCTCAAAACCGAGTACTACTACCGACGTGCCTTCACCACCCGCGACCAGATCTACACCGGGGTCGCCACCTGGATCGAAGACTTCTACAACCACCGCCGCATCCACACCAGCCTCGGCGGCAAATCCCCCATCGAATACGAACGACACCAAGCGGCCTGGACAACAGCCGCATAAACAAACCGTCAACAACTTGCGCACAGGCCCAGTCGGGCTAGGGTTTTGAGGCCGAGCCAGGAGAAGAAGCCCATGAAAGTCACCCACTTTCTGGTGTGAGGAGGGACATATTTGTCTTATGTGTCCTGGTTTACTTTGACAGCTGTTTTGGGGACCTAACCTGGAGTCAGGCTTGAGAGTCAAGTCGATAAAACTAGTGAAGGAGTTCAATCATGAACGTAGAAGCTTCGTGCCAGATTGGTGTGAAAGGAACTGTAGTCCAACGCCTGTTGGCGGGGGCAATCGGAGGTCTGGCCGGTGGCATGGTCTTTGGAATGATGATGTGGAAGATGGGGATGCTGACCATGATCGGATCCATGATGGGGGTGGAGTCCGCGCTAGTTGGTTTTGGCATTCATATGATGATTTCGGTGATATTCGGGCTGCTTGCCGGGATTTTACTGAAATTTATGCCTTCCTGCCCCGGGCAGGGGATGCTGTTCGCCGTCGTTTTCGGTGTGGCCTTGTGGGTGATGGGCCCGCTGGTGGCTATGCCACTGATGATGGGCGGTGCCGTCTTCCAAATCACCCAAGCTTCGATGATGTCCTTGATGGGGCATGTCATCTACGCCCTAGTGACGCTTTTCGTAGCGAAGGCTCTTCTTCCTCGTTTTGCAGGCAAACGGGCATGACCTACTCTTGTAGTGTGAGCATCTCGGAAAACATGGAAAAGAATCTAGGAGGCCAGCCGTCACTTAACCCGAGGCACATGGCAGAGCAAGTACAGCCGTGTCTGCGGGAGGTGGAGTTGTTTGAACAGATTCCTCCTGCAGAGTTAGCTGGCCTTAACCAGATGCTCCCATTCAAGACCTTCGCTTCGGGGGACATGATTTACGACCCGCTACGCCCTTCTCAAGTGCTGTTCATCGTAAAAAGCGGCCGGGTTCGTTTGTTTCAGACCAGCCCCAACGGCAAAACCTTCACACTGGCGATTTATGAGCCTGGTGACGTGTTCGGAAACATGTCGATTGTCGGCCAACACATGGGTGCAAGCTACGCAGAAGCCTTAGAAGACAGCAGCATATGCCAGCTAACACATGAGCAGGTTGAAACCTATTTCCTTGCCGACCCGCGTATTTCTCAGCAGGTCACCGCCATCCTCGCTAGGCGTGTAAAGGAACTGGAAACTCGCCTCAGCGATTTAGCGCTGCGCCCCCTTCCCCAACGGATGGCATCTTTGCTGCTGTCTATCGCGCGGCCCTCCCACTTGCCCTGGAAACATGATCTGATTGTTCCCATGACCCACGAGCAGCTCGCCAATGTCGCGGGTTCCACCCGGGAAGCAGTCAGTAAGGCCCTGGCAGATCTGGCCAAACAGGGCATGATCATCCAAAAACGCGGATCGATCATTCTGACCGACCCGCAACAACTAGAAAGAACTCTTACATGAGTAGCCAACAATTACTTAGGTTTATAGGCTCTTCCGAGTTGAGTGTGGGTGAGTGGGTGTTGGTCGGGGGTTGCGGGTAGGGGTCGAGGTCCTTGATGATGAGCGGACTTGTACCCCCGCTGTCGTCAAGGACCTCGGGCGGTGTCTCACCCTACCTGCTGCTGCTCCGTGTCGCTTGATCGTTGTGATCGGTGTGATCTGCTCGTCGACTTGGAGGGCTTCCATCTGATGGGCGTGGCTCGCACCACAGATGCTCTGGTGCTCGATGTTGAGTCGTGCAACCAGCTGGTTGGCTGCCCGGGTTGTGGGGTGATCGCTCAAGGTCACGGGCGTGTGGTGGTGGAGGTGATCGACGCGCCTTGGGCCGGGGTCCCTGTGCGGATCTGGTGGCACAATACGGCGCTGGATGTGCCGCGAACGCACCTGCCGGATCGTGACTTTCATTGAGCAGAACCACTCGGTGTGTGCTCCCCGGGCGCGTCTGGGTGTGCGGGCGATCCGCTGGGCGATCCGACAGTTGCGCGTCGAGGGAGCCACTATCGTGGGGCTGGCCCGCCAGTGAGGAACCACGTGGAATACCGTGTGGTCCCATATCAAGCCGTGTCTGCACGGCCGCATCTGAACCCCGCCCGCTTCGCAGGGGTTCAGGTGCTGGGGGTTGATGAGCACGTGTGGCACCACCAAGACCGACGCCGCCGGGGCCCACGAGATCACTGGCATCGTGGACCTGACTCGCGGGAAGGATCATCCCACGGCCCGCTTGAGTGGACCTGGTGCCGGGCAGGTCTGGCACCGTGTACAAGAACTGGCTGGCCGAGCGCGGCGAAGACTTCCGTGCGGGGGTGCGAATCGCGACGCTGGATCCCCTTCCAAGGGGCAGCAAGAACGCCATCGCTTGGCCTGCTCCAAGGACGCCACCAGCGTGCCAGGCGCCTGTCACATCGTCACACTCGCCGGTGATGCCCCAGGTGAGGTGCGCCGCCGCGTCCAGCAAGACACGACCGGACACCGTGGACGCACAGGCGATCCCCTCTACCAAATCCGGCTTCTCCTGCGCGCCTCGCGTGATCGGCTCACGAAGCGTCAACAAGAACGACTCCGTGAGGCCTTCACGGCAGATGAGGCGCATATCAGTGTCGAAGTCGCCTACCGCTGCGCCCAGCAAGTCCGAGACGTCTTCCACCAAGCCACACCCGCCCACGGCCGACGCCTGGCCGCACACCTCATTAAGGGCTCTTCCGAGTTGAGTGTGGGTGACCGGGTGTTGGTCGGGGGTTGCGGGTAGAGGTCAAGGGACTTGGCGAGGCAGTAAATCATGGCCATTCGGGGGTTGGAGGAGCCGGTTTCACCCCTCCGGCCCGATGCACGACCCCGCACGTCAGCAAAGAGCAGGTCACGGCAGCGTTCCTCGACGCCGTCCACCACCTCCTCGCCAGCCGGGACCAGGTCGACGAGCTGGTCGACCAGGCGGTGCGTGCCGAACTCGACACCACCGACCTACATATCGAAGCCGACCAGCTCTTCGCCCGCATGGGTGCTGCCGCCGAGACGATTGACCAGTTGATCGCCCGCAACGCCCGCGTCGCCCACGACCAAGCCGAATACCAGCGCCGCTTCGACAAACTCACCAGTGAACACGCCACCCTCCTAGAGGAGTACCGCCGGCTCCTCGACCAGATCAGCGACCTCGACAACCGGCAAGCCGCCTACCGCTACTACAAGAAACAACTCGCCACCCTCGATCCGGCCAGCATCGAGTTCACCCCATACCTATGGCACACCCTCGTCAACCACGCCGAAGTCAACGTCGACGCCACCATCACGTTCACGTTCAGGGATGGAAGGTCGCAGGCGATCTCACTCAAGAAGTGATCATCTCAGCAATAACTGCGACATCGTGTACAGGGTCTTGGGCGCCGGGGCATACGGTGATCTCCCGGTAGTTCGGGAGTGCGATGTTCAGCGAAGGGAGTGGGGCTTCACGGAGTCGAACAACAATGAACCCGTCTGCAAGGAGATCTAAGCTCTTGACGCAATCAACGTCGGCCTTGTCGCGATGCCAGTACGAGCCGTCATATTCGATGGCGAGCTGTTTCCCGGATGGAAGATCCACGCAAATATCAACAGTCCAGGAAGAGTGAGCCTGGAACTTTGCAGAATGAATGCGGGAACCAGATTTCGCGTTTCCCCAGTGCGCAAGGGCTGCCGAATGGTATTCGGTCTCGATCCGAGATTTTCCTGTTTCGATGCACTCCGGGCATTGCGACCCATTGACTCGCGCTGCTGGCATAGCCCGCCACCTGTGAGCCGGATCGTTTTTGCATACCCAAAGGGGCGGCTCAGCTAGCTGCGAGGTGTTCGGACGGATTTCCCACGGCGAGAGCGGATTGTCTGGTGACCATTCTTCGGCAACCTCTGGATAATGGTATGCCAGCGAATCAAGGATGGTATGGCACACAGGGCAGCGATACCGCTCATATTTATCGCGTTCTCGGGGAGTGGCTTGGAACTCATGTCCGCAGACAGGGTCTCGCCACCAGACAATGCGACGAGACTCGGGAGAGACGTCTGCAAGGCGCAAATTGCCATTCTTGGTGGGGTGCCACTGGCTGCTGATCTCTGGTGTCAACCTGCTCGCGGAGGGATCAGCTGCCGCAGCATCCGCATTTGCTTTCCTGGTCTTAATTGCCTTGCAAGCAGAACAGCCCCCAAACAGATAGCTGAGAGGTTGGCGCGTGTTTCGGTGACCAGAAGGACACCGGAATCTATAGCCCGAACACCAGTGGTTCTCGTCGACTCGAACACTCTCAGGAGGGAGGTCGTCGTCCCAAGCGGCCAGCAGATCGGGTACATCAGCGATAGTCTTACCTGCAAAAGAAGCTCTTTTCTCTTGCCAGGCGACCCGTCGAATCTCCTGACATTCAGGGCAGGAGAAATAGTCATTTGTAACATCTAGGATGCGAGCCTTGAACGAATGCCCTTCAGGGCAGGTCCACCATGCTTCTCGGCGCGCTTTTAATGTAGCTGTGTCCCAGAGGGATTCCGGATTGCGGTCGTGAGCCCACCATTCGACAGCTCGGTTACGGGAGTTCTTGAGGAGGTTAGCACCTCGGGCCTTATTGGTTCCTGCAGTTGCAGACTTCGGGTTCCGTCGACAGGGACAACCCCAACCAATATCTCCATTGCGTTGCGCCTCGATCCTGCCGCAGAAATTGCAGCGTGTGGCGTGAGGATCATCCTCCAAGCTGGGATTAGTCAGTGGCCCCAGATATGTGTAGCCATGAGCCTCGGCGTTCTTCTTGACGGAAGATATCTCCACGGGCTGATCAGAACAGCCCGACATGGCGCGGGCTCCCTTCGCCCAGGCACGCCAGTAACAAGCTCGGCAAACAAGTTCACCGGCTTGCAACCGGTCAAGAACATATTCGAAGCGGTAGTGCCCCTCAAAGCCGCAACGCGAACACCGAGTCAGCAAGTAGGCAGATGCCTTGGTGAACTCTTCAAGCAAGGTAAGGCCACCCTGAGAGTAAAGCTGATGGAGGTGATCGAGACACCACGTCGGCCGCGTGCGAGTAGTAAACGCTCCGGGTTGGCCGCACCCTTCCACACAGCAAATCTTCACCCTAGTACCTCATTTTCCCTGAACTCAACCAATGGCCTCCCATTTGAACCACTCACGCCGCGAGCGCGACCGTGCCGCCATTTTGTATCCAAGTCGGACTGAAAGCTTCATAGATCGAGCGCAGCACGTCCTCCCCCGCGAGCGACTCCGCATCGGCAGCGAAAAGCACGTCAACCATCAGCTTGATCGCATCACGCGGCGTATAGAAAGCACCCGCAGCCTTCCCCTTTTTATCGAAGGCCCGATACATGACATCCTCGAAGATGTCACCCATCATCGAGTCCTCAACGCTCGTCGATCCCAGCGACAGCGTCGAGAAGTGCTTAACCACTGCAAGCAGGCGATTCGCCGCACTCAGCTTTTCGACCAAGTTCGGAAACTCGAACGCGGTCCAGATATCCGCGATGTTGTGCGAGAAACCGTTGACGTAGCTGAGCACCGCCTTGTCCACGTTATCGTCCACTGACGCAATGTGCGCCAGATTCAACGGGGAGACGTTATAGAAACTCAAGCCAAAACGCTCAGCGACCGCGATATCGATCAGGATCGGCGGCATCCCGCTACGTGCCTCGACGAACTCAATGACGTCTTCCTTCGTGTCCTCTAACAGACACTCGAGACGACGCAGGACCGTGAACGGCAAGATGTAATCACCGTACTCCTGCAGTTCGACGACGTTGCGCAGGTACTTGTCAGCCGTGTCCCACACGATCCGGGCGGTGGTGGATGCCGCCGCGCGCGCTGCCTCGTTTGTCATGCCTTTTACTCCTTTGTCCCGACGGTTTTGCCAAGACATGCGGATGCCCCATCAACGTACCTGTGCCATTGGATACCCATAGACACCCATCCTACGGCCCTACCCCTGACGGAGCAGTCACCAAAGCCACGATCCCGTCCAGCTGCGCACGAATCTCCTCGAAGGGGCAGTCCAGGTCGAGCGTCGTTGCACTGATGCGGTTGCCGCTCATGCGGTAGGTGGCGTCGGGTTGGATGTCCTCGTCGGTGGCGGCGTAGAGGAGCATGCCCGAGACCTCGACGCTCTCCCCCGCGCGCTCGAAGGCGATCTGCTTGTTCTTCACGTACGTGAAGATCTGGTACAGGTTCCCCGAATGCACCGTCCTTTTCTCGAAGTTGCTCTGCATCGTGGACGCGTAGTACTTCGCGTCAATGATGAGCACGCGACCGCGAGCGCTCAGGGTGATGTCGCTGCGCATCGCGGGCAGGCCGTCACCGAAGCCGTCGTCCAGAGCCCAATCGACAAAGGACGCGCTGGCGTGAAGGTGCGGCTGCTCCCTGCGGTAGTACTCGAGGATGAACTTCTCATACAGGCGACTCATGCGCTGCTCGTCGAAGAAATCCATCATACGAGTGGTGCCGTCGCTCTGGGTTTGAAGCAGTCCTGTAACGACGAGCCAACACACCGCCATCAGCATGCGGCACGTGCGGTTGTTACGGTCGTAGCGCATGTTCCAGTTGATCGTGTGCAGGTCGATGTTGCGCACGTCCGCGAAGAACACCATGAGCTTCTTCAGGCTCTTCTTGCGCGCCCTGGAAATATCCGAGCGCACGAGCAGCGCGACCGTCGCCTTGATGACGCGATTCATCGTGGTGTCGACCGAGAAGTCATCGTAGGAGCACACGAGCTGGCGGCGTAGGATCGCCTGCGATTTCACGGACTCGGTGACCTCGATTTTGCCGCGCAGGGAGGAGCACGCCTCGGTCCGGTTCACGTACTCCTGCCCGAGGCCTCGTTTGAGCTGCAGGGAGACGCCACGCTCTAAGATCGCTGCGCAGAGCTCGGCCGCATTATCGAAGTCCTCCGTGGCCACGGAGCGGTAGCCCTGCTCGGTGAGCGCCGAGAAGGCGTAGGCGAGCATGTGGAAGACGTTGCGGACGCGAATCACCGTAGCGACCTGTGCAGCCTGTCCGCCCACTCGCGGACCTTGCCGGGCTCGTCGAACCAGTATTCCTTCAGCATCGGGATGAGCTCGTAGTCCACGATCGAGGCTAGGGCCGCGTCGGTGCAGGTCTCGGGTTTCATGTTGCAGAAGTAGCTGTGGCCGATGCAGAAGCCCTCGCCGAGCGACTCATCCTCGGCGATCGCACGGTTGAGGGATTCCACCTCGCGCACAAGCGCCTCGAACCTCGGATTATCGAGCCCGGCGAGGTAGTCGCGAAAGCCCACGGAGTCGAAGGCGGGGCGCAGCTCCACGAAGGCGAAGCGCCGACGCAGCGCGTAGTCAAGCATGGCGAGGCTGCGGTCCGCCGTGTTCATCATGCCGATGATATGGACGTTAGCGGGAACGCAGAACAGTTCGCGGGAGTAGAGGAGTTGGAGCTTGTCCCCTCGCTTATCGCTCTCGATGAGCATGAACAGTTCGCCGAAAATCTTGGAGAGGTTGCCGCGGTTGATCTCGTCGATGATGAAGAAGTACTCGTTGTCCTCATCGTCTGCGGCCTTCTTACAGAAGGAGTAGAAGGCTCCCTTGACAAGCTCGAATCCCGCGCCGGACGGCCTATACCCCTCGATAAAGTCCTCGTAGGAGTAGCTCTGATGGAACTGCACCAGCATGACGCGCGCGGCATCCTTAACGCCCATCATCGAGTAGGCGAGGCGCTTGGCGGCGTAGGTCTTACCCACGCCAGGCGCGCCCTGCATGATGATGTTCTTCTTAGCGCGCAGCAGCCCCACGATCGCGTCGTAGCGCTCCTCGTTCATGTAGACTTCGTCGAGGAATTGCCGGGCGGAATACTCCGTCAAGGGCATCGGCATTTCCTCGCAATCGAGCACGTCCTCATCGTCCTCAAAATAGGCCTCAAGACGCGCAAGCAGATCGGGATAGTCAGTAATTTCGGTGAGAGTCTTCATGGCGAACTGTTGATCGCTTCGCCAACTTCCCTGACGCTCCCACGAGACCTCACGCAGGTGCGGATACTCCCCGCCATCCGGGTCATAGACGTAGTTCCCCGTGACGACGCCGCGGCCGATAATCTCCTTGAGGCCTCGTTTGACGAAGACGACATCGCCCGGCTTGATCTCGTTGGCGAACTGCCAGACGGCTCGGGCCGAATTCGTCTGTGACGTATTATCGTCGCGAGTTTCGAGCAGCCGTTGGCGCATCTCCTCCTTGGTGGCATACTCCCTCAGATCACCGAGCTGATACCACCCCAGCCCCATAACGCCACGCGCGTAGAACTCGTCCCACATGCAGGCTCCCCGGCCGGGGGCGTAGAGCCAGTACCGCACGGTCTGCACGCCGTCATCGCCAAGAGCCGTCGCCTGCATCATTGCCTCCTTGGGAAGCGCAGTCATGAGTACTGACTATCCGTCGTCATGACCACACCCTACCATCCAGGTGATCGGCGACACGATTCACACTCGCGCTCACCCAACAGCAAAGCCGGGTCACCCTCGCGAGACCCGGCCACTGCCTAGCCAGACTGAAGCAATTCAGGCGACTTCCACCGCCGCAAGTGGAACGATTCCGCTCAGCGTTTCACCCATTGTGTCTTCAGCACGATCGAGCTCATAGCGCATCTGCAGGTTCATCCAGAATCCTGCGGTCGTACCGAAGTAACGGGACAGCCGCATCGCCGTGTCAGCCGTAATTCCCCGCTTCCCGTGGACAACTTCATTGATACGGCGAGGTGGAACACCGATCGCGACGGCAAGCTTGTGCTGCGTAATTCCGTACCCCTTGATGAAGTCTTCCATGAGGACTTCGCCCGGGTGAATCGGAGCAAGTTTAGTGGTAGTCAACAACCTCAACCCCTTCTGGACCAGCATCTCCCCACCTGAAGCAGATACGCCACTGATCATTGATTCGGATACTGTACCGCCCCGCCCGATTACCGCGTAGACGCTCGAGCCTGTTGCCCGGAGGAATCCGGAGGTCATCCAGATGACACGCCGCATCGATCTGACGCAACTTGCGCAGCGCAACGCGGATGATGCGTGAATCAAGGGAAGGAACAGGCTCCCTCGCAAACAACCGCTCAGTCCGACGATCTCCGAATGACTGGATCACACCAGCATAGTATATCTGGTTGCGTTATTAACGCAACCCGATAAGTTACTCCACTACCCGATCCGACCTTTCCCTCGCTCAGACGGTCCCCAACAGCGAAGCCGGGCCGCACCCTCGCGCGACCCGGCCACTGCCTCGATCAAGAGAAATTAGACATTGAACCTGAACTCCACCACGTCCCCGTCTTCCATGACGTAGTCCTTGCCTTCCATGCGGACCTTGCCGGCGGCTTTGGCGGCGGCCATGGAGCCGGCCTCGACCAGGTCATCGTAGGAGACGACCTCGGCCTTGATGAAGCCCTTCTCGAAGTCCGTGTGGATGACGCCAGCGGCCTTGGGGGCGGTGTCGCCCTTGTGGATCGTCCAGGCGCGCGCCTCCTTCTCGCCGGCGGTGAGGTAGGTCTGCAGGCCGAGGGTGTCGAAGCCGACGCGGGCTAGCTTGTCCAGGCCCGACTCGTCCTGGCCGGATTCGGTGAGCATCTCGCGGGCGTCCTCGTCGTCCAGCTCGACCAGCTCGGCCTCGAACTGGGCGTCCAGGAAGATCGCCTCGGCTGGGGCCACCAGGGCTCGCAGCTCGTCCTTCATCTCCTCGTTGTCCATCTCGGCGGCGTCCATGTTGAACACGAAGATGAAGGGCTTGGAGGTCATCAGTTGGAAGGAACGCAGCGCGTCCTGGTCGAGCTTGGCCCCCTCGGGGCCGGACAGGAGCTCGCCGCGCTCCAGCAGCTCCAGGGCGGCGCGCGCGGTCTCGAGCACGATCGGCTCGGTCTTCTTGCCGCGCACCTCCTTCTCCAGGCGAGGGATCTGCTTCTCCACCGTCTGCATGTCGGCCAGGATCAGCTCGGTCTTGATGGTCTCGATGTCCGAGGCCGGGTCCACCTTGCCGTCCACGTGCACCACGTCGGGGTCGGAGAAGGCGCGCGTCACCTGGCAGATGGCGTCGGCCTCGCGAATGTTGGCCAGGAACTGGTTCCCCAGGCCCTCACCCTCGGACGCGCCGCGCACGATCCCGGCGATGTCCACGAAGGACACGGTGGCGGGCAGGATGCGCTGGGAGCCGAAGATCTCGGCCAGCTTCTCCAGGCGCGGGTCTGGCAGTGGCACGACGCCGACGTTGGGCTCAATGGTCGCAAACGGGTAGTTCGCGGCGAGCACACTCGCGCGGGTCAGGGCGTTAAACAGGGTGGACTTGCCGACGTTGGGCAGTCCGGCGATACCGATAGTGAGAGACACAGCCCCATCCTATCGGAGCGCACCGGCGGGTGTTGTCCTACTTGGTGTGGTTTGGCCCGGCCACGCGGGGCGCGTGGGGGCGCGCGGGAGCCATGCCCGCCTTCTTCAGGTCGGCGCGCAGGTCGCGGGGAAGCGCGAACGTCGTCGATTCCGTTTCGGTGCGGGCCACCTCGACGGTGGGGAATCCGTGCGCCTGCAGCCACTCGATCACCTCGCGCACGAGGATCTCCGGAACCGACGCGCCCGAGGTCAGGCCGACGGTGCGCGCTCCGTCGAACCAGGATTCCTTCAGTTCCTCGGCCTTGTCGACGCGGTAGGCGCCGCCCGCCCCCGCCTCGAGGGCGACCTCGACGAGGCGCACAGAGTTCGAGGAGTTCGCCGATCCGACCACGACCATGACGTCCACCTGGGGGGCGATGTGCTTGACGGCGCCCTGGCGGTTCTGGGTGGCGTAGCAGATGTCGTCCGAGGGCGGGTCAATCAGCTGCGGGAATCGCTCGCGCAGCCGGTCCACGGTCTCGCGCGTCTCATCCACGGACAGGGTGGTCTGGGAGATCCACACGACGCGGGAGGGGTCGCGCACGACGACGTTGTCCACCTCGTCGGGGCTGCCCACGACCTGAATGTGATCGGGGGCCTCACCGAAGGTGCCCTCGACCTCCTCGTGTCCCTGGTGCCCCACGAGGATGATGTCGTAATCCTCCTTGGCAAAACGCACGGCCTCGCGATGCACCTTGGTCACGAGCGGGCAGGTCGCGTCGATCGTCGCCAGGTGGCGGGTAGCGGCCGAGGCATGCACCGCCGGGGAGACGCCGTGCGCAGAAAAGACGACGCGCGCCCCCTCCGGTACCTCGTCGGTCTCCTGCACGAAGATCGCCCCGCGCTTGGTCAGCGACTCGACGACGAACTTGTTGTGGACGATCTCCTTACGCACGTACACGGGCGCGCCGTACAGCTCGAGGGCCTTCTCGACGACGTCGACGGCACGATCCACCCCGGCGCAGTATCCGCGGGGCGCGGCCAAAAGGATGCGCCCGCTGCCCTCGCCGCGTCCTTCGGGCAGGGGAACCTCGGCGCTGGCGTGCAGGTCGACGTTTTCACTCATGCCCACAACCCTATCGCTCGGGGCGCCGGGCGTGCGCGGGGGCCAGGCAATCGCACACGACCGCCGAGGCGTCGGCCGAGCGCGGCGCTCCACCCGAGCCTGTGGCATGCTGGGTCCGTGACCTCGCCCCACACCGCCGCCCCCTCGCCAGGCTCCCCCGCATCCGCACTCCCCCCGGCTGCCCGCGCGGCCGACACGACGCGGGAGAACCCGTGGCCGCTGCGCAGGCTGACGGAGAACATCAAGGTGTACGTGGACCGCATGAGCCCCCTGTGGGTCGAGGGTCAGGTCGTGGAGTACAAGGTGCGGCCGGGAGCGAAGATGCACTTCCTGACGCTGCGCGACCTTCAGACCGACACGTCAATGACGGTCACGGCCTGGGCGGGCGTCATGGACGCCGCTCCCCTGACGGAAGGGGCGCGCGTCGTCACCCGCGTCAAGCCCGTGTTCTGGGAGCGTTCGGGCCGCCTCAACCTCCAGGCGGCGGAGATACACCTGCAGGGCGTGGGCGACCTGCTCGCCCAGATCGAGGCGTTGCGCGCCCGCCTGGCCGCCGAGGGACTCTTCGCGCAGTCCCACAAGAAGCCCCTGCCCTTCCTTCCCCGCACGATCGGGCTGATCTGCGGCAGGAACGCCAAGGCCAAGGATGACGTGGTGGTCAACGCCTCCGAGCGGTGGCCCCACGCGCGCTTCGAGATCCGCGAGGTCGCCGTCCAGGGCGAACGCTGCGTAGCGGAGGTCGGCGCCGCCCTGGCCGAGTTGGACGGCATGAACGGCGTGGACGTCATCGTCATCGCGCGCGGAGGCGGCGCCGTGGAAGACCTGCTCCCCTTCTCCGACGAGCGCCTCGTGCGAGCCGCGGCAGGCGCCCACACCCCCATCGTGTCGGCCATCGGACACGAAGGCGACTCCCCGCTTCTGGACCTCGTGGCCGACTACCGGGCATCGACGCCCACCGACGCGGCTCGCCGCGTCGTACCCGACGAGGCCCGCGAGCGCGACGGCATCGCCCAGGCCGTCGGTCGCATGCGAGGAATGCTCGCGGCCCGCCTGGCGACCGAACGCTCGAACCTGACGCTCATCTCCTCGCGGCCGGTGCTGCGCGGACCCGAGGCGATCCTCGAGAGCCACCGCACGGCCCTGTCCCAGCACGTGGTGGCCATGCGCTCCTGCCTGGAGCGACGCCTCGCCGCCGAACGCCAGGACCTGACTCGCCTGCGCGCGACGCTGACCGCCCTGTCGCCGCGCGCGACGCTGGATCGCGGATACGCGCTGCTCAAGACGCCGTCGGGCGCTCTGATCACCTCCTCGCAGCAGGTGAAGAAGGGCGACCTCATCGAGGGGATCCTCGCCTCTGGCCGCATGGTCGCTCAGGTCGTGGGCGCGACTGCCCCCACGCCGCCGGACGACCAGTAGCCTCCCCACACCACCACCCGCACAACGTAAGGAATAACACAATGACCTCGAAGGAACAGCTTCCCGACCCCGAGTCCCTCGGATACGAGGCCGCGCGCGACGAGCTCGTCGGGATCGTTCGGGCACTTGAGGGAGGCCAGGCCCCCCTCGAGGACACGCTGACGCTGTGGGAGCGCGGCGAGGCCCTGGCCGCCCGCTGCTCGCAGATCCTGGACGGCGCGCAATCGCGCCTGGCCGAGAAGAGCGGGCAGCAGGCGCCCGAGGCGCGCTAGGGTGGAGAGCACACACCGCACACCAACGTTTCAGCGAGGAGAACGCATGGCGCGCCCGTCCACCCCCCACGTGCTCGCGATCGGCGAGGCTCTCATCGACATTGTCATCGCGCACGACCAACCGGAGTGCCCCTACGAGATACCGGGAGGCTCACCGGCGAACGTCGCGGTGACGCTGGGCAGACTGGGACGCCCGGTTGCCCTGTCCACGTGGATCGGCTTGGACGAGCTGGGTCGCCTCATCGAGTTCCACCTCACGGACTCCGGGGTACGCCTCACGGAGGACTCGCGGGGCGCTTCCCACACGTCGACGGCGCTCGCGCGCCTGGATGAGACAGGCGCGGCGTCCTACACCTTCGACCTGGAGTGGGCCCCCACTGCCCCCATTGACGTGCCCGACAGCGCGCAGATCCTCGTTGCCGGTTCAATCTCGGCGAGTATTGAGCCCGGGGCCGACGCGGTCCTTGACGCTCTCGCCCGGGGACGCGGCCACGCCCTCGTCTGCTTCGACCCCAACGCGCGCCCCTCCATCATGGGAGACCCGACAGACGCCCTGGCCTCGGTTGAGCGCTTCATCGCGCTCTCGGACGTCGTGAAGGTCTCGGACGAGGACCTCGCGTGGCTCACGGGCGACTGCGGCATCGACGAGGTCGCCCGGCGCTGGCTGGACCTCGGCCCCTCGATCGTGATCGTGACCCGCGGCAAGCACGGCTGCGTGGCGTTCACCTCCGACGGGCTGCGCGTCGTCAAGTCCGCGGGCGATGTTGATGTCGTCGACACGGTCGGGGCGGGCGATTCCTTTATGGGTGGCGTCATCGACGCCCTGTGGAGCATGGGGTTGCGCGGCGCGACGGCGCGCGAGGAGCTGAAGAACATCGGAGAGGACCGGCTTCGGGCGATCCTCGACCGGGCGAGCGCCATCTCGGACGTCACGGTCTCCCGTAAGGGCGCGAACCCTCCCTGGGCACACGAGCTGCCCTGAGGCCCCGCGAGCGCGCAGTCCTACTTGCCCATGCGGCGTTCCCGCTGCGCGTAGGAGCGCAGGGCGCGCAGAAAGTCGACGCGACGAAAGTCGGGCCAGTAGACCTCGCAAAAGTAGTATTCCGAGTGCACGGACTGCCACAGCATGAATCCGGAGAGGCGCTGTTCTCCCGATGTCCGGATGACGAGGTCGGGGTCGGGCTGGTCCTTTGTATACAGGTGAGCGGTGATGTCCGCGTCGGTAAAGGAATCGGCCAGTTCTTCCAGGGTGCGTCCCTCGGCCGCCGCTTCGCGCATCATGGAGCGCACGGCCTCGGTAATCTCGTGTCGGCCGCCGTAGCCGACGGCGATGTTGACCGTCATCCCCACCGTCCCCTCCGTGCGCGCCACCGACGCCCGAAGATCTTCCGCGACGCGTTCGGGCAGCAGGGAGAGGTCCCCGACGAGGGCGAGCTTCCACCGTTCCTGGTCGGCCAGGAGAGAGACGGCCTCGCAGATGATGCGCAGCAGCTCGCCCAGCTCGGCGGCGTCACGCGAGAGGTTGTCGGTCGACAAAAGCCACAGGGTGACGATGGAGACACCGGCATCGTCGGCCCACTGGAGGAACTCCGAGATCTTACCGGCGCCCGCCCGGTGCCCCTGGGACGCAGTGGCCCCCAGGGACTTCGCCCAGCGCCGGTTTCCGTCAAGGATGACGCCGATATGCGCCGGAACGTTCGCCTCGGACAGTTCGGCTTTGAGGCGACGCTCGTACATGTCGTAGAGCATGTTCCACTGGGCCATGACGTCCCTCCTGCTGTGTCGCGCCCCATGGCGCGGCGTACTCTTGTCCTGTTAAGGGTATCGCGCTGCAGGACGCAGGGAAACAGATGCCTTCTCGGAACTCGAGAAGTATGTTCCCGCTCAAACCTACGGCGTAGTAACCTACGGGATCGTAGGAAGAGGACAGAGGTACCGCATGAAGATCGCATCACTCACACCGAAACAGTGGTTCTCGGGACAGCTCGTGCAGATCAAGCCCAAGCTGCGCGGCTGGCTCCACCTGGCCGCAACCCCCCTCTCGCTCGCCGCCTCGATCGTCCTGGTGTGCCTGGCGCCCACGCCAGCAACCAAGTGGGGCTCCGCCGTCTACCTGGCGTGTTCCCTCGTGCTGTTCGGCGTGTCGGCCACCTATCACCGCTTCTACTGGGCCCCCCGCTGGGAGACCCTGTGGAACAGGTTGGACCACTCCAACATCTTCCTCCTCATCGCCGGCACCTACACGCCGCTCACGATCGCGCTCCTGGACCGCTCCGACGCCACAGTCCTCCTCTCGGTCGTGTGGAGCGGAGCACTCTTCGGCATCGTTCTCAACCTCTTCTGGCCCGGCGCACCGCGCTGGCTCAAGACCCTCATCTACGTTGCCCTCGGATGGGTCGCCGCATGGTATCTGCCGCAGTTGTGGGCGGGCGGTGGCCCAGCCATCGTCTTGCTGATCCTTGCCGGCGGCATCCTGTACACCCTCGGAGCAATCGTCTACGGCATGAAGAAACCCGACCCTTCCCCCACGTGGTTCGGCTTCCACGAGATCTTCCACGCCTTTACGGTCGCGGCGTGGGCGTGTCACTGCGTCGCCGTCTACCTGGCGGTCCTGTGGGCCTAAGACGCCACGCGCAGCGCTTGCCGTGACGGCCTCCGGACTTGCTACACTCGAGACCATGCGCGTCGGCACCCGTGTGTCGGCGCTTCACTACTGACACGTCATTGGAGGAACCATGGCTGACACACAGTGGCTGACGCAGGCCCAGTACGACCTGCTGGCGAACGAACTGAAGGAACGCATCGAGGTCAAGCGCGTCGAGATCGCGCGCCTCATCGACGCGGCCCGTCAGGAAGGCGACCTGCGCGAGAACGGCGGATACCACGCCGCACGCAACGAGCAGTCCATGAACGAGACCCGCATCCAGGCCCTCCAGGAGATGCTCGAGCACGCCGAGGTCGGCGAAACACCCGCCGACGACGGCATCGTCGAGCCCGGCATGGTTGTCACCGCCCTCGTGGCGGGCCGCGAGCAGACCTTCCTGCTCGGTTCGCGCGACGCGGGTGGCGACCTGGGGATCCAGGTCTTCTCCGCTCAGGCGCCCCTCGGCGCGGCAGTCATCGGCCACAAGGCCGGGGACAAGCTCTCCTTCGAGGCTCCCACGGGGCGCATGATCGACGTCGAGATCTTGGATGCCAAGCCCTTCGAGGGCTAGGCGACACAGGCAGCGATATAGCGTGCGGGTCCCGCCAGGCGGCGGGACCCGCACGCTATGCGTGAGAGACACTCAGGGCCGCACGGGAGTCTCGTCCTCCGGCATTTCTTTGTCTCCCGCTGCCGTCGCAGAAGCGCCGACGCTCTGGGCGCCCTCGTTGGCCTGCGCCTCGCCTCCTGCCCGCTCGGGCGCCCCGTCTGCGGCCTCGTTGGCACGTGCCACGTAGGGGCGCGTATCGGGCTTACCCGCATACGAGGCGGCGATCTCCTGCTCGAGGGTTCCCGGAGATCCCCCTGGGCGGTTCTGAGCGGTTGCCAGCTCGGGCATCGGATCGTAGCCGTGCAGGTACATGACGGTGGCGTTGATGAATGCGGCGATCGGCACGGAGAAGACCGCCCCCGCAATGCCGGCGATTGCCGAACCCGCGGTGATGACCAGCATGACGGCCACGGGGTGCAGGGACACGGCATTGGACATCATGAAGGGCTGAAGGATGTTGGACTCAACCTGCTGGACGACCAGGATGATGACCAGCATGATGATGGCCTTCGTCAGGCCCCCGTTCACGGCGGCGACGAGAACGGCAATCACGCCCGAGGTCAGGGCGCCGAGGATCGGGACGAACGCGGCGAAGAACGTGATCACGCCGATCGGGATGGCCAGGGGGACACCGAGGAAGAAGGCACCCAAGGCGATGCCGATGGCGTCGATCGCCGCGACCTGAATTTGGGTGCGCACGTACGATCCGAAGGTCGCCCATCCCCGAATCGAGCTCTCGTAGACGGGAACGCGGGCGCGCGCAGGAAGCAGGCGCACGCACCACAGCCAAATCGAGCGTCCCTCTTTCAGGAAGAAGAACAGGCAGAACAGCATGGTCAACCCGGAGGTTGCCAGCGTCCCCACGGAAGAGGTGATGTTGAGTGCACCCGTCGCCAGGGCCTCCTTGTTGGTGTTGAGCCAGCCGACGAGCTCGGAGCGCAGCTGATCGACCCAGTGGTTGAGGACCGTGGTGTCGATCTTGAGCGGCCCGTTTTTCAAGAACTCGTTGTGCGTGATCGTATCGAGCAGCGCGCGGAAGCCGTCAGCGGCCTGGGTTGCCAGCTGCGGAACCTGCTGGATCAGTTCGGCCGCGGCCTGACTGAGCGCGCCCGTGATGACCGCAAAGAAGACCAGCAGACCGACAGCGGCCGCCAGCGACGGCGGGAAATGCAGCTTGCGTCGCATCCACGACACGAGGGGTTCGAGCAGCACGGCAACCGTCAGCGCGATGGCGACGGGCATGATGACGATCGTCAGCCGGGCGGCGCCCCATAGGACGGCGGCGACGAGGCCCACGACGACCAGGGTGCGCCACGAGATCGCCGCGGCGACGCGGAGGGTGCGCGGGACCGCGTTGGCGGCATCCTTCTCATCCTGCAGTTCCTCGCGTACGGAAACGAAGACGGGGGCGGGCGCCGGATGCTCGGCGTTCTTCGCGGGCAGGACGGCAGTGAGCCGCCCCATCAGGTCGGACAGCTTCCAGCGCGGTTGGTCATGTGTGTCGGCCACGGAACCTCCTCTGTTTCCTCCCTAAGCCTACCCGCATGGCCTCGCTTTTCCACGCTTCGCGCGCTCAGCGAGCGAGCCGGCAGGCTGTGGTGGTGAAATGAGGGGCATGAGATCTATCTTTTCGTTGGCCCATACCGGGCTTCGCGTGTCGCGTCACGCGGTTCTTGGCTCGTCGATGACGGAGGATGCGGGGACTGGCCAGGAGGTCATCTTCCTCGCGGCAGGGTGCTTCTGGGGCGTCGAGAAGGCCATGTGGAACGCTCCCGGGGTCGTGACCACGGCGACCGGCTACATGGGCGGACATTCGCCCAACCCGACGTACGAGCAGGTGTGTTCTCATTCGACGGGGCATGCGGAGACCGTGCGCGTCGTCTTCGATACCGCGCTCACGAGCGCCGCTGACCTGGTCCAGCTCTTCTTTGAGATCCACGACCCGACGCAGGTGGGTGGACAGGGCAACGACATCGGCGACCAGTACCGTTCGCAGATCTGGACGACGACCGCCGCGCAGCTTGACGACGCTCTCGCCCTGCGCGACGCCTACCAGGAGGTGCTCACTGAGCGCGGTTTCGGCCCGATTCAGACGATCATCTCCCCCGCTCCCGATGCCCACTCCGCCGCGCGCTTCTGGTACGCGGAGGACTACCACCAGCAGTATCTGTTCAAGAACCCGGGCGGCTACGAGTGCCACGCGCGCACCGGCATCGCCTGCCCGGCACTGCCACGCTCCTAGAGGCTCGAAAGGCCGGGCAATCGCAGCTATCGCCGCCTCATTCGCGCCGGCGATTCACCCCAACGACGTGGTGGTGCGCCGCACGAAATTGTGCGGCGCACCACCATCGTGTCACGCGCCAGGGTCAGGAGACGCCGAGGATGTCGGTGACGAAGACGAGGGTCGCGCCGCCGGGGATGCCCGCCTGCGGGACGCCGCGTGCGCCGTAGCCCAGCGAGGAGGGGATGGACAGCAGGACGCGGTCGCCCACGCGCTTGCCCACGAGGCCCTCATCCCACCCCGGGATGACCATGCCGACGCCGATCTGGAAGGACAGGGCGCCGCCGCGGTCGAAGGAATTATCGAAGTCCACGTCGGAGCCGAAGACCGCGCCGTAGTAGTGGCAGGTGATCGTGTCCCCGGCCTCGACCTGCTGGCCGTCGCCCGCGTGGAGGACCTCGACGACGAGCTCGTCGGAGGGGGTGCCGTCGAAGGAGAGGGCGGGCTTGCGGCCGAATTCGCCGGCGACAGAGATGTTTTCCATGGGGGTTTTCCTTAGGGGCGGTGAAGCGGCGCGTCAGTTGCGGCGCATGAGGTAGGACAGGATCCTGAGGATCTCGAGATAGATCCAGATGACGTCAGTCATGATCGCGAAGGTGCACAGCCACGAGTACTTCTCAGGCACGTTGTTGGCGACGCCGACCTTGACGGCATCAAAGTCGCGCACGAGGCACAGCACTCCGATGAAAACCGCGAGAACGCCGATGATGACGCCGAGCGGGATACCGAAGATCGGCGTGTTGCGCACCGCCGTCATGTCCACGAGGCCGGTACCAGAGAGGAACAAGCTGGCCAAGTAGTAGAAGAAGAAGGCGACAGAGCCGATGCCGGCGACACGGGTGAGCGTGTTCGAGTTGCGTACAAAGCCCATCGTGAAGGCGCCCAGGGTCACGCCGATGACGACGAGGGTCGCCAGAACGGCGCTCACCACGATGCCCGGGAACATCGCTTCGAAGGCGCAGGACAGGGCCCCGAGAACGAAACCTTCGATGAGCGAGTAGGCGACGATAGCGCCGGGACGCACCTTCTTCGAGAACTGGATGAACAGGGCGAGTCCGAGAGTGACAGCGCAGGCTGCGAGCGCAACCATCATCGCCGCGCCAATCGCGACCAGGCCGGTCATCCATCCGGCGGTCGCACCCACGAGAAGCAGGCCGAAGCACATGAGGGACTTGACCACGACGTCGTCGTACGTCATCGTTCCGCGATCCACCGCGTCGGCCGCGGGAGCGTTCATCATCGCCTCGTACGAGGCCATCGAATCGTCGTAGCCTGCCGGAGCGCCCTGAGGGACCCCGTAGACGGGCCCGCGATCAGCCGCCCGACCGGCCTGCGCGCCGGAGGGTCCGCTCTCCTCGGGCGCTCCGTAGGGGTTCGTCGAACCGCCGAAGGGATTGTGAGCCTGCTGGGACGCGGGCTGGTAACCGGGCATCGCAGGATAGCCCGCAGGTGTCGTGGTCTGAGCCGACCAGTCTTTGACGATGGAGTTCATCACCGGGTTGGCCATAGTATCTCCTTGGTCCGTTATGGTGTCTCTAGTGTCGCACGAGGCCGCGCCATACACGAAACGCACGCCCCAACACCGGCACCGACGGGCCAAGCAATGGCTCCCCGGCCTGGTCGCTGAGGACAGAAACAGTGCCCCCGGTGGGACTCGAACCCACAACACACCGATTTTAAGTCGGCCGCCTCTGCCAATTGGGCCACGGGGGCGCGATGCGCGTGTCCAGCCTACGGGAGGGAAAGCACCGACTCAACCGGCGTCACGGATCATCGCCATCGCGATGCCGTCAAGGATGTCGTGCTCGGAGGTGACGACCTGCTCGATCGGATGCCCGGCGGCCTCGGCGCGCGCCAGAACGCGCGTGACGATGCGGCTCCAGATAAGCGCGCCCGCCGCGATGACGTCCTCGCGCCCCTCGGGCATGAAGCCCAGGGAGGCCTTCACGGACGTCGGCTGATCGACCATGAAGCGCACGGCCTCCTCGAACTGTGCCGCGCTCAGGCGCGCGCCGTGGATGCGCTCGGGCTGGTACGACGTGAGACCCAGCGCCTGGGCGGTCAGGGTGGTCACCGTGCCCGCAACGCCCACAAGGGAGTGCACGCGCGCCAGGTCCACGGACTTTTCCGCGCCGTCCAGCTGCTCATCGATCCACGCGATCGCGCGCTCCTGGTCCTGAACGGGCACTCCGCCTGCCGGATCCACGTGGGAGAAGAACTTCTCGGTGACACGCACGGCGCCCATGTCGATCGAAATCGCCTGCTCAACGCGGGTCGCACCCAGCACCAGCTCCGTCGACCCACCGCCGATATCGACGACCAGCATCGGGGCGCACACGGACTCGCCCAGGCCGCTCACCGCGCCGTTGAAGGACAGGGAGGCTTCCTCCGTGCCGACGACGACCTCTGGCTCCACGCCGATGACGGCCTGGATCTGACGCACGAAGTCCGCGCTGTTGGACGCGTCCCGGGTTGCCGACGTCGCGACGAAGCGAGTGCGGGTCGCCCCCGCCGCCTCGATCATCCGCTGGTACTCAACGGTGGCCTCGACGGTCCGTTCGATCGCCGCCGGGTCAAGGTAGCCTCGAGCATCCACCCCCTGCCCCAGGCGCACGATACGCATCTGGCGGGTCAGATCACTCAGGTGAACGGTCCCATCCTCCCCCATGCTCCCGTCGGCGACAAGGAGTCGGATCGAGTTGGTTCCACAGTCAATGGCAGCTACGCGGGTCATCACGGTCGTTTCTCGTGGGTTACATCCCCGGAAAGAGCCCGGGGCTGGCTCAGTTTCTCTCAGCAGAAGCAGCGGTGCGGCGAGAAGAGGCCGCGCTCGTCAAGCATCGTCAGGACGCGGTCACCGATCGGGTTGACGCCGGGGCCGACGGCGAGGGAGTGCCCGACCAGGGCATGCAGGCACTTGACGCGCGTGGGCATTCCCCCGGCGCTCACCCCGGAAATCTCCGGGACCTCACCGAGGGTCAGGCGAGCCTCGATATACGCGCGATGCGCGCGCTCGTAGGCGCCGCGCAGGTCCTCGTCCGCGGCGAGGTCCTCGTTGAGGCGTTCCATGACGTGCTCCGCCTCGAGGGTGGAGGCCCCCTTCACGGCGGCGGGGTGGGTGAGGTAGAACGTCGTGGGGAAGGGCGTTCCGTCGGGAAGACGCGGGGAGGTTGCGACAACCAGGGGGCGTCCACACACGCAGCGTGCGGCGATACCAACGACGCCCCGAGGGACGCGTCCCAGCTGCTCTCGCAGGACCTCCAGGTCATCGTCGGTGGCGTCGGTGGTGTGTGCGAGGCTCATTCTGCGCTTTCTTGGCCGGTTGTGGTCCCCTGACCCGACTGGCTGACTTCTGCCGACGGGACGGGCGTCGAGGTGGGCGGCTGATCCGCCTTCCCCACCAGGATAGCGAGCTGGAGCACCCATGGGCGCGCGGGTCCTGTGGGTGCGGCCGCCGCAGCCAGCGCGGAGTCCTGGTATTGCGCCCCCGGATCAACGACCGTGTACTGGGTCTCACCCGGCCGCACGTATCCGAGGCGCTCACGCGCCTGGGTCGAGATGTAGTCCGGATCGTTCCACAGGTCGAGCTGGCGCTGCATCTGGGCGTTCTTTTCCTGCTGCTCGGCGACCTGTGCCTTGATCTGCGCCAGCTCACGTTCCTGTTGCCACCACTGGTAGACGCTGGGAACAAGCATGACGGCAAGGATCGCGGCGACCGTGAGGACGACGACGAGGCGCGCCGAGATGTCGAGACCGCCGATAGACAAGACAGCGGCGCCGTCGCGCCCGACGTGCCTGTCCGCTGCCAGGGCGCCCCGCCGCACTCCTCGTTTCTTGCGGTCGGTCGACGCCTGGTCCTTGGCTCCGCGCGCCGGAGCACTCTCCCCGCCCGCGAGCTTGGCGGCCTGGGCGGCCGCGCGGCGCTGGCGCGACTTCTCCGCATTGATCTCTCGCGTCGTGCGCGGCGCATCGGACAAGGTGCGGCGGCGCCTGGAGGGACGGGAGGAGGGACGACGGCTTGCCATTGTTCTATCGTGCCTTACGTCTGTTCGTTTGGATCGACCCCACGCCGACAAGACTCCGCGCGGGTCCGGAGGGACCCGCGCGGAGCTATGCGGCTAGTTGCCGACGCTCACTTGGCGAAGCGAGGGAAGGCGGAGCGGCCGGCGTAGACGGCCGCCTCACCCAGCTGCTCCTCGATGCGCAGGAGCTGGTTGTACTTGGCAACGCGCTCGGAACGGGCGGGAGCACCGGTCTTGATCTGGCCGGAGTTCGTCGCGACGGCGAGGTCGGCAATCGTGGTGTCCTCGGTCTCGCCCGAACGGTGCGAGGTCATCGTACGGTAGCCGTTACGGTGCGCTTCCTCGACGGCGTCAAGGGTCTCGGTCAGGGAGCCAATCTGGTTGACCTTGACGAGCAGCGCGTTCGCGACACCCAGTTCGATGCCCTTCTTCAGGCGCGCGGGGTTGGTGACGAAGAGGTCGTCGCCGACCAGCTGGACGCGGCCACCGATCTCGGAGGTCAGCGCAGTCCACGCGTCCCACTCGTCCTCGGAGAGCGGATCCTCGATGGACACCAGCGGGTAGTTCGAGATGAGCTTCTCGTAGTAGTCGACCATGAAGTCGGTCGAGCGCCCTTCGCCCTCGAACTGGTACAGGCCGTCCTTGAAGAACTCGGAGGAGGCGACATCCAGCGCCAGGGCGACGTCCTCGCCCGGCTTGAGGCCGGCCTTCTCGATGGCGGAGACGATGAGGTCCAGGGCCTCGGCGTTGGAGTCGAGGTTGGGGGCAAAGCCGCCCTCGTCGCCCAGGCCGGTGGACAGACCGCGATCCTTCACGACACCCTTGAGCGTGTGGTAGACCTCGGCGCCCCAGCGCAGCGCCTCGCGGAAGGAGGGTGCGCCGATGGGGGCGATCATGAACTCCTGAATGTCAACGTTGGAATCCGCGTGGGAGCCGCCGTTGAGGATGTTCATCATGGGGACAGGCAGGACGTGGGCGTTGGGGCCGCCCAGGTACTTGTAGAGGGGAAGATCCGCGTACTTGGCGGCGGCCTTGGCGACGGCGAGGGAGACGCCCAGGATGGCGTTCGCGCCAAGCTTGCCCTTATTGGGGGTGCCGTCCAGGTCGATCATGGCCTGGTCGATGTAACGCTGGTCGTCGGCTTCCTCACCGATGAGCTCGGGGGCGATCTGCTCGACGACAGCGTCGACGGCGTCCTGAACGCCCTTGCCGAGGTAGCGGCCCTTGTCGCCATCGCGACGCTCGACGGCCTCGAACGCGCCGGTGGACGCGCCGGAGGGGACGGACGCGCGCGCAGCGGTGCCATCCTCGAGGACGACCTCAACCTCAACGGTCGGGTTACCGCGCGAGTCGAGGATCTCGCGTGCACCAATGCCTTCAATAACTGCCACGTCATTCTCCAATCGATTTGTTGCGTGGAAGCGGTCAGTACAACGGTAATACGGACCGCCGTGTGTGGTCACCCCCGGCATGGGGGACGTTCTTCAATTCGGGGCTTTTGCTCACCCATTGGGAGGAAGACAAGCGACATTGGTCCCTGTCACGCAGCCTGTGAGTGAATGCTCACATGTCTCAGTGGGAGCTACCGCCGGTGGTGGATCCTCCCAGCAGCGCAGAGGCTCCACCCTGCTGGTTGCCCGCGACGGCGTCACCGAACATGGGGACCGTACTCGCCTTGTTTCCCCCCTGCGACGGCTGGCGGAATCGCGGATTGACCTGCGGATTAGCCGACTCTCGGGCCTTCGTCATCACGTCGTTGAGTCCCGCGACGATCGACGGGTCCGACTGAACGAGTCCGTTGAGCGTCTGTTCCAGGAGGATCGACCTGACGGTCGTGCGCGTGGCGTGGCCGAGCGTCAGGCCCGACAAGCCCTGCGCCTGCAGGACGCGTTCAACAGTCTGATCGACCTGTTCATCACTGATCGTAGTTCCCACCGACGAGGCCGCCGCGGCCAGGATCGGCTCGTTCAGGAGCGCCGTGCGAATCTGGTCGGCGCTGATCTGAGACTGCTGGCCGGTGAGCAGGCCCATCTGCTGGACCGCCTCGTTGACGTCCTCGGTGCTGTAGGAGCCGGAGGAGGTGACGACGGCGGCTCCTGGGTGAGCCGAGCACGCCCCCAAACCCAGTCCTGCGGCCACGATCAGGGCGGCGGTTGCCAGCTGGCGTGTATAGCGCACGAGCGATCCTTCCTCGGGTGTGTTGCGACGCAATGGGACCAGTGTATTCCACCACAGGCACTACGCGCCAAAAGGCACGAGAATCTTGGTCACGAGCGTGTCCACCCACTCCAGGAGAGGCGCGTCGGTGAGGGGCCTTCCTCCCACGCGCGAGGTGAGGGGAAGCGGCACCAGCACCTGGCGCACGGCTGCCTTGATGACGGTCCCGGGGTGCAGGCGCTTGAGGCGCATGACCTGGGAATCACGCAGTTCGACGGGGCTCACGCGCAGGTACTTGCCCTGCGTCACGACCTCGGAGATTCCCGCGCGACGCACGACTTCGCGCAGCCGTGCAACCGCAAAGAGCAGGTCGACCTGGGGCGGGATAGGTCCGTAGCGATCAAGGAGCTCCTCGCGCACATCTGCCTCCTGCTCGGGGGTGGCAATGGCCGCGATCTTGGCGTAGACCTCCAGGCGCAGGCGTTCTCCTCGGATGTATCCGTCGGGAATGTGGGCATCGACCTGCAGATCCATGCGCACGTCCGTCTTTTCGGCGGGCGTCTCCCCGCGGTAGGCGGCCACGGCGTCGGAGACCATTCGCACGTAGAGATCGAAGCCGACGCCCTCGACGTGCCCGGATTGGGCGCCACCCAGGAGGTTACCGGCGCCGCGGATCTCCAGGTCGCGTTGCGCGACGGCCAGGCCTGCGCCCAGCTCGGTGTTCGCGGCGATGGTCTTGAGGCGCTCGTGCGCGGTCTCGGTGAGGGCCTTGTCGCCGGGGTAGAAGAAGTAGGCGTAGGCGCGTTCTCGGCCTCTCCCGACGCGCCCGCGCAGCTGGTGGAGCTGCGAGAGACCGAAGGTATCGGCTCGGTCGACGATGAGCGTGTTCGCGTTGGAGATGTCCAGCCCAGTTTCGACGATGGTGGTGCATACCAGGACGTCGAACTCGTGGTTCCAGAAGTCCTGGATGACGGCCTCCAGCTGGTGCTCGTTCATCTTGCCGTGGGCGGTGCGTACCCGGGCCTCGGGCACCAGCTCGCCGATGTGAGCGGCGACGGAGGAGATGGAGTCGACGCGATTGTGCACGTAGAAGACCTGTCCGTCGCGCAGGAGTTCGCGGCGGATCGCAGCGCTGACCTGGGCGTCCGTGTAGGCGCCCACGAAGGTCAGGACGGGCTGACGCTCCTCGGGCGGGGTCTGCAGGATCGACATCTCGCGGATGCCGGAGATTGCCATCTCGAGGGTGCGGGGAATGGGGGTGGCCGACATGGACAGGACATCAACGTCCGTGCGCAGGGCCTTGAGGGTTTCCTTGTGTTCGACGCCGAAGCGCTGCTCCTCGTCGATGATGACCAGGCCGAGTTTCTTGAAGGAGACCGTTCCCGTCAGCAGGGAGTGGGTACCGATGACGAGGTCGACCTCGCCCGAGGCCAGCCCCGCTTTGACCTCCTCGGTTTCCTTCGGCGTCGAGAAGCGCGAGAGGGTGCCGATGCGGACGGGGAAGCCCGCGTAGCGCTCGGAGAATGTCTCGGCGTGCTGGGTCACGAGGAGGGTGGTGGGCACGAGCACGGCGGCTTGGTAGCCGTCTTGGATGGCCTTGAAGGCGGCGCGCACGGCGATTTCGGTCTTGCCGTAGCCGACGTCGCCGGTGAGCAGCCGGTCCATCGGCACGGCCTTCTCCATGTCGGCCTTGACCTCGTCGATGGTGACGAGCTGGTCGGGGGTCTCGACGTAGGGGAAGGCATCCTCGAGTTCGCGCTGCCAGGGCGTGTCGGGGCCGAAGGCGTGTCCCTTGGTCTGCTGGCGCACGGCGTAGAGGCGAATGAGTTCCTTGGCGACCTCGTTCACGGCCTTCTTGGCGCGGGCCTTGGTCTTGGCCCAGTCGGCGCCGCCCATCTTCGTGAGGGAGGGCTCGTCGGATCCGGTGTACTTCGAAATCTGGTCCAGGGAGTCGGTGGGCACGAAGAGCCGGTCGGCGGGCTGGCCGCGCTTGGAGGGCGCGTATTCGATGACGAGGTAGTCGCGCGTGGAGGCCGCATCCCCGCGCCCGATCGAGCGGGACACCAGCTCGATAAAGCGCCCGATGCCGTGCTGGTCGTGGACGATGTAGTCGCCCGGGTGCAGGGTCAGCGGGTCAACGCCCTTGCGGCGCCGCGAGGGCATACGGCGCATGTCGCGCGTGGAGGCCCCGGCTCGCCCGGTCAGGTCACCTTCGGTGAGGACGGCGATCTTGAGATGGGGTGCGACGAAGCCGACGCCCGCCTGCGCGGTCGTAATCGTGACGAGGCCCGCATCGGGTCGCGCTTCGACGTCGTCCGCGAGCGCGGCCGGACACGAGGCGTCGGTGAGAATGGAGCGGATGCGTCGTCCGGGTCCGGGGCCTTCGGTCGTGACGACGATGCGCCAGCCGCCTCGGGCCAGGTTCGTCAGGTCTGCGCCAGCGCGGGCGAAGTCGCCGCGGTAGGGGCGCACGTCGCGCGCGCCAACGCGCACGAGGGTGGGCGAGACGACGAGGGGGGCGGGGCCGTCCGTCTCGGCCCCTGCGTTCGTCTGTTGCCCGAGCGCGCCGGCCAGGTCGGCGGGTGGAAGAGCGGTGATCTCCCACCAGGGGTGCTGTCCGCTTCCCCACAGGTCGCCGAAGTCGAGGAAGGAAGCCTTCGAGGCCTCGAGCGGGGTGTCCGCGCCTGCGGCGGCGGCGCTCCAGGCTGCTGCGAGGAACTCTTCGGTGGTGGCCACCAGGTCTGCGGCCCGGGCGCGGATACGCTCGGGCTCCGAGGCCACGATGGGGCACGCCGGGGGCAGGAGGTCAAGGAGTGATTCCATCCCTCCCACGAGGATGGGGGCCAGGGATTCGATGCCGGGCGCGGCTATTCCCTCAGCGGCGAGGGAAAGCATTTCGGCGGCTCCGGGCAGGCGGCTCGCGGCCTCCCGCGCCCGGGCGCGCACGGCTTGCGTCAGCAGGAGTTCGCGGCAGGGGACGGCCCATAGCCCGTCGCCCGCCTCGCCGAGGGTGCGCTGGTCGGACACGGAGAACGCGCGGATGTCGTCAACCTCGTCGCCCCACAGTTCGACGCGCAGCGGATGGGGTTCTTGCGGGGGGAAGACGTCAAGGATGCCTCCGCGCACGCTTATCTGACCGCGCGCCTCCACCATGTCGACGCGCTCGTAGCCCAGCTCGGCGAGGCGCTCCGTCATCTCGGTGAGGTCCACGACGTCGCCCGCTCGCACGCGCACGGGTTCGAGGTCGGCCAGCCCGGCGATGATCGGTTGGAGGAAGGCGCGGATCGGGACGACGAGGACCGAGATGGGACCCGCGCTCGCGTCGTCGGCGACGGGGTGGACGAGGCGGCGCAGGACGGCGATGCGGCGCGCCATCGTGTCGACTTGGGGCGAGAGCCGCTCGTGCGGCAGGGTCTCCCAGGCTGGCAGCATCGCCACGCCCGGCATCCACGAGGCCAGCGCGTTGGTCAGCGACTCGGCGTCTCGCCCGGTGGCGGTGAGGACGACGAGGGGACTTTTCGCCCCGGATGCGAGGCGGGCGAGGAGGGGCGGACGAATACCCGCAGGGGCGACGATCGTGCCCGAGCGTCCGGCTTCGACGGAGTCCGCGGCCGTTTCGATCGCGGGGTCGGTGGAAATGTCCGGGAGGAGTCCGGTGAGTAGCACTCGCTGCCTTTCGCGGTGTGGGTGGGGGTAGCGCCGTGGTCAGACCCGTGAGGAATCGGTGTGCAGGTCCTGCTGGGTGGGGGCAAATCCGCGGGTCACGATGTCTTCGACAACGTCGCTGGCCTGCTCGAAGGTAACGTCCCAGTCGGGGCGTTCCTTGGCGGGCAGCACGGAGAGGACGTAGTCGGCTGGATCCATGCGCCCCGGGGGGCGTCCGATGCCGATGCGCAGGCGGGCGTAGTCTCGGGTGCCCAGGTGGGAGCTGAGGGACTTCAGGCCGTTGTGGCCGCCTTCGCCCCCTCCGACTTTGAGGCGCAGCGTGTGCGCGGGCAGGTCCATGTCGTCGTGGATGACGAGGATGCGCGACGGGAGGATCTTCAGGAAGGAAGCCAACGCCGCGATCGGGCCTCCGGAAGTGTTCATGTAGCTGTCGGCGCGGGCGAGGACGACGCGGGGTCCGGGCACGCCGCCCGGCCCCACTCCGAGGCGCACGTCGGCGGTGTGGGTGCGCGATCGGTGGGATGTGAGGGAGGCTCCCCCACGCGATGCGAGGACGTCAAGGGTGAGGTATCCGACGTTGTGTCGGGTGGAGGCATACTGCGCGCCGGGGTTTCCTAGCCCGACGACGAGCCACGGTCCGTCAGTCGTCATACTCCGATTGTGCCACCCGCGCCGAGAGCATGTCCCAGCGGGGGGCGTCTTCCACGACGGGAACTGCCTCACGCCGCGACGTCGCCCACGCATCCGCGAAGAGCTGGGCCCACTTGGCGTACGCGGCCGAGTTGGGGTGGAAGAAGTCCGCCGCATGGTAGGCGAAGGTGTAGGTGGGCAGGGAGTATTCCTGCGTGAGGGACCGCAGGTCGACGAGCTGCGCGTCACTGTCGGCGACGGCAGCGCCGATCCGGTCGGACATGTTCTGCGCGCGCGCCTCCTGGGGCATGATGCCGAAGGAGGGAATCGTGGAGACGAGGGAACGCGGCGGCAGGACGGATAGGACGCGGCGCAGGCGCTCCTCGAATTGTCCGGGGGCCATGTCTTCGGCCATGACATCGTTGCCCCCGACGGTCAAGGTCACCAGGTCTGGGACGCGCGAGCCGTCAATGAGGCCGAGTCCTCGCATCTGGGGAATCTGGGTGAGTTCGACGGACTCAATCGTGGCTCCCGACAGGGAGAGGTTGAGGAGCAGGACCTCTCGGTCGAGCTGGGAGGCGATCGCCGAGGCCAGGCGCGCCGGGTAGGACTCGGTAATGCGCGATGCGCCCATGCCCTGGACAGAGGAATCGCCCAGGGAAACGATCAGGTACGGGGCGTCTCCCTCGGGATGTTCCTCGAGCTGGCGCAGCCTCTCGAGGGTGGCCAGGTTGTGGTTCTCCCAGGCCTTGCGGTAGTCGCCGCGTTGGGAGTCCAGTCGCAGGAGGCGCCCGATGGCAAGGCCACCACCGAAGAGGCTCGCGCCGCCCGCGGCCGCGCCCGCCACCTGCCATGCTCGTTTGCTGATCCCCATTGAAGTGTCCTTCCCTCGTTCGTGCTGCGTACCTAGTGTAACGAGGCCGGGGGCGGTGCTTCAAACGATGAAGCACCGCCCCCGGCCCGGTTTCTTACCGTCAGTTCATGCGTCCGGCGGGCTGGCTGGGCAGGGCTCGGATGAAGTGGGGTGCCTCCCAGCCGCGCTCGGCGTATGCGCGGGCGATCGCGCTCGCGACACGCGTCGTCGCCTCCGCGTCCACCAGGGCAATGGCGCTGCCACCGAATCCTCCTCCGGTCATGCGGGCGCCGTGGGCCCCGGCAAAGCGGGCGGCCGCGACAGCAACGTCCAGCTCGGGGCAGCTGACCTCGTAGTCGTCGCGCAACGATTCGTGGGAGTCATACATGAGGGCTCCGGCCACGGCGAGGCGGCGCCCCTCCAGCGGCCCCTCGTCAAGCAGCTCAATGAAGGCGCGCGTGCGCGCAATCTCGGAGATGACGTGCCGCGTGCGAGCGGCCAAGCGCTCGTCCCCGAGGGCTGCGACTGCCTCGTCCAGGTCCGTCGCGTCGGCAAGCTGGCGGACGCCGAGGAGCCTGGCGGACTCTTCGCAGTCCGCCCGACGCGAGCCGTACTGTCCGTCGGCGAGCGAGTGCTTGGCGCGCGTGTCGATGACGAGGAGCTCGAGGCCGACCCCGCCGAGGTCGAAGGGAACCTGGCGGGTGGACATGTCGGAGCAGTTGAGGGCCAGGGCATGGCCCTCTTGGCAGCGCATGGAGGCGGTCTGATCGAGTCCTCCCGTGTTGGCACCCGCGATCTGGTTTTCGGCGACGCGAGCGGCGTCGACGAGCTCACGTCGTCCCTCGTCGTTGGGGGACTCGATCGGTCCCGCCAGGCCGAGGGAGCACACCTCGTCCAGGGCGACGGCGGTCGCGCACTCCAGGGCGGCACTCGAGGACAGCCCTCCCCCGAGGGGGACGCACGACCACAGTGCGGCATCGAAGCCGGGGATCGGGCCGTGTCCGGCCTTTTCCAGCGCCCACGCCACGCCAGCGAGGTACGCGGTCCAGTGGTTGGTCACCTCGCCCGGTCCTCCCTTGGGCCCAAGGACGTCGAGATCGAGAACGTCGACAGCGTCGCGGGTCTGCGGCGAAATCAGTCGGATCGTTCGATCGGCGCGGGGCGAGAGCGCAACATAAGCGCGGTGCGGTAGCGCGATCGGCAGGCAGGGGCCGCCGTTGTAGTCGACGTGCTCGCCAATAATGTTGACTCGCCCCGGGGCGCTCCACACGCCCCTCGGTTCATATCCAAAGGCATCGCGAAAGAGAGCGTTCGCCTGGGATGCCCCTTCTTCCGGGCTGGCGGCGTCTGCCCACACGAGAGCGTTCAATGGGTCCTCCTTGTCATCACACCAAGGCTACGTGAACGCCCTCACATTCTTCAAGCCGTGTGCCGCAGGACCCTACCGGTACAGTGGAGCCACCCCATACGCGACAGAGGCAGGCGTCATGTTCCTCCCCCAACGACTCCCCGGCCAGGAGTGGCTCGGCGTCGTCGTCGCTATCCCGGAGCCGTGGGTCACCCAGCTGACCAACCTGCGGCTGCGCTTGGGCGACCTGGCCGGCTCGCGCATCCCCGCTCACATCACCCTCATGCCACCCACGCCGGTCGCCCGCGACGCGCGCCCGGCAGTCATTGACCACCTGCGCTCCATCGCGAGCCGTCATGCACCCTTCCGCGTCACCCTGCGCGGCACAGGCTCGTTCCGGCCCGTCTCGAACGTCGCCTTCATGACCCTGTCCGAGGGGGGCGCCGCCTGCGTGGATCTCGCCGAGGAGATTCGCTCGGGCCCCCTCGACCACGAGTCACGCTTCCCCTACCATCCGCACGTCACCCTGGCTCAGGACGTTGACGACGTGGCGTTGGACCTGGCGCTCGACATCGGGACGACCATCGAGGTCTCGTGGATCGTTCCGGGTTTCCGCTTGGACCGCATCGACCCCTCCGGGCTCTACTCCTCGATGGCTCTCTTCGACTTCGACGCGAGCAGCCGCTAGGAGAATGCGGCGCGCGCCGTACGGCGGCGGGGTCGGGGAGGCACTCAGATGTCGTAGGTCACCGACACCGGGGCATGATCGGAGAATCGGGCGTCGTAGTCGGGCGCCCGTCCGATGTCGAAGGAACGAGCGAGCGCCCCGAGCCGCGGGGTCGCGTACTGGTAGTCGATGCGCCATCCGGCATTGTTGACGAAGGCTTGTCCACGCCAGCTCCACCACGAGTAGGGCCCCTGGGTATCTCCGGCGAGATCGCGCACGGTGTCCCGCCACCCCTCGTCTACCCACCGGTTCAGGAAGGCAATCTCCTCGTCCAGGACCCCTGCCCTCTTGTTGTGGTTCGGTGTCCAGTTCTTGATGTCGCAGCGCGAGCGCACCACGTTGAAGTCCCCGCAGACCAGGGACGAGACGCCACCGTTGGCTTCCTCCGCGATCAGCTCGGCCATCCGGTTTCCGATGCGAGGCAGATGCGCCATCTTCGCGTCCTGCTTCGGGGTGTCCTTCTCGCCCGAGTGGAAGTACGCAGAGACAACTCGCACGGGGACGCCGCCACCTTCACGGGACACGGTGGCCTCGAGCCAGCGCCCGGAGTCGACGTCGCTTTCGGCGTCGTCGAGGACGAGGCGAGGCTGGCCGTCAATGCGCGCCCTCCCACGCCGCATGGCCACGCCGACCCCCGCGCGCCCCTTGATCCTGCAGGGGACCCAGACGCTGTCCCATTCCTCGCCCATGATCTCCCGGGAGATCTCCTCTGGCGCGCGAACCTCCTGCATGAGCAGGACGTCTGTGTCGCTGACGTGGAGCCACGACAGGAAGCCACGCTTGTGGGCCGCTCGGATGCCGTTGAGGTTGACGCTCGTTACCGTCAGGGTCATTGTTGTCTCCTTGTGCTTGCAATCGTTGCGCGGCGGCTAAGGGGCAGGCGCGGCGACGGATGCTCACCCTCGCTGCCCCTGCCCCGCCTCGCGGCGCTGCTGAGGGGGCGCCGACTAGGGAATCAGTCCCGCCTGGCGCTCCGCGGCCTCGACGACGTTCGTGACCAGCAGGGCACGCGTCATCGGGCCGACCCCTCCGGGGTTCGGGCTGATCCAGGACGCGACCTCGTCCACCCCATCGGCGACATCCCCCATCAGTCGCGCCCTACCGTGGGCGTCCCGAACCCGGCTGACGCCGACGTCGAGGACGATCGCACCGGGTGCCCCATGTCAGGGGTGATAATGCCCGCGCTTCCGGCGGCAGCCACGACGATGTCCGCGCGACGCACGTGTGCGGCGAGGTCACCCGTGCCCGTGTGGCAGACATCGACGGTCGCGTTGACTTCTTTGCGCATCAGCAGCAGTCCGATGGAGCGCCCCACCGTCACCCCGCGGCCGACAACGCACACGTTCTTTCCGGCGAGGTCAATGCCGTGACGCTCGACGAGCTCGATCACAGCGCGGGGCGTGCACGGCAGGGGCGAGTCGATCGGGCCCGACCCACGCAGGACGAGGCGTCCGAGGTTCATCGGGTGCAGGCCGTCGGCGTCTTTCGCCGGGTCGATGCGCTCAAGGACGGCATTCGTATCGATCCCCTTGGGCAGCGGGAGCTGGACGATGTAGCCCGTACACTCGGGGTCGGCGTTGAGACGGTCGATGGCGGCTTCGACCTGTTCCTGCGTGGCATCGGCCGGCAGGTCCACTCGAATCGAGCGCGCCCCGATCTGCGCGCAGTCGCGGTGCTTGCCCGCGACGTAGGCGATGGAGCCGGGATCCTCACCCACCAGGATCGTTCCCAGTCCCGGAACGACGCCGACGGCGCGTAGCTTCTCGACGCGCTGCGCGAGCTCGGACTTGATTGCGGCGGCCGTGGCCTTGCCATCGAGGACCTTCGCGGGTCCAGGCCAGGGGGCCCTCATTGCTCGAGTCCGGCGTAGAGGGGATGCTTATCCGTCAGCTTCTTGACGCGCGCGCGCAGCGTCTCCACCTCGACGTTGCCTCCCGAAGCGCCCTGGACGAGGGTCGTGCCGATGATGTCCGCAACCTCGGCGAAGTCCTCCGCATCGAAACCGCGTGTCGCGAGGGCGGGCGTGCCGATGCGCAGGCCCGAAGTCACGGCCGGCGGACGCGGATCGAAGGGAACCGCGTTGCGGTTGACGGTGATGCCGACCTCGTGCAGCAGATCCTCGGCCTGCTGGCCGTTCAGCTCGGAGGCGACCAGGTCCACCAGGACGAGGTGGACGTCGGTGCCCCCCGTGACCAGCTTGATGCCCGCCTGGCGCGCGTCATCTGCTCCGAGGCGCTCGGCGAGGATCTGAGCCCCCTCGAGGGTCCGACGCTGGCGATCCTTAAACTCGTCGGTCTGGGCGATCTTCATGGCGATCGCCTTGGCGGCGATGACGTGCATGAGCGGGCCTCCCTGCTGGCCGGGGAACACCGACGAATTGAGCTTCTTGCCCCACTGCTCGCCGCGCGAGGACAGAATCATGCCGGAGCGGGGACCCCCCAGGGTCTTGTGGACGGTGGTCGTGACGACATCCGCGAAGGGAACCGGGTTCGGATGCAGGCCTGCCGCAACCAGGCCCGCGAAGTGAGCCATATCCACCCACAGGGCGGCTCCGACCTCGTCGGCGATCTCTCGGAACGCCTGGAAGTCGAGGTGACGCGGATATGCGGACCAGCCTGCGATGATGACCCGGGGCCTGTCGGCCAGCGCCGCCTGGCGCACCTTCTCGGGTTCAATGCGCATGGTGTCACGATCGACCTCGTAGGCGAGCGCCCTGTAGTTCTTTCCCGAGAAGTTCAGACGCATGCCGTGGGTCAGGTGACCACCGTGAGCGAGGGAAAGACCGAGAATGGGATCGCCAACGTTGGCCATGGCCATGAGCGCCGCGGCGTTGGCCTGAGCGCCGGCGTGAGGCTGAACGTTGACGTAGTTACCACCAAAGACTTGCTGAGCACGCTCAATTGCCAGGGATTCGGCCACGTCGACGAACTCGCATCCGCCGTAGTAGCGCCGCCCCGGGTACCCTTCTGCGTATTTGTTCGTCAGGACCGAGCCCTGCGCCTCGAGAACGGCTCGCGGAACAAAGTTCTCAGAGGCGATCATCTCCAGGGTGTCGCGCTGTCGCCCGAGCTCGGCATCTAGAACAGCCTGGATCTCGGGGTCCAGCTGCGCCAGCGTCACGTCGTTGAGGGAATCCATCGGGTTCTCCTAATTGATCATTCGATTGTGGTTGGCGGTGGCTTCTAGCCCAGGCGGGCGGCTATCGATGCCGACGCGCCGCTCCCCGGTGGTGGTCCACCTATTCGCCAGTCACGACGCGTTTCCCAGTCTATCCTCCGCCTGTTTCCCTCGCAGCTTTCACGGGTGTCAGACAGCTACCACCTGGTCATGACTTGTTACAAATCAACGTGTGGAACTCTCATGGTGCACGAAATCACAGCATTTTTTCGCTTGTAGTTAACCTTTTGGTTAGCAAATAAGCTAACCGTGTGGATAGACTAGGGTTAACACCTAACGATGACCGATACGCGCTCACCACGTTTACCCCGTAAACGTCCTAGTCGGCTCGGGTTTGACAGACCTAACCGACATGCAGCATTTGAGTTTGATTGAGCAGAAGGAATAGGCACAGATGACAACCTTGACAAAGCCCACCGCGCGGGCCGCATCAACGGCTTTCGCACTTGAGCATGCATCTGATTTTGCCGTGTCCGCCGACAGGGCAATCAAGCGCGCATGCGACATCTTCGCAGCTCTCATCGGAATCATTCTCCTGACTCCCCTCTGGCTTGTCGTCGCCCTCGTCGTGCGTCTCAACGACGGCGGACCGGCCTTCTTTACGCAGGAGCGCGTGGGCCTTGACGGGCGGACTTTTACCATGTTTAAGTTCCGCACCATGCGCGTGGATGCTGAGGCCCTCAAAGCCTCGCTCCAGGAGGCCAACGAGGCCGACGCCAGCGCGGGAAACTCGATCATGTTCAAGATTGCGAACGACCCGCGCATCACGCGAGTCGGAGCTTTCCTGCGCAAGACCTCGATTGACGAGCTTCCCCAGCTGTTCAACGTCCTGCGCGGCGACATGTCTCTCGTCGGCCCCCGCCCCCCGCTCCCCAGCGAGGTCGCGCAGTACGAACCGCGAGTGATGGGCAAGTTTGCCGTTCGTCCCGGCATCACGGGACTGTGGCAGATATCCGGCCGCTCCAACCTCTCCTGGGACGAGACGGTTCACCTGGATCTGTCCTACGCCCAGCACCGCTCCCTGACCCTGGATGCGTGGATCATCCTCCAGACCATCCCCGCGCTCCTGCGCCACGAGGGAGCCTACTAGACCCGCTTGCGTGTGTGTGATGACGGGTGGGGCTCGAGCCAACGGCTCGGGCCCCACCCGTGTCTGAACCTAAGACTCTGTCTCGGCCTTAAGGGCTGTGGGGGGCGAACCAACGGTTCGCCCCCCACAACCGACAAGCAGTCCTATCGCGAGCCTATCGTGCTCCTTCGACCACCAGCCCCAAATCGTCAAAGTGCCCGATGGCTTCCAAGCGCCTGATGAGTTCGGGAGCGTGGGCGACGAAGTCGAGAGCCTCGATCGTGTAGCGCCTCGTGAGACGACGCGGCTCGTGCGCGATACGCCACGCCCACCCGAGCCTCGCCGCGTGCACCCAGTCGGGGAAGTAGTCATCCGCAGCCGCCGAAAACTGGTCGATCCACCCACCGGCGACGCAAGCGGAGGCACTGGGCACCTGCTCGAGCGCGTACGCGGCGACGATGTCCTGGAGGCCTGCACCCAGGCCGACGACAATCAGACGCGGATCAAACGCGCGCAGAATCCCAGGATCGGCCTTGAGGCGACGCAACCCCTCGTAGCCGTCGATCGTCTGAACATCGAAGCGCGGCAGGCGCGCGGCCGCCGCCTGCCCGGCTTCCACGGTGGTTCCGATCAGGGTGATGCGCGTTCCCTGATCAAGCCGATCGAAGACGTACGGAAGCACCAGGTCCGTTGACGTGCGAGCCACCGCGTGCCCCGCGGCACGCAGCCTCATCTGCAGGAAGGTCCCGTCGAAGCCGATAGTGTTCATGCGCGCCAGCGCGCCGAAGTCCGCGTGCAGCAGCGACCAGTGGTTGAGCCAGGATGTTGCGTGTCCGCGGGTCAGCAGGCGGTCGGCCATTGCAGCGAACGCGGCGTTGTCGACGACGGAATCGGATGTCGGCTTGTTCTCGGTCATGGGGATTACCTCACCATCCTCGCTTTCAGATCGAAGGTAACAGATGCGGCGCCGCCGTAGTTGGCGTGCTCCTCGATGGCGATGCGATTCACCCCATCCTTGAGGTGCTCGCTCGGCACCGCGATGACTACGAGGTTCTTGCTGGCTTCCGCGAGAGGGACGCTGGTCGTTGCCCGCGTGTCGGGAGTGATCGTTCCCTCGGGGAGATTGACCCGCTTGAGTTCGGTGCCGTTGATGTAGATGACGGCTCCATCGTCAACGCGCACGCGTAGCGTGAGGTCAAAGTCTGCGGTGACCGTGCCGAAGTTGACGTCTCGGGCGTAGTAGGTCGTGATGGGGCGGTCCGCCTGGGGCAGATCGAAGGGTGTCCCCGCGTCCTTGTCGCCCCATCCGATGGGGGTCGGGCCGTGTTTCCACGTCGACAGGTCGCCGGTCGAGTTCCAGGCGGCATCGGGGGCTTCCTTGGAATTCCAGTAGTTCCAGTACATGCCCGTCGGCATGAAGTTGCCGAAGTTGAAGCCGGATGCATCCAGGGCACCGAGGGGCTTCTCCGGGTCGGGTTCGACGCGCATGTCGGGCGCCGGCGCCGGCGCGGGGTCGGGCTCGGGATCGGTGGGCGCAGGGCGAGCGGCTTCCGCTCCACCGGGAACGGCGCTGACTTGGGCATCGATGCTCATCGAGATGCTGGAGCGGTAGTTGAGGTGTGTTTCGACGGCCAGGATGTTGACTCCGGCGCGCAGGAGCGACGCGGGGACGAAGACGGTGCGGCGATCCGCCCGGGCTGCGGGCGTCGATACCGATGCGTTGGCGAAGGTCCCTGCGGAGACCGGGCCTTCACCGATCCGCTGGCGCGCGACCTCGGTGCCATTGACGTAGACGACTGCGCCGTCATCGGCGGTGACGGTGACGTTCACTCCGCCGATCGCACGCGGATCGGCGAGCGCGAAGGGGGTACGCGCGTACGTTGTGATGGGGCGGCCCTTGGCCGCACCGGGAGTGAGCTTGGTTCCCAGCGTGGGAGCGCCGTAGCCGATGGGCGCAGCGCCTCGCGGCCACGATGAGTCGTCGAACGTGGGTTGCGTCCAGTCTGCGGCGACGGCGTCGGTGGACCAGTGGTACGACCACGTGGCGTCCTCGGCGACAAGGAGCGTCGCATCCTCCGGAGTGAGGGCGGAGCCGTCGGAGGCGACCGAGTAGACGGGAGTCGAGGCCCCGCGCAGGCCCTCGGAGGAGACGGCGCGGACGAAGAAACGGTTGTTGCCCGCCAGGGGCACGGTGACGCTCGTCGACGAGGTCGTGGCCACGGTGCGGTCATCGCGCAGGATCTCGTAGGAGGCCGCCCCGGGAACAGTGGACCAGTGGAGGGTCACCTGCTGGGCGTTGCCCTCCGACGAGCGCACGCTGGCGGGGGTGGCGGGAGCAGCTCGCCGCGTGGGCATGCGGACGAAGCCACCTGACCATTGGCTGGTCGTGCGCGTGGTGAACGAACGGGTGAAGTCACCACCGGCCCACAGGGCGCCGTCGTCGGCCATCTCGAGTGCCCACCCGCCGGTCGAGCGTTGGGACGCCAGTCGATAGGGTGTCCATCCAAGCTGCTTTCCCGTGGCCTCGTCCCAGCCTCCGACCCACTGGATCTCGTCGGCGCGGGTCCAGGTGTTACCCAGCTCGAAGTAGCGGTAGGCGTCCTGGAACGTGAAGTCCGAGCAGTGGCACGAAGCGTAGAGGACCCCCGAGGCCGAGCGGGTGCTGGCTTGCAGATCGCCGCCGTTCGCCATGACGATGGATCCCGACGTGCGGGTCATCGTGTCGGCGTTGTATCCAAACAGGGAATGCTGGGAGCCGCCAAAGTAGACGCGGCCATGTGCGGCCGTCACAGTCTGCTGGTACTTGCCGGTGTAGAAGGAGTGACGGAAGGTCCACGACTGATCGAGGGCGGCTCCTGCCGAGGTGGAGACGCGGGCTGCGTTTTCGGCGCTCCTGTCGTGAACCCGCGTGAAGAAGCCGGCGGCGTAGTAGTAGCTGACATTCTCATCAACGTCGAGGTCAACGACTGTCCCGTTGAACTCTGGGTTCCACGTGCGGTCGGGGGTGCCGGTGAGGCTCACGCGCGCGCCGTTTCGAGCGTAGACGCGGGTCGATCCGTTGCTCAGGTGAGTGAAAGCCCCGGCGAGGTAGATCGTGTCGCCAACGAGCTTGGCGGACTTGACGGTGACCCTATTGGAGGAACCGTTGCGGATCTGGAGAGTCCATGAGGGGTCGACCGCACCCGTCGTCGTGTCGAGGAGGACTGTTCCCGTGTGCGCTTCGCCGTTGACCCGCGTGAAGTCCCCGACGGCCAGGAGCTTGCCGCCGGGGAGTTCGACGAGATCCTTCACCTGGTTATTGAAGGTGAAGGTCTGTCCGTTCCACTCCCCCGTTGTCGCATCGAATCCGGCGAGGCCGCTGGTCGCCGTCTCGGCACCGTCCTTTCCTTTCCGCACCCCGGTGAAGTTACCTCCGACGTACATCGTGGAACCAACCTGCTCGAAGGCCTGCACCTGGATGTTGCCTTCGCTCACGGAGCCGTTGAGGTTGCCGCTCACTCCCCACGACATGGGGGAGGCGTATTCGGACACGGTGGCCTTCGGTTGCTCGGCGCCGGTTCCGCCGTCGTTGATGGCGGCAAAGCCCGCGTCATCGGAGGAGATCTGGGGGCGGATGTAGACCTCTGCGTAGGGGTTGATGATGGTGCCGTTGCGGTGGAAGAACGACGTGGGCGAGGACGTGTCGTACCACGACTGGGCGAGCGGACCGTAGCCGAAGCCCATCGTGTACTTGTTCTGTCCCGTCGCCGTGAGGTTGACGTACCCCCATGCAGTGTTGGACCCGAAGCCCGACCAGACGATCCCGCCGTTCAGCCACGAGTCGTGGCCAAACTTAACACTGACCGGGTGGGCGCTCTTGAAGGGCCAGATGAAGTCACGCATCTTGGGGAAGCGCATGCGCACGGTCTGGTAGCTGGTGCCCCTGGGGTTGTACGCGCGCTGGACCATGATGCCGTCGTCAAGGTCTGAGACGGCACCGCCGCCGAGGAGCCCGTTCACGGTTTCGTGGGAAGCCTGGAGGACACCGAAGTCGCCTGCGGTGCGGGGGCGAGTGGCGAGCTTGGACTGATTGCCCTGCCCCTGAGCCCATGTCTCCCAGCCTTCGCGTCCGCGCCCGATGAGGACCCAGCCGCCGCCGTCGGTGGTCTGGTCGCAGAAGAAACGACCCGGAGCATTCATCGTGGGTGTCTCGAGCCAGTAGGTTCCGTCCTGAGCGGACGGGTTCTTCTGCTTGATTTCCCAGCATGATGCCGCAGCCGTCGCTTCGCTGAGTCCGTCGTGGAGGGGATCGGCAGCCGCGTTGGTTGCCGGGGTGAGCGTGAGCGCTCCGTAGGCGGCCAACGACGCACATCCGAGGGCAAGGCAGCGGCGCACAGTCTTCATCAAGTCCTCATAGGTCGCACGTTAATGGTTACTTCTATACTGTCACGGGCTTCGGCAGTACTCAACCAGTCGGTTAACAAAACCCGAGAGTCTTTGACCACACACAAGGGAACCCCCACCGCAGCGGTGGGGGTTCCCTTGTCAGCCACTGCGACCGAGCCTTAGCGGCACGGGCGCGGGGCTGTCGGCCCGATGGGACGCTCTCGTTTCTACCTGGCCAGCGTGGCCGTCAGGTCGAATGTCATGGACGGAGTGCCCTTGTAGTTGACATGCTCCTCGACGCCAACCCTGTTCGTTCCGTTCGTCAGGAGCTTGGCCGGGATGGTCACCTCAAGCAGGTCGGAGCTTGCCTTGGAGGCCGACACGGCCGCGTTGGCGAAGGTCGTGTGCCCGATCTCCCCGTCCGACATGCGCCTGGTGGCAACCTGCGTTCCGTTGACGCGCAGGACGACGCCGTCATCCGCTCGAACCTTGACGGTCAGCGTGGTCGATGGCGTGATGGTGCCCAGGTCGATATCGCGCGCGAAGTAGTAGGTGATGGCACGGTCCTTCTTGGCGATGTCGAGGGGCGTGGCCGCGTTGGCGTCTCCCCAGCCGATGGGCCCGGACCCGCGAGACCAATCCGCGAGGGAGGCACCGGTCGACCAGTCAGATGCGGGCGCGGTGGTCGAGGTCCAGTAGTTCCACTGCGTGCCCGAGGGGATGACCGTACCGGTCTTGACCAGGGCCGCATCGATGCTGCGGCTCGCGTCCCCCGTGTTCTCGGCCTCGGCGTCGTTGGCCCTGGCGCCGCCCGAACCCGTCGAAGTGTCCGGGCGCCCTTCGACACGCACGATCGATGCCTGCATGGACACGGTGGCGGTACGCAGGTAGTTGACGTGGGTCTCGACGGCGATGACGTTCTCACCCGTCTTCAGTGCGGAAGCCGGAACGAATGTCTCGGACTGTGCGGCGACTGCCGCACTATAGCGCGGGGCCGATTCGGCTCGCGTGTTGTAGTCGACGGCGCCGGACCCCATACGGGTGCGGTGGACCTCGACGCCATTGATGTACACGACGGCACCATCATCGGCCAGGTACTTCAGGGTGATCCCCTTGAGGGAGTTCGCGTCGTGCACGGTGAAGCGCGACCGGAAGTAGGTGGTCACAGGACGGGTCCCCCGGCGCTCAAGCTGCGTGGTGATACGCGGATCGCCGTAGCCCAAGGGGGCCGCTCCGGTCGACCAGTCGGAGTCGTCGAAGGAGTTCTGTGCCCAGTCCTCGGGAGCAGGACTGTTGTCGGCACGGTAGCTCCAGGTTGCACCGGCGTCCAGAAGCACCGGGTTCGCGGGGTCCGCCTGTCCGTGAGCCGGAGGCTGGTAGGCGGCCGTGGTGGCAGAACGATTGCCTGCGGCATCAACGGCGCGCACGAAGAAGCGGTTCTCGCCACCGCGCGGCACCGTCACCGAGGTCGCGTCTGTGGAAGCGATCGCCCTGTCGTCACGCAGGATCTCGTAGGATGTGGCGTCGGAGACGCCTTCCCACGACAGCGTCACCGTGGATTCGTCGGCCGAGGAGCTTCGCACGGCGTTCGGCGTCTCGGGAGCGACGTTGTCACGTGCGTCGTATCGGGCAAAGCCACCGTTCCACTGCGTGCGGGAAGCGTCGATGTGGGACAGGGTGAAGTCTCCTCCCACCCACAGGTTGCCGTTGGTGTCGGTGGTGAGCGCCCAGGCGCCCGTCCTACGCTGCGAGAGTAGCTCGAAGGGCGTCCAGTGGAGGTGTTCACCGGTGGTCGCGTCCCACGCGCCGACCCACTTGATCTCGTCGACGCGAGACCAGTCGTGACCGGCCTCCCACATGCGCTTGTCCTGATAGCTGCCGTCGGAGCAGTGGCAGGAGGCGTAGATGACGCCGTTGGCGGAGATCGTTGACGCCTGGAGGTCGCCGCCGTTACTCATCGTCACCGATGCGGAGGTGCGCTGATTGGAGCCGGTGTCGTAGCCGAAGAGCGAGTGCTCCGACCCTCCGATGAAGACGCGGTTTCCGTCCGCGGAAATGGTCTGCTGGTACTTGGCCTGTCCTTCGGAGGAAGGAACGAAGGCGAAGCCCGTATCCTGGGCGGCTCCGGCTTGGGTGGAGAACTTCGCAGCGTACCAGGCGCGCTCGCCTCCGTGGGCGCGGCTGAAGTATCCGCCGAGATAGATGGAGCTATTGGCCTCGCTGCCCCTGATGGCCTGGACGGCACCGTTGAGTTCGGGGTTCCAGGAGCGGTCGGGGACGCCATCGAGCGAGACACGGGCGGCGTTGCGGCCGTACACCCGGTTGCGGGTTCCTCCGCTCAGGTGCGTGAAGGAACCTCCGAGGTAGACGTAGCCGTCGTGGTAGGTGGCCGCACGCACGCTGACCGCTCCGCCGCGCAGAGCGCTCGAAATGGTCAGACCCCACGAGGAGTCAACCCGGCCGGTCGACGGGTCAATGACCGCCGTGCCCACGTGGGATTCGCCTCCGACGCGGGTGAAGTCCCCGGCGGCGAGCAGCTTGCCGTTGGGAAGAGCCACGAGGGCCTTGACCTGTCCGTTGAAGTCAAAAGTCTGGCCGGTGAAGTTCCCGGTTGCGACATCGAAGGCCGCAAGCCCCTGGGAGGGGACGACGGAGCCGTTTTCGCCCTGCTTCACGCCCGTAAAGTTGCCGCCCACGTACATGGTGGAGCCGACCTGGGCGAAGGCCTGAACCTGAATGTTTCCCTCTCGCACGGAGCCGTTGAGGTTGCCCGTCACGCCCCACGAGGTACGGGCGGCGTACTGCGAGACGGCGCGGGTCACCGTCGAGGCGCCTACGCCTTCGTCAGGAATACGAGCGAAGGCCGAGGAGTCCGAGGCGATGCGGGGACGAATGTAGGTCTCCGCATACGGGAAGACGGTCTGGCCGCTCTTACGGAAGAAGGATGAAGAGGAGGAGACATCGCCGCCCCATCGCGCTGCATCCACCCCATAGCCCCAGCCGATGTTCCAGCCGGTGCGCGTCGAAGGGTAGACCTGGAGCGCGTTCCATCCCCGGTCGTAGCCGGGTGAGTTCCAGATGTCGTTCGAGACGGCGCCGCGGCCATCGATCGACATGTTCACGGGATGCCCCATCTTGAAAGGCCATACGAAGTCGGTCATCTTGGGGAACTGGAGGTCCAGCTTCTGGTAGGAGCTGCCGTTCGTGCTCCAGGCGCGCAAGACGCGCACCCCATCAGACTGATCCTTCACCGACTCGTTGTTGAGGAGCTGATTGATGGTGTCGTTGGAGTACTGAACGACATCAAAGGCGGAGGCGTTGCGCTCGCGCGTGGTCAGCTTCGAGGGGTCTCCCTTGCCGCCGCTCCAGCCTTCCCAGCCCTCGCGTCCGCGGCCGATGAGAACCCAGCCTCCGCCGTCTGTTGTCTGGTCACAATAGAACTGGGCGGGGTGTTCCATGGCGGGAGTCTGCAACCAGTAGGCGCCGTCGGCGGAGCTGGAATCATGCTGCTTGATGTCCCAGCAGGAGGCAGCGGCCGTGGCGGCAGAGAGTCCGTCACGCACAGTTGTCTGACCACTTGCGGGCGCCGCGGGCTGAACGCCTGCGGCGCCCGCAGCGGGAGCGAACGCAAGCAGAGCACACGCAACAATCGGCGTGGTTGCACAGATCGCAAGGCGCGAAATCGCGGACGACATGGCACGACCTTTCGGAGTAAATGGACTTGATGAATAAATAATTACACAACAAGCCCTACCCCATCAACCGAACGGTCAAGCACGACTTTCACAGGCGCACCACGAGCCCCTCGTTCAACGCTTCCTCGCCCTCACAAGGGACCCAAGTCCCGTCAGATGGAGGCGTTCCCTGAATATCCAGCAGGCGCAGGCAAAAGTCACAATCGACAGCAGTGATCCAGTAACGGTTGCAACAAACGAATCGCGGCCGAGAACCGCAGCTATACACCCGCCCGGAATCGCCACGGAAACTCCGACAACGAGGATCGGCTTGACCACTTCGGAAAGTTTTGGTGTCACGCCGACGAATCGCGAGACCTGAACGGTGGCCATTGCGGCGTCAAGGACCATGCACACCGCCCACACGATGGCTGCAGCGACCATTCCGCCGCGCGGAATGAAGATGATGTTACCCACAATGTTGAGCGCGAGGACGACGATCTTGTTCACCGCCGCCCATCCGGAGCGCCCACTCATGATGAGCAGGGAGTGAATGTTACCGGCCATGAAGGTCACGATGGAGCCTATGCACAGAACCACGAGGACACTGGCCCCCGGGGCGAAGCCATCCCCGAGGATCCGCATGAGCGCCGGGGCGAAGATCGCCATCAGCGCATAGATCGGAGCGGCGAACAGGACCAGCCAGATGGAGGCCGTCCCATAGAGATCTCGCAGCTCGCCGGTACGCCGTCGATGCAAGAGCTTGGAGAACTGGGGCGAGACGACAACTCGCAGCGCCGTATCAACCACCATTCCCGCCTGAATGAAGCGAATCGCTCCACCGTAGATGCCCGAGGCAGCATTGCCCGCCAGCATGCCCACGAGGAGCACGTCCAACCACTGCAGGGCCTGCTCGAGACCCGCGGTCAGGGTGCGAGGCAGGGCGAAGGAGAGAACCTGGCGCCGCCTCTTCGACGAGGGCCATCGTCCGAACGAGTCGACGGCGGAGGGCATGTGCCGCAGCAGCAGCCACCACGCCGCGACGAGAACAACCGCGAAAGGAAGCGCCCACGCAACAGAGACGAGCGCGAGCGATCCCGTGAGCGCCGCAGCGAGCGCGACCAGGAGAGGGCGAAGGCCAGGAAGCAGGAGATTTTGAACGAGGACGTACTCACGCATGTTTCCGAGGGCGCGCAGAGCCGCCGAGGCAACGAGCGTGAGCGCACCGATCGGGACAAACCAGAGGACGGCGCGGGTGGAGGACGCCACCTGGGCGTCCCAGATAAAGGGCGCGGCGACCTCGAGAACGAGAACACACACGGTCGAGACGGCTACCGTCATCGTCGCCATGAAGGACAGCGTCGCCCGTATCTCCTGCGGGGCATCCAACGAGAGCCGCGGAAGCAGGTAGATGGCGGTCGAGTCAAGGCCGACCTTGGCCAGCGCCATGACGATGGCGAAGACACCGGTCGCCTGAGTGACCACACCCGCCCCCTGCGCACCCAGCATCCGCGACAGGATGATCGTGAACGCGAACCCAAGGACCGCCGAGGCGGCAGCGCCCACGAAACCGGCAATGCCGCTACGCGCCAACGAACGTCTGGCTTGATTTGTCTCACTCATGTCCGTCCTCCCCGCTAGCCAGCGGTAACCTTGCTCCATAACCGAACGATGGGATACTCATGGACTTCGTCAACTCACTCTCGCCGCTGCGCAAGAAGATCCTCCTCGCGGCCGCGATCCTCCTGATCATCTCGCTCGTCGTCGTGGCCGTCCTGCGTCTGTCGGGTTCCCCCCACGCCGATACTGCCGCCGCCTCGGGCACGCAGAGCGCCCCCGACGACCAATCCGGCGAGCCGCAGTCGATCCCGAAGACCATCACGCCCCAGTCCGGCGGCCCCTCGAACGCGTCCGGGTCCCTCAGCACCGACGCGGAGGCGGCCGGACAAACCTCTTTCGTCGTCAACACGCTGTGGGGGGCGTACTCCGATCCTGCCCAGGCGCAGGCAACAGACCTGTCCTCCGTGCTTACCGCTTCCGCGCTGGAAGAGTTCGACGCCCAGGCAGTGGAATGGTCCCGCGACGGAACCCACGCCACGGGCACGCCCACGCTGGAGGACGTGCATATCCTGAGCGATGACGGGGCGGGCAACGTCACGGTATCCGCGTGCGTGGATTCCTCATCCGTGAGCGTCCTCAACGACGCGGGAACCTCTCTGACGGATGACACGACCATGGCTCGCGCCCTCACCTATTTTCAGTTTGTGAAGGATGGCGAGAACTGGAAGCTGTCGGGGGTGTCCTTCCCCGACGACCCGACTTGTTGAGCCGCTCCAGCATCCGCGTGGAGAAAGCCCCGTCGTTCGCGGCGGGGCTTTCCCATTCCCCGACGCGGACGATGGGCGCGGCGCGCATCGTCCCCGCGACGCTGCCCGGCGTGGGCGCGCCCTCACGCTCGGCGGCCTCGTGACGCAGAGGTTCGTTCTCTTCCTCGAGGTGTCGGGCCAGCAGCGCGACGGCCACGACGGAGAGCATCAGGCCGGTGTTCATGCCGTAGTAGAACTGCTCAACAAGGGTCGCCAGGATGATGCCGCCCAGGATCGACCCGTACACGTCCGTCGCGCGCCACACGCGCGGAAGCATCCGAACGAAGAACGCGATGAAAAGGAAAGCTCCGACGATTCCGTAGGAGAAGAGCACCGTCCAGAATTGTCCCTGCGTGCCCAGCGACGGAAGCCACGCGGAGGCGGACGGGCGCGGTGCTCCAAAGCCCAGGAGCGGGGATTCAGCCAGTTCCGAGATGGTTTCGAGGTAGTTCGAGGCTCGGTCCTGGGTCGAGGAGGAAGCTGCCACTCGTTCGAGGAGCGATTGTGAGGCTGGCGTCGCGAGCCATGCGCCGATACCGATGACGACCGCTGCTCCGATGCCTGCCACGGTTTGCCACGCCCCAACCCTCAGGCGTTGGAATCCGACCCACAGGACGACGATCAGCAATCCGATATACATGCCTCGATTGAGCGTTGCCGCGGCCGGGATGACGGAAAGAGCACACAGCGCCGCAGCGACGAAACGCCACCGTGAGCGTTCGCGCCACAGGACGAACGCGAACACCAGGGCCAGGGGGAAAATCAACGAGAAGACGTTGCCGTAGGTGTTGGAATAGATGAACGGGGCGGAAGGACGAGGATCGGACAGCGCCCACGACGTCGGGTTCCACTGGGTGGTTGCGCGCCTGACGAACTCCTTGACGAAGTCGTTGCCGTGAAGCGAACGCGGAACGACGTAGTACATGAGCGTCTTGAAGCGCAGGGTCGGAAACGCCATCGCGATGAATCCGCCCACCGTCGTGGATGCGAGAAAACCCCACATGGTTGCCACGATCGTTCGCACGCTCAAAGACTTGCGGGCGTTGAAGGCGTAGACGGCGAAGATGCCGGGAGCAAGCTCGAGAGCAAAGCGGTAGATCGCGCCGATGACGCGGCCACCGGAATCCAACATGGACATGGAGGCAATCACCCAGGCGAGGAAGAAGACCCACAGAATGGTCCCCGGCGGAAAACGCAGGCCGCTGCGGCCCACCATCAGGACGAGCATGACGATGGCGAAGAGCGGCCACATCAGGTCGCCGGCCCCCAGGACCCACCAGAGTAGGTATGCGCAGTAGGCGACGACGAACGGCCAGGCGGGCAGGTCCTGCACGTCCTCACGCAGTGGCCCGATGCTGGCGGGGGCCGGTTTGCCCCAGATTCCTCGGCGCGCGCTCACGCCTCCGCGTCTCCTTCCCGGGGGTGGGCCTCCTCCTCGGAGGCCGGACCGGTCGGGTACTCGCCGCGCGCGTCCTCCCGGACGGCGCTCTGGCCGCCCTCGTGTGCCCGATCCTGGGCGCCGCGACGGCTGGGCACCAACCTGTTGCGACGCCGCGAGGACAGGTAGAGGAAGGGCCCTTCCAGGAAGCCCTTGATCTCGGAGATGGTGAGGGATCCGGGCATGTCGCTGTCGGTACCCGAGACCCGCTCGCCTCCGGGCTTGATGCGGGCCAGAACAGCTGGCACTCGCGCAAACAGGGAGGCAAGGATCGTGGGCTTGGCGAGGATTGCCTTGGTGAGCAGGGCGGCCATGCCCGAGCCGTTGCCACGGATCTGCTTGTCGAGGCCCGCCTCGTCAACCCGGTGGCGGTGGTGCACCAGCGCATCGGGAGTATGGACGATGATGTCACCCGTGGCCAGGATGCGCGCAAACATATCGAGGTCCTCGCCTCCGCGCGTCGATGTGCCCGCTCCGAGGGCAGGATCGAAGGGGCCGACCTCCATCAGAACGTCGCGGCGTATGGCCATGCACACCCCTGCCCCCACGCGGGCGGTCGTCACGGGGTACAGCGGCCCCCCCTCGCCCTTCTCCCCCAGCGCCTCAAGGCCGCGGGGGAGGTCTGCCGTCGACCACACGCGCGCGGTGAAGTCTTTGGGGAAGCCTCCTCGGGATTCGAACCAGCGTTGGGGCGCGTAGCGCTGCTGGAGAGGCAGGACGATGCCCGTCGTCGCAGCCACGTATGGGGAGGCCGTGAAGGGGTCGATCATGGCCGTCAGCCAGTGGGGGTCAACGATGGCGTCGTCGTCGGTGAAGACAATGACTTCGCCTCGAGCCGCGAGAACGCCGCGGTTGCGTGCCCGAGACAGGCCCTGACGCGACGCCGAGACGATACTCAGCCGGGTGTCCTCGATGCCTGCGAGCTTCGCACGCGTCAGGCCCGTGTCGGGAGCGTTATCGACGACGACGAGGGTGAAGCGCTGATGGTCCTGGGCAAGAATGGCTCGCACGGCCTCCTCGAGCATGTCCGAGGACCCGACGGTGCACATGATGACGGTGGCGTCAACGTCGGCGCCAGCACCCTCCTCCCATCCTCGGGCGGGCGCGGGTGGAACAGCGGCGACGCGCGGATCCTCCTCCGGGTGATCGGTGCCCTCGATCTCCACGAAACCGGAGTTGCGTCCATGGTCGCGCACGAGGACGAGCGCGCGAGGAGCCGACGGGTCGCCGGAGACGAGCTGGCTGACTCGGGCACTGCGGTCAACGTGCCAGACGGAGGCCGCCAGGTGATCGTCGGCGAGCTGGTCCTCGACGCTCATTGTTGTTCCTTCACGTCGGCGATGAAGTCCCTGGCGGGCATCGTGTCCGTCGGACTTTCGCTGACCGGGGTGACGCGGCCTCCATCCGGCGACGAGGCGGTCGGGCCCTCAGGCGTCTCGGCCAGCGCGGCGCTCGGCCTCGGCGCCGAGGCCTGGGTGGCGCTGATCGGTTCGCCCAGGTAGATCATGCCGTTGACTTCTCGGTTGATGAGTGCCAGTTCATTCAGAAGAGCGTGCAACTTCTTCAGGTCATGCCCCCCGCGCACCGCGATGAGCACGTGTCGGGAGGGACGAACCTCGTCCAGGAGGGAGGCCAGCGGCTGGTTGATGTCGATGAGCCGCGGCGCCGGCACCCTCGTCTCGGCCAGGGAGCGTGAGAGGACGCGGTGCAGCGGGCGCGCCTGTGGGTCCGTGGCGTCCACGATCAGGTCAACCCAGTGATCGCGGTCGATCGCCATGGCAAGCATTCGGGTCGGGGCGAGCCACGGCTCGGGTGCCCCCTCCTCGGCGCTCCACACGGGCAGCGCCGTGAGGTCGGCGAGCTGAGTGGGGGAAGCGAGCGAACGCGATCGGGTTTCCTGAAGGAGTACCGTCACGAGTCCGATAAAGAGGCCGACCGCCGTGGTAATCAGAATCATGCGCGACTTCGAGGGGGTGACCTCGTCTACCGAGGCATCCGCGTTCGTGAGAACGAGGCCGGCGCTGGCGTGGTAGGGAACGAGCTGGGCGCTCTGCTCGGTGAGCTTGCTGATCTGGGTGCGCAGCTCGGTGGCACGCGGGTTCGCGGTGGGCTTGCCGTCCTCGTCGACGAGCGCAGGTAGCGCCGCCAACTCGTTTTGCAGCGCCGTGATCTGCTCGTTGATGACCGCGCTCATCTCATCAGCGCGCTTTTCCACGAGGGAGGTGCGCTGCTCGAGGTAGTGCGCAGCGATCGCGTCGGCGGCGGCCACGGCCGCCTCGCGCGTCGACGCGGTGTAGCCGATGTTCACGATCGTCCCGTTCGTGTCACCCGACACCTCAAGGTTGTCACGCAGCTCGCTCGCTGTGATGCCGCCGCCGAGTTGGGCAGCAGCGGCATCCAGGACAACCGCAGACTTGGCGATCCCCTGCTCGGTGGCCATGTCGGTCGTGTTCGACAACGACGCCCGCACCGCGGGAGCCGGTGTCGGAGACGGGGAGGTGACCGTCATCGCGACGGTCGCGGAGTGGGCGACCGGCACGGCGAATGCGGCGGCGACACCCACGACCAAGCCGGCCACGGTTCCTACGACAATCGACTCCCAGCGGCGCGCCAGCGCGTGGCGCAGGATCTGCTGGCCGCCGGTGGGCGGAGGAGTAAGAATCATGACTGTTCTCCTTGGAGGTGAGAGCGCACCCACGCGGCGCGCGCGTTCAGCCGACGCTCGAGGACGCGGCGAGACGAAGCGGGTCGAGACGCGACCCCCTGAGTGTAGACCTGCACGAAGCGGTCGAGCTCACGCTCGGCCCGATCGCGAGGAAGAGAAAGCAGCGACACCAGACGCGGCAGCTCCCGGCCCGTGAGCGCGACCGACAGGTCCGCAAACGCGCGCGCCTGCTCCGGATTCCTCCATGAATCCGCTCGCCAGGAGGCGTTTCCAGTGACTTGTCCGGGATGAATGCGGTAGAGCAGACCCCACGCCGCCAGGCGACGGATGCGCCCACCAACGGCACCGACTCGCAACCACAGGTCGTAGTCTTCGGCGGGAACAGCGCGATAACCTCCGACGCTGTCGATAATCTCGCGCGTGGCCAGCATCGTCGGATGGCACACCGGGTTCGTCAGCAGAAGGTGCCACCCCATGTCCTCGGGAGTGATCTCGTAGGGAACACGAGGAACCGGGCGCGCACCCCGCAACTCGATCATCTGCGTAAAGACCATGTCGTCGTCGCGTTCGATAGCGCGCATCGCGCGCTTGAAACGGCCCTTGAGGGACACGTCGTCGGCGTCCATTCTGCCGACAAGGCGTGAATCCGTGCGCTCCATGAGCTGGGTGAGGACTCGCGACACACCTCCCTCGCCCGGCGTGATCTCCTCGATGCGCAGGCGCGGATCGACCACTCCCCCACGCGAGGCGCCTCGGATCGCCTCCCCGACCGTCGAGTCGCACGACGAGTCGTTGCCGACGACCAGCTCGGCGTCACGAGGCATCGCGGCGAGGGTGGAGGACACCGCCCGCGTGATCGTGTCCGCCGCGTTACGTGCGGGCAGGAGAACGGAGAGATCAGGCACGACCGCCACCCGCCGCCGCGGCGGCGTCAAGCGCCCGCAGGTCGCTGAAGCGACGACGCAGCGATATCGCGCAGTGGGCGATCGCCACCGCCGCAAGGAGGGAGTACAGAACCATGAACGGAGCGCCCAACCCCCACAGCACGAACGACCAACACAGGACACCGGGGTCGGTGGGCAGCAGGATGAAGGACCTCAGGTTGCCGCCGCGGGTCTGCTTGCGTCCGGCAGCGCGCACGAATTGTTCGGCGAGGATCTGACTCATGAACTGGCCGGAGGTCACCCACCCGTAGGCAAGCGCCACGAGCGCGAGCCACCACGACTCCGGGAGGTGGGCCATGACCGCGATGGCGGTACAGAAGTGGATCGCGGGCGAGCGGAACGCGTCAGCAACGTGGTCGACCCACTCCCCCGTCTTGGACGAAGCACCGGTCACGCGCGACACCTGCCCGTCGGCGGAGTCAAACATGAAGCCGACGGCGAGCGCCACTCCCACGATCAGGCCCGACCACCAGGCGGGAGACAAGGCGACCAAAGCGACGAGGCCGATCGCCGAGAAGCACACCGAAACGAAGCTGACAAAGTTCGGCGTCCACCCTGAGGCGGCGCAGGCGGCGGCGACCACGCGGGCGGCACCCCGGTTGACCCACCGCATGTAGGCGGGCACGCCGGCACCCGGTTTCTGCGCGGCGGCGAGCGCCGAGCGGTAGGCCGCGAAACGGCTGCCCCACGAGGAGGAGGGATCGACCGCGACGGGCAAGCTCATTGTGCGTCCCCTTCCGCCGTCGTCTCGCTCGTCGTGCTCGCGGCCTCGTCGGCGAAGTCTTCCGGAGCGATGAAGCGACGCAGCTTCGTTGAGGATGTCGAGGGCGTGTAGGGCAGGTAGACCACGCGGGCACCAACCTCCGCCATCTCAGCTTCGAGCTGAGCGCCCTTGGGGGTGCCTTTCCAGTCGTCACCTTTGAAGAGAACGTCAAAGGGCTGCAGGCGCCACGCCAGGCGTTTGTCCTGATCGAGGTCCACGACGACCGCGTCGACGAAGCGCAGGGAGGACACGAGGTCGCAACGCTCCTTCAGCGGGATGACGGGGGCACGCCCCTTCATGCGGATGAGGGCCTCGTCCGAGGTCACCCCGACCACCAGACGATCGCAGCGCTCACGGGCCGCGCGCAGGATATTGAGGTGTCCCTGATGGAACATGTCAAAACCCCCGGGTACGTAGCCGGTGACGGAGGTGCGTTGCTGAGTCGTTTCGTCCACGCATACAGTGTGCCATTTATCAGACGGTCAACGCGACGCTTACCCACTAAATGACCGAAAGATCACGTCTCCGCTTTATCCACACAGTAGCAAACTCGGCCGCGAAAGCTAGGAAAGTCAAGCAAAAATGACCACGTGGCCGCACCGGTGTTCCAACAGGGCGCGCCGTGCCCGCCCCAGCTCACGGCCGACGCTCGCCAGGGGCACCCACCCAGCGCCCGGGCGCTGGCCACCGCGCAGGAGCGCGCGGCCCGCCCGAGTGTACTCAGCGCGAGAACACGACGGTGCGGTTGCCGTTCATGAGGACGCGTCGCTCTGCGTGGAATCGAACAGCCTGAGCGAGGACCCGTCGCTCGACATCTTGACCGAGCGCGACCATGTCGGGAGTGGAGTCGGCGTGGGATACCCGCGTCACGTCCTGCTCAATGATCGGCCCCTCGTCGAGGTCGGCCGTGACATAGTGGGCAGTTGCACCGATGAGCTTGACGCCGCGCTCGTGGGCCTGCGCGTAGGGACGCGCGCCCTTGAAGGAGGGGAGGAAGGAGTGGTGGATGTTAATGACGCGGCCTTCCATGGCGCGACAGACGCCGTCGGAGAGGATCTGCATGTAGCGGGCCAGGACGACCAGCTCGACGTTCTCGGAGGCGATGAGGTCGAGGAGCTGGCGTTCCGCGTGCGCCTTCGTGTCCTTCGTGACAGGTATGTTGAGGAAGGGCACGCCGTAGAACTGGGCGACGGGGGCAAGGTCGGGATGGTTGCCAACGACCGCGATGACGTCGATCGGCAGGCCCTGCGTCTGCTGGCGGTACAGGAGGTCGGTGAGGCAGTGGCCTTCGCGCGACACCATGATGATGGTGCGCAGTTTGCGGCCCAGGTCGTCGACACGGTAGGTGGCGTCGAATTCTTCGGCGACGGCGGCCAGGCCCTCGTCGATGGGTGCGCGGCCCTTCGGGGAGTCCACCTCAACGCGCATGAAGAAGGTGCCCGTGTCCGAGTCGCCGAACTGCTGGGACTGGACGACATTGCCGCCGGACGCGCCGATCACGCCGGTGACGGCATGCACGATACCGGGGCGGTCCGGGCAGGACAGGGTCACGACGAGCTGCGCATTTTCAGTCATGGGTTTCAGTCTACCCAGGTTCGTAGCCGTCAACGAAGCCGGGGCATCGTTTGCGGGAGACGCCACGGCCCGGCGGGGCATCACTATTCCACACCGAACATCGGTCCTTCAGAAAAAGCCATCTCCGCTCGAAGAAGTCCTATCATCGTGCGCATGAGGATTCGCTTCGCCGCCGCCACCGACCTCGATTTCATCGAGAGTGCGTACGCTCATGCCCGCGCATTCATGCGGGCGAACGGGAACGCGACACAGTGGCCCGACGGGTATCGAAGCCGTGCGGATGCACAGGAGGACATCAGGCGCGGGCACTGCTACATCGTCGCGGACGATGACGGGCCGCTCGGCGTCTTCTCCTACGCTCCAGGCCCTGAGCCAACCTACACCCAGATCGACGGCTCATGGCGGTCGGAGGCCAACTACCACGTCATCCACCGCGTCGTTGCCGTGCGCGGGCGGGGCGTCGCGCGCGCGATCTTCTCGTACGCCGCCGAGGGCGCCGACTATCTTCGCTGCGACACGCACGAGGATAACGTCCCCATGCGTCACGCCCTCGCTGCCTTCGGTTTCCGCGAGTGTGGCACGATCACGGTGGCCAACGGGACCACGCGCATCGCCTACGACTGGCTCACGGAAGACGTCTGCGACTGAGCTGACCTGCGACCGCGCGGCAAGGCCGAAGTGTCGGCGCGCTCTCCGACGATGCGGCAGTTGCTGAACCGCTGCGGAGACCACGTCAACGCACTTGACGAATGGCCGCGAGGTCTCCCCGACGCGGCCTGCGGTGCGATGATCCGGACGGGGTCGGCCGCGAACCGGCTGGGGCTTTTTCTACATCTATGAGGCGACACGCCGACGACACGCCGCCGCAAGGACTCTAGATGTAGATATCCCCCCGAGTCACCGCAGCGGCGCACCTCCCGCCTTGCTCTCGGGCGCTCACCCGAATCCCGACAACCACACGTCTGCCGGTATCCGCCACAGCGGACGCAGGCGCGCATTGGCCGCCTTCACAGCCGCGGCGAGAGCCGGCAACCCGCGCCTTCGCCGGTTTCACGGTTGTTTCACGCCACCTAGGGCACAACTCACCGTAGTCGCCACTCCGCGCCCGCCCGACGCCAGCGTTCAGCGTGCCCCGACACGGGCCTCGACGCCACGGGAGGCCGAGCGCACGCGATCGCACCCCAGCACGACGATCCGTGGCGCACGCAATCGCGACGTGATCCGACGAGCGTCATCGCCTATGCCACACGTGATGCACGCGCACCCCGCAACATAAGCGGGCGCGCGCCCGGCCGACTAGCCGGGCGCGCGCCCTTCCCACCAACCACCGCGAGGGCGGTAGCCTCACTTGATGAAGCCGAGCGCCTTGACGGCGTCGTACTCTTCCTGAAGGGCCTTGATGTTGTGGTCGATTCCAACGCGGGTCGCGTCGGAGATCTCCAGGCCGTCAACGACCTGCCACTCGCCGCCATCGGAAGTGACGGGGAAGCCGAAGTTCAGTCCGGCGGGCACGCCGTAGTGCGTGCCATCGCTCATGACACCGGCGGTGACCCACTCACCGGCGGGGGTACCGTGGATCCACGAGTACATGTGGTCGATCGCGGCATTCGCCGCGGAGGCGGCCGAGGAGGCGCCACGCGCCTCAATGATGGCGGCGCCACGCTTGGCGACGGTGGGACGGTAGTAGCTGGACAGCCACTCGTCGTCCACCAGCTCGGTCGCGGGCTTGCCGGCAACGGTCGCGAAGGAGACATCCGGGTACTGGTCGGCGGAGTGGTTACCCCACACGACAACGTCCTTGATGTCGGCGTTCGCGGCGCCGGTCTTGTGGGCGAGCTGGGCGACCGCACGGTTGTGGTCCAGGCGCATCATCGCGGTAAAGCGCGACGCGGGAACGTCCGGAGCGGCGTTCTGGGCAATCGTCGCGTTTGTGTTCGCCGGGTTACCAACAACGAGGACACGCACGTCGTCGGCGGCACCGTCGTTAATGGCCTTGCCCTGGGGACCGAAGATGCCCGCGTTGGCCTCAAGCAGGTCGGCGCGCTCCATGCCCGCGCGGCGAGGCATTGCACCCACCAGGTAGGCGACGTTCGTCCCCTGGAATGCACGGTTCACGTCGTCGAAGATCTCGACGCCAGCCAGAGTCGAGAACGCACAGTCATCGAGCTCCATGGCGGTTCCCTCGGCAGCCTTGACGGCCTGCGGGATCTCCAGCAGGTGCAGCTTGACAGGAACGTCCGGGCCGAACAGCTGGCCGGAAGCAATGCGGAACAGGAGGGCGTAGCCGATGTTGCCGGCTGCGCCAGTGACGGTGACGATACGAGGTTCTGCCATGATGTGGCGCTCCTTTACAGGTCCTGTGGGCACGTGCCCTTCAGTCGCGGGGTTTCCCACGCTCTGCCCCTAGGATACGTCGTCGGTCACAGTGGAACACGGGCATCCAGTCCCAGGAGACCTCACCCAGGCAGTGATCTACGACATATGGAGAGGTTGAGTACCTCGACAACAGACTCTCTCGGTACCTACAGTGGGGGCATGTCCGACGACCGCCCCAGCCCCTCTCCCAGCGCCGGAGCGGCGCAAGAATCGGCCCCCGCCTCGTCCCACGTCGACGAGGCCGTGGCGCACTCCGACGACCATGCGCATTCCCCGAGCGGCGTCCGCGGCGCGCACTCACACGATCATGCCCACTCATCGGCGTCCGCGGCACGCATTGGGTGGGCGCTCGTGGTGACGGGTACGGTCGTCGCGGCCGAGCTGGTCGGCGCCTTCTGGTCAGGGTCCCTGTCGCTGGCGGCGGACGCGGGGCACATGGTCGTGGACGCCTCCGGCCTCGTTATCGCGCTGATCGCCGCACGCCTCATGCGCCGCCCGCGCGACGAGAAGCGCACGTGGGGATGGGCGCGCTCCGAGGTACTGGCCGCGGCGCTACAAGCCGGCATGCTCCTGACAATCAGCGTCATGGTCGCCTGGGAGGGCGCGTGGCGAGTGCTCTCACCACCCGAGGTCGAGGCAGGCCCCATGCTCCTCATAGGCATCGTCGGCCTGGTCGCTAACGTCGCGTCTCTGGCAATCTTGGCGGGTCGACGCGACGCGAACCTCAACATGAAGGCAGCGTTCCTGGAGGTCGCCAATGATGCGCTCGGATCCGTCGCGGTCATCGTCGCGGCCGTCACCGAGTGGGCATTCGGCTGGACACGCGCCGACGCCCTCGCCTCGCTCCTCATTGCTGCGCTCATGGCGCCGCGCGCGCTCGCGCTCCTGCGCAGGTCCCTGGCGATCCTCATGGAGCAAGCACCTGAGAGCGTGGATGTGGGCGAGCTCCGCACACACATGATGGGCACCGAAGGAGTGCTTGATGTGCATGACCTGCACGTGGCCGCCGTGTCCTCACGCCTGGTGACGGTCACCGCGCACGTGACCGTCACGCACGAGGCCGACGGCCCCTGCCGTGACCGTATCGTCCACGAGCTCGGCGAATGCGCTTCACACCACTTCCCCATCAGTCACTCAACGTTCCAGCTCGAATGTCCACAGCACCGCGAACACGAGCACCTGGAACACTAGGGCACAAAACCACCGCGATTGACAGGCGGTCAGCCGTCTTATGGTCGCTCGAATGAACGCTGATATAGGTTTCACTCCGGGCACACTGATTGAGGCGGCCCGGAGCATTCCGGCCTATCGCCGCCCCCCTTCGCAGTCCATCTCCCCCCTGGGAAAAGAGCTCGCACCCCTGTGCCAGGGCGCTAATGGCCCGTACGTAGAGACGCTCTCTCACGCAATGACGAGTTGGAGCAATTCCCTCAGCACCCGCTACGAGGATCCCGGGCCACTATCGGATGCCCTCGTCGGTGTCGAGCAGCCATTTGGCGACTGCGAGACAGCGATCGTCCGGTCTCTAGATCGAGGCAGCGTCAGGTTCGAGCGGAGATGACAGCAGTTCCCCTAGCGGTCGCTTGGGCGCTGTCTTACAAGCCCTATCTGAGCAAGACGCTGGCGGAGGCGCACAATGAGCGGCGAATCGAAACTAGTGTTTCACGAGGCAAACGCCCGTGCAATGGCCGCCCTTTTCTCTGAGAAGGCAGCGCTCGTTGGCAATTTCATTCCCGACGTGAACGACGCAATCGCCAGCGCGGTTAAGGACTGGACGGGCGAGTCACGTGAGGTATGCGATGCCGCACTGAAGCGCTTGGAGGCGCGCGGGGAAGCACTATGTACGTTGCTCACCTCCGCATCCGAAGCAATGACGAAAATTCACGAAGAAGGCAACAAGGCCGAGGTCAAGGCCTTCGCCCATCTCCGCACCGTGGCTTCGCAGCAGCGTCAAGGAGTAAGGGCCCCTGGCGCCACTCGTGGGAGCGGCGCCAGGGGCCCTGCTGGCTGCCCGGAGCTCAGTCGCCCCAGGCGACGTTCACGAGGGCGCCCCTGTTGACGGGAGCATTGGCGTTGAGGTCAAGGGATTCCGCAACCTCGGGGTCGAGTGTGGTGCCCGACTTCTCCAGAGGGCTGCCGGGAGCAGGATGCAGGTCGGAGGCTCCGAACTGGTTCTCCTGGCCGGGCAGGTTCACGAAGAGCTTCTGCTCGGTGCGCGGGGCGACGATGTCTTGCCCGTGTGCCTCGCGTCCCTTGGCCTCGCGCCCCGGCGCCGAGTCCGTGCCCACCTGCGGATGGGATGTGAACTCAGCGAGCGTGGGGGCGTTGAATGCGCCGCTTCCACCGCCATCCTTGGCCCACTCCCAGTGGATGGTGAACCGCTCGGTGTCCTTAGAGGTGCGGTAGTACGTGTTGTAGTCAAGCCCCTGAGCCTCTTCGGGGCCGTACACGGCGGTGCCGTCGCCGTTCACGCCGCCGCTGAAGCGCAGCATGACCGAGTAGCGCCACGGGTCGTCCTTCTTAGAGTTGGTGGACTTCGTCAGCACATTGTTGTAGATCTGGTTGTCGGTGGCGTTCCAGGTCAGGCCGTGTTCGCCCGACCACTTCTCGGGGGCAGTGCATTCTCCGGCCTTGTTGCGTGCGTTGCAGCCGTCGTAGCGCGTGTCCTCACGGATCACCATGGGGGAGAGAGTATCGACGATGGTATTGTTGAAAATCTTGTCGGAGTCGGTGCCCGACAGGACGATTCCCTCGAAGGAATTCTCGACGATGTTCGAGGCGATAATGTTGCCGGAACTCACCTCGTCGAAGATCGCGGACTTCCCAACGTTGATGAAGTGGTTGCCGACGATCTCGGAGTTGATGACGCCCTCGTCGAACCAGACGCCGATGAGGCGACGCGGGCTATCCACGTTGGGATCGTTGTGATTGTAGCCGGCCTCAGAGTAGTCGTGCGTGTTGAAGGCGTAGCGCACGCCATCGACGTGCGTGATCTTTGTGTCGCCGATGGTGCAGAAGGCTCCGCAGTTGTCAACGATGAACCCCGCCTGGTTGTTCATCGACCAGGTGTTGTGCTCGACGGAAATGTCCGAGGATCGGTTGATGCCGAAGCCGACGCCGCCGTTGTGGGTGATCGTGTTGCCCGACACCGTGGAGCCGTCGGCGTTCGTCAGGCCCAGTGCTGTGCCCATCGCCGAGTACTGGAAGGTGTTGTTGGTGACTGAGACGTTCTTCGCGCCAACGAAAAACATGACGCCGCCGGTGAGGGTGCCGATCTCGGGATCCTTGTAATCCCACTGCTGCAGGGGCGAGTACTTCTCGACGGTGAAACCATTGAAGACGGATCCCTCTCCGCCCAGCGTGAGCGAGCGGTGGTGTTGGACGACCTCGACGGTGTGCCCGGAGGGGTTGTCGCCCAGGACGTAGGAGACGCCGGTGTGGGGCTTGACGTTGTATCCCTGGCGGTTATTCTGAGGGTTGACCAGGGTCACGGGGTCGGGGTCGTTGACCCAGAAGGTGCCCGGACCCACCTCGGAGCGATCCGCCACCTGGGTGAGTTCCTTACCGTCAACGAAGACCTGTTCGGGGTAGGCGGCCATGCCCTCGATTGCGGGGTTCGCGTTCACGGTGCTCACGTGCGAGAAACGGACGAAGTCGCTGCGAGCTGAGGAGTAGGTGCCGTCACCGTTGTCGTTCCAGTCCGTGACGATGTCCGCGCCGTTGAGTGAGACCTGCTGCCCTTTCCCGGCGGTGATCGTGAGCTTCTTGGATGTGGAGAGTTCGCCTTCACGGTAGGTGCCCGAGGCAACTTCGACAGTCGCTCCTGAGGGCGCTGCTTTCAGTGCTGCTCCCAGCGTGGCGAACGGGCGCTCTGCGCTGCCGTCGTTGGTGTCTGAGCCGGAGGCTTGGGAAACGTGGATCGTAGTGACCGGGGCGGCGAGCGCCGGGACGGCGATAAGTCCCGCCGATACGAGCGCGAGGGCGCCCACGGCTCCGATTGTCCTGTTGAGATAGCGCATGAATTCACTTTCTGGGTATCCGGTGTTCACGAACCAACACAAACCGAATGGTAAAAGTTGGTCACCCAGTACGATACCCCCTCTTGTCGCGTAAGCCAAGCCGGTAAGGATTCTGTCTGTCGTAACGGTCAACCGCTCGGCGCTGGTTGGGTTCCCAGCGAGGTTTACCTTGTTGGACGGTGCGGGCCACATTGCCTGCTCAAGCCGCGGTCGCTGTCCCTTGCCACTTCGTTTGACGACTGTGTCTCGCCGCGGCGTGACTCAGTGGGTCAGATGCTCGCGTTCGCGGTGCTGTGGGCATTCGAGCTGGAACGTTGAGTGTGCGATGGGTTCGCGGTGGCATGCATACTCGCCCCTCGTGCTCAGGGTCGCGCCCAGGCGACGGCGATGCCTCGTCAAGACCTCCCTACGCTCCCCGACCTCGTCCCCGGACACGGCGAGACAGGTCCCGCACTCTAGGCACGCCGCGTACTCGACACCAACCGTGCCATCGGCTTCAACCGAGTACACCTTCGCCGGGCAAATCCGCTCCAACAAGGCGTCGGCGCCAGTGGCGCGAGCGAGTTCCTGATTAACCTTGATGTGCGATTCTTCCTCATCCAGGTTGTAGGTGTTCCCGGCCAGTCGGGCCGGGACACTCTCGATGACGAATGATGCCATTGCTCGTCCTCCTTTTAGAAAACCTCGTCACAGGGCGCGGATGCCCGCGAGGACATCGCCGATGGTCTGAGGCCCGTAGGTGTACAGGGCGAACATGGGAATGGCCTGGCACAGCCAGATGACTCCGATGAACACGAATCGGCGCAGATAGACTCCCCGCAGGACCTTGCGCACTGAGGTCGGCGCCGCTTCTTCGGACTTGGGCAGGCGAACGTTTGCCCCCAGGGTTTCGTGGACGATACGCTGCGCTTCCTCGGTTCGTCCCTTGGAGACAAGCCAGCGCGGTGACTCCGGGATGTTCCACCTGCCGAGGAGGATAAGGATGCAGGGGACAGCCGAGGAAGCGAGCATGTATCGCCAGCCGTGAGCGGTGTTGATGAGCGCGAAGCCGACCAGAGCGGCGACATTGGCGCCGAGGTACCAGGCAGCGGCGATGACCCCCATGGCCTCGGCGCGGTACTTGCGCGGCGAAAACTCCGCGATCATCGACGTCGCAATCGGGTAGTCGGCGCCCACGGCGACGCCGACCAGGAACCGTAGGATGACGAGCATCGGCGGGGCGTGGACAAAGGCGCACAGGACCGACAGGACGGCGATCACCACCAGGTCGATGACGGGTTCGTTGGAAGCACAGCTTGCCTTCCTTGACCTCCCACAGTCGGGTCGTCAGGGTGCTTCCCGGGTGCACCGGGGAGGTAATGCGGGTCTTAATGCGGGTAACGCGCTCGGGTTCGCCGGGGACGAATGCGTTGATGGCGTGACACATGTCACCGCGCGACGCAGTAGACGGATTCCCCGATCACGCACGGAGACCGCGGTACGCGAGACGGCACACGACAGCGTCTTCCCCGCGCGCCTCTCAGTCGCGCCCGCCCGACACCCGGACGCAGTTCGCCGCCCATAGGCCCGTCAAGGCCGCCGAGTCCGACCACGGGAACGCCAGGTAGTCGCCCGCCAGAATGACCGGGCCCCTGTGCTCAACGCGATAGCGGCGAACCCTGCCGACTCGCCCGACCCGGCAGGTCGGCATCGCGGCGGGAATCCTCACGACGCGGCTCGCCTCCCCATCAACGGCGTCTTCCACAGTCGGCGCGAGCTCGCACAGCGCCGCAACCGCTCGCGTCACCACATCGGCGTCTGGCTCTCCCTGGGAGATCAAACGCTCCGCCGCCTCCCCATCGAACATCACGGTCACGGCATCTGCGCCCGGCGCCGCGTGCCCGGCGCGGCTCGCCACACACAGCGCGGCAATGGGGCCAGCCTGACTCGGCGACGCCAGCAAACCGTATGCACCGCCCAACTCGCGTTCCGTCAGGCGACGACGGCACGCGAGGACGACCAGGAGCCCCGAGCTATAGGGGGTCGACAGCAACTGGGTTTCGAGCGGGGACGGATCCGCCACGAGCGAAGCGGCCGCGGGTGCGGGAACGGCCAAGACGATCCGATCCCCCTCAACCACCGTCCCGTTGGCGAGGACCAACGCGCCGCCGGTCCTGTCGCGTTCGACACGCACAACAGGAGCCTCGTAGTGGATCGACAGTCCCGCGGCCAACGCCCGAGGTATCGCCTCGAGCCCGGGATCTGCGGTGAGCGTCGTGAACGGGCGCGAGCCGTAGGACACCATGGCCAGCGCCGCCGACGCCGACGTCTGCGCAAGGTCCTGAAAGTAGTATCCCCGAAACGACGAGCCGATGACAGCGTTCGTGAAGGCCCGCCCAAATCGCCCGGAGCACCACGCATCGGCGGGCACGTCAATGTCGGCCCACTGGGCCGGGTCAGCCGGATTGGCCTTCGCCAGGCGCGGAAACTGGCGGGCCAGCTGCCATCCCGCCTGGGCGGCTTCGTGCCAGCCCATCACGCCCGCTCGCACCATCGCGAATCCGTTGGGGACGTAGGTCACAGCCTGCGAGTCGACGATGATTCCTGCGCGCGCACGAATCGGGCGGAGCGCAACGCCGAGGCGCTCAGCCATGCGCGGGATGACACGGTAGGTGGAGGACAGGAAGTTAGCGCCGACCTCGACCCGACAATCGGCGACCGTTGCGGTCTCCATGCGTCCGCCCGCGCGCCCGCTCGCCTCGTAGACCTCGACGTCCTGGCCCCACCCGGCCAGCGCATCCGCACACGCGAGTCCCGAAATCCCAGCGCCGACGATCAAGGTTCTCATGACGCCATACTAGCGACTCACGCGAGCATTCCGTGAACGTCTAGGTTCTTGTGGTGGTTGCGGCGATTCTTGGTGAAGAAGTTCGTGGACGCCTCCCCTGCGCGCTGACGCCGGCGCCCCCCTCGTTCCACCCTCGGAGCAACAGGCACTGGCGGCGCTGCCCTCGATCGGTCGGATGCCGATTCTCCAGGGGATCATCCTATTTGTCGGTCTTGTCGCGGCACACGTGAGCGCCAGCCTTGTTAAAGCGCTCCTCGCCGGACCTCTCGGCCCCGCGTTAGCCGCCACCATCGGGTACGTGCTCGCCAGCGCGATCGCCGTTTGTTTCTATCTTCTCGCCGTACGCCTCGTCGGGGCCAGGCAGGCGAGCGATTTCGAAGGGCCGGGGTGGTTGCGGGAACTTATCTCAGGCGTAGTCCTCGGAACGCTCCTCATGGGCGTCGCCGTCGCCTGGGCGTTCGGCGCCTACACGGTGATCGGGTTCAACCCGCATTCGCAGGCCGGGCGGCTCCGGCGAGATCGCGGCCTGTAACGGGGGCGGCGCGCCGACGACGAGTTCTCAAACCTCCTGGGCCGCGAGGACGCGACCTCATGCGCCGGGTCCAACCTGACGCACCGAGTTATCCTCGCGCCCCTCCTGGGAGATGCCAGCGACCAGCCTGGTTCCATCACCCACATTCCCCTTGACAGCGACGCCGCGTCACAGTGTTCGATGGTACCTATGAGAGTCAAAGTGATGGCCGACCTGGCGGGGACCACGACGCGGACGGTGCGCTACTACCACCGCCTGGGGCTGCTCCCTGTGCCCCCACTCGTCGCGGGGCGCCGCGACTACGGGATTGAGCACCTGGCCCGCCTGCTGCGCATCCGGTGGCTGGCCGAGTCCGGGATCCCCCTGGCGAAGATCGCCCAGATGCTGCCCGACGAGCCCTCCCAGGGGCGCAGCGCCATCGAGGCGGACCTGCTCGCCACGCGGGCGCAGATCGACGCGCGCATCGAGGTCCTGCACCACCAGCGGGCCCGCATCGACGAGCTCGTAGCCAGGGTGCGCTCCGGCGAGGCCCTCTCGCCCCTGCCCGTCGTCCTCGAGCGCTTCTACGATCGCATCGAGGGCCTCGTTGAGGACCCGGCCACGCTGCCCATCGTCCACACGGACCGGCGCATGGTCCTGGCGCTGGCGATCTCGGGCCTCATCCCGGCCTCGCTGGGCCCGTTCATCGAGGGGCTCAGCGACGAGGACCACCGAGCGGTGGTCCGCATGTTAACCAGGTTCGCCACACTCGACCGCAGCCGCTACCCCGGCGCCTACGGCGACGAGGAGAGGGAGCGCGTCATCGAGGAGCTCGAGGAGGCCGAGTGGGCCGTCCTCGAGCGCAACAGGTCGACCGCCCTCGCGTTGCTGCGCGACCTGCCCAGTGGCGGGCCCGGGCACCTGCTGTGGAAGCGGGTGGCCCGGCTCTCCAAAATCGGCTACCCCGAGCCCGATCAGAGGCGCGTCATCGACGACCTGGTCCGCCGCCTGCAGGCGGACCCGGAGTTCGGGCCCGTGCTCGAAGAGAAAACAGGAAAGGAATGGAGCATTGTCTGATCTCATCGAGGCCGAGGGCCTCATCAAGAGTTTCGGGAAGGTCAAGGCCCTGGACGGCCTCGACCTTGGTGTCGGGAAAGGCCAGATCCACGGCTTCCTGGGCCCCAACGGCGCGGGGAAGTCCACGACGATCCGCGTCCTGCTGGGCATGTACCACACCGACGGCGGCCGCGCCCGCGTCCTGGGGATGGACCCCACCCGCGAAGCCTCCGCCATCAACCGCCGCCTCGCCTACGTGCCCGGCTCGGTGAGCCTGTGGCCCAACCTCACGGGCGGGCAGGTGCTCGACACCCTGGCGGGCCTGCGCGGCTCGCGCGACCGCGCCCGCGAGGAGGAGCTCACCGAGCGCTTCGACCTGGACCTCACCAAGAAAGTGCGGACCTACTCCAAGGGCAACGCGCAGAAGGTGGCGCTCGTGGCCGCCCTGTCCGCGCCCGTGGACCTGCTCATCCTCGACGAGCCGACCTCGGGCCTGGACCCCCTCATGGAGCGCGTCTTCACCGACGTGGTCCGCGAGGCCGCCGACGGTGGCGCCACCGTCCTGCTGTCCAGCCACATCCTGGCCGAGGTCCAGGACCTGTGCTCACACGTGACGATCATCAAGGACGGGCGCACCGTGGAGAGCGGCGACCTGTCGTATCTGCGCTCCCTGGCCGAGACCGCCATCCGCATCGGCGTCGGGAAGTCGGACGCGCGGCACCACCGCCTCGTCGAGGCCCTGGCCGGGCTCGGCGCCCCCGTCCGCCCCACCGGCACCCGCGTGGAGACGCACGTCCCCTCCTCCCTGGTGCCCGCCGTCCTGGGCGCGGTCGCGAACCTGGGGGTCGACGACGTGCAGGTGGAGCCCGCCAGCCTGGAGGACCTGTTCATGAGCCACTACTCGGGGGACCAGGGGGCGCGGTCATGAGCGCGCTCACGGGAGTCCGGCGGTGCCTGGGACTGGCGACGCGCCGCTACAGGTGGCAGGCACTCGCGTGGATGGTGCCGCTGTGGCTGTTCCTACTGGGCCACCCCATCGCCCTGCAGCGCACCTACCCCTCCTTGGAGGTGCGCACGGCGATCCTGGCCCAGATGCGCGAAGCGCTGGGCGTGCGCCTGCTCTTCGGCCCCGTCCCCGACACCGGCGGCGTGGGGGAGTTCGCCAGTTGGGAGGACGGCGGGTACCTGCTGTGGTTCGTCGCGATCATGGCGATCATGCTCACGACTGCACTGGCCCGGCGCGATGAGCAGGACGGGCACGTCGAGGTCGTCCTCGGGGCGGGCGCGGGCCGCTGGGCGCCCTTCGCTTCGGCGACCGCGTGGGCGCTGGGCGCGATGGCGCTCACGGGCGCGGGGCTGGCGGCCTCGCTGATCGGCGTGGACGCCGTCGTGGGCGAGACGCCCCTGCGCGGGGCCCTCGTGTTCGGCGGCGTGGCCATCGCCCAGGGATGGGCTTTCGCGGGTGTTGCTCTGGTGGCCTCGCAGTTGGTTCGCGACGCCTCGGCGGCCCGGGGGCTGTGTTTCACGGTCTTCGGGGCGGCCTTCGCCGTCCGCGTCGTGGCCGACGAGACGGGGGCCGCGTGGCTGCGGTGGCTGAGCCCCCTGGCCTGGCGGGATATCGCCGAGCCCTTCGGGGCGGAGCGCGTGTGGGCGTTCGCCGTCTTCGTGGGGATCGTGGCCGCGCTGGTGGCGCTGGCGGGGCTGCTCCACTCCCGCCGGGAGTTGCTGGGGGCGGTGCTGGCCGACCGCTCCGTGTCCGTCAGGCGGTGGCGCGTGCGCGGCCCCCTGGGCCTGACCGCGCGCCTGGGCGTTCGGCGCCTGGCGGCCTGGGCCTTCGCCCTGGTGCTCACGGGCGCGCTCTTCGGCGCGATGTCGGGCGATCTGTCCGACCTGATCGCCAACAACCCCGCCAGCGCAGCCTACATGGACAAGATGGCTCCCGAGATGCGGCCCGTCGTCCAGTACACCACGTTGTTCACGGTTCTGATGGTGGCCCTGGTCGCCACCGCGGTCGTCCAGCGGGTGCTCGGCCTGGCCGCGTCTGAGGAGCGGGGGCTGTCCGAGGCGGTGCTGGCCTGCGGGGTCCCGCGCACGCGCGCGCTCATAGCGGCCGTGGCCGACGCCATCGGCACGGGAGTGGTCCTGCTCGTCGTGTCAGGCGCCGTACTGGCGGTCGCCATGGCCACTCAGGTGAGCGAGGACCACGCTCCCGCCCGCGCGCTCGTCTCCACACTCACCCAACTGCCGGGGGTCGTGGCGGCGGCGGGAATCGCCGCGTTGCTGGTGGGCGCAGCGCCCCGGTGGCGGTCCCTGGCGTGGGCGGTCATCGCGTGGAGTTCCTTCGCGCGCTTCTTCGGGGGCCTCATCGACATGCCGAAGTGGGCGCAGGATCTCAGCGTCCTGGGGCACGTGGCCGATCCGTGGGGGACGACCCACTGGCTGCCCATGGCCGTCCAGCTTGGGGTTGGCATCGCGTGCTGCGCTGGCGGCCTGATCGCCTACCGCGTGCGCGACATTCCCGCGTGAGCGCTCGTGTCCCGCCCGCCGCTCGCTCACGATGCCTGTGCGCCCCCGCGAGCGAGCGGCGCCTTGGTGGACACGTAGACTCGCCTGACCGCCAGCGCGAGGATGACGGTGACGATCAGCGCCCATCCCTGCGCCACGAACACGCTCACCGCCCCGCTCTGATACAGGGCCGCCCCAGCGTCCGCGAGGGCGTGGGCGAGGACAGCCCCGAGGATCCACCAGCGGCGGATCCGCCCCGTGAACGCCATCCAGACCAGGACCGACAGGGTGATGTGCAAGACGATGGCGATGGCGCGTTCGCCGATGCCCAGCAGGTAGAGGGGGGCCGGGGTGTTGATGAGTGAGTCGAACTGGCGGGCGACGACGTCACGCTGGGCATCGGGCAAGCCGGCGAGGAACGCCTCGCTGGCCCCCGCGTTGATGATGCTCACCGAGGTCACGAGGCTGGAGACCATCCCCACTCCCACGAGCAGCATTGCCTCGATGCCTCCGTGTCCAATGCCCGCTCCGAGGGCGCGCCCGACGTCGTCGGGGCGCCGATCGCTTGCTCGTAGCACGGCGAAGCCACACACCCGCCCGAGCTCCTCGAATACTCCGGCCGTGAGCGCCCCGTAGAGGGTGTATAGGGCGGGATTACTGCGCAGGCTTGGGACGGCCGCGAATACAAGCGAGTGCGTTCCTCCCTCGAGGAGGAGAGCAAACACGACGAACACGAGCGCGCCGACGGCGGCGGACCACAGGGAGAAGCGCCACCTGCGCCGCGCAACGACGAGGATGACGATCGGCAGGACGAGCGTGGCCAGAGCGCTGACGCCCATGCACGCCAGGGACGGTGTTGAAACCATGGAAGCCTCGATTCGTTGGTCGGGAAGGGGAGCCGACGAGCGCCCGTACGGTTGAGGATACTCCCGGTCCCCGCCCACCCGTACCACATCCTTGTTTGTTGCCCTCCCGGGGATCTACCATCTGTTGTACCCATCCCAACGGTGTTGAAGGAGATTACGGCGATGAAGCCCCTCTCGGTCGCCACAGCGGCCTGCCTCCCCCTTGCTCTATGCCTACTACCGGCTGCCCCCGCGCTCGCCGATCCCGCGCGGTCGGCGACAACCGATGCCCTCACGGTGGCCACGTTCAACGCCAGCCTCAACCGAGACTCTCCGGGTCAGCTTCTCGACGACCTTGCCACGTCAGGCAATACCCAGGCGTCCAACGTCGCAGAAACCATCCAACGCGTGAATCCGGACATCATTTTGATCAACGAGTTCGACTACGACGCGAATTCGGCGGCTATTGACCTCTTTCGCACGAACTACCTCGAAGTCCCGCACAACGGCGCCCAGCCCGTCACCTACCCCTACTCGTGGGCAGGTTCGGTGAACACGGGAGTCCCCAGCGGCTTCGACCTGGACGGGGACGGAAGCACCTCGGGCCCCTCCGACGCCTGGGGTTTCGGCAAGTTCCCGGGTCAATACGGTTTCGTCGTCTACTCGAAATACCCGATTAAGACCGACCAGATCCGCACGTTCCAAAACTTCTTGTGGAAGGACATGCCGGGCGCCCTCCTTCCGACCAACGCCGACGGCTCGGGCTGGTACTCCGACGAGATACTCCAGCGCTTCCCCCTCTCGTCTAAGACGCACGCCGACCTGCCGGTCGATGTCGACGGCACGACCGTCCACGTTCTCGCCGCTCACCCGACCCCGCCCTCGTTTGACGGACCCGAGCAGCGCAATAAGAAACGCAACTTCGACGAGATCCGCGTGTGGTCCGACTACGTAGCGAACCGGGCCGACTACCTCTACGACGACAAGGGCGTCAAGGGCGGCCTGTCCACCGATGCGAACTTCGTCATTCTGGGCGACTACAACTCCGATCCACTGGACGGCGATTCGTACCCGGGAGCCATCGACCAGCTCCTGACCAGCCCCCGAATCGTCGACACGATGCCGACCTCGCAGGGCGGGCCCAGCGAGGCGAAGCTCCAGGGTGGGGCCAACCTGAAGCACAAGACGGATCCGAAGTACGACACAGGCGACTTCAACGACGATCCGCGGCCGGGCAATCTGCGCATCGATTACGTGCTGCCGAACACGGGCACGCAGGTCGACGAGGCGCAGGTCTTTTGGCCAACCCGCGACGACGAGCTGTTCCGTCTCACCGGCCTCCATCCCTTCCCGACCTCCGACCACCGCATGGTCTGGACAAAGCTGCGCTTCCCGGCAGCAGAGCCACCGGCACCGGAACAGCCAAACCCCGGTGATCAAGGGCAGGCGGGCCCCTCGGGAGCAGGCAAGTCCGGCAAACTGGCGAATTCGGGCACGCATGTCGGCCTTCTCGGCATGATCGCCCTCACGGCGGGCCTGGGCGGCGTTCTCCTCATCGCCCAGCGTCGCGCGCGTCGTCGCCGGGCGTAGCCGCGATCACTCAACGCCTCGGGGCGGGTCAATCAGACCCGCCCCGAGGCGTTTCGCATGCGACACGGAATTCCTCGCGTGTCAGCCCGCCAACTGGCCGCCTCCCGCAGATGCATCTGTGCGTCCACAGCGGCATCGCACCCATAGCCCGGACACAAGATGAGGGACGGGTCACATGCCGTTCCGGGCGTAAGTACATCCGAAGAGGCATATAATACATATATACATGTTTTGCATGTTATGTTGGATTTAGCAGAGAGGCTGGCACTATGACACCACGAAACCCCGCACACATCGGCCCCGGCGGGCGCGGCTTCTTCGGAACCGTCACCGTGGGCACGCGAGGACAGATCTCCATTCCCGCGCAGGCACGCAAGTCCCTCGGCCTAGAGCCCGGCGACCAGCTGGTCGTACTCACCGACCCCGCCCAAGGACTCGCCCTGATCCCCCTGTCCCTGCTGCTCGCCCAGCACGCCGACACCAACCCCATCGCAGCCCTCGTGCGCACCACCATGGCAGGCGACACACCCCCCGAGGCGGACAGCGGTCCCACAGGAGCAACCCCCGCCTCGTAGACCCAACACCACCCCACTGCACCACCAGGAGTAGAAATGACCACCCCAGCTATTAGCGCAGCGGATGTCACCAAGCGCTACGGCGACCTCACCGCCGTGGACGGCGTGTCACTGGAGGTCTCCCCCGGCGAGATCTTCGGGATCATCGGCCCCAACGGCGCAGGAAAGACCACCTTCATGGAATGCCTTGAGGGCCTGCGCCTGCCCGACAGCGGCGAAATCGACGTACTCGGGGAAGACCCCTCCCACCCCACCAAGCGGTGGCGCGAACGCATCGGCGTCCAGCTGCAGACAGCAGCCCTGCCGCCCAAGATCACCGTCAACGAGGCGCTCGCCCTCTTCGCGTCCATGTACTCCGACCCCGCCGACCCCGCCGCACTGCTCCACGAGCTCGGCATCGCCTCCAAAGGGCGCTCCTACGTGGACAAGCTCTCGGGCGGACAGCGCCAGAGGGTCTTCATCGCACTCGCCCTGCTGGGCAAGCCCGAACTGGTCTTCCTCGACGAGCTCACCACCGCGCTCGACCCCCAGGCGCGCCTGGCCATGTGGGACGTGGTGCGCTCCATCCGACAGGGCGGGGCCACAGTGGTCATGACCACCCACTACATGGAGGAGGCCGAGGCCCTGTGCGACCGGGTCGCCGTCATCGACGCGGGCCGCCTCATCGCGCTCGACACGGTCCCGGGCCTCATCGGCTCCCTCGGGAAGGGGACCAAGGTCCAGCTGCGCACCTCCCGCACGATCCAGCCCAGCGCGCTCGACGGCGTCGAGGGCATCAGCGACGTGGCGGTCGCCGGCACCGCCGTGTCGATGCTGTGGGCCGGCTCGGGGATCCCCCAGACCGCCGTCTCCGCCATCGAGGCCACCGGCGCCACCGTATCCAACATCCGCACCAGCTCCCCCGGCCTGGAGGACGTGTTCCTCGCCCTCACCGGCCGCGACATGCGTCAGGAGGCATGAGCCATGCGCACCTTCGTCCAACTCTGCCGCGTCACCGCGATGCGCGTGCTCCGCGAACCCGTCACCGTCATCTTCATGATCCTCTTCGCCCCCGCGTTCATCGGGTGCATGGGCCTCATCTTCGGCAACAACCCGGCGCCCGAGTTCGGCGGCAAGGGATTCCTCGAGGCGAACTTCACGGCCTTCCCGGGCATCGTCATCGCGATCACAGCGCTCATCATCGTCCCCGTGGACCTGGTGACCCAGCGGGGCGCGGGCGTCCTGCGGCGGTTCCGCGCCACCCCGCTCAACCCCGCGCTCTACCTGGCCGCCGACGTCGTCTCCCGGATGGTCCTGGGCCTGGTGTCCTTCGCGGCCATGTACGCGATCGCTGCCCTCGGCTTCGGGGTGCGGCCCGCCTCGGCCGGGGCCTTCGTATCTTCCCTGGTCGCGACGATGCTGGGGCTGGCCGCCTTCCTGGCGCCGGGCTACCTGATCGCCGGGCGCTTCCGCAACGTGGGTGCGGCCCAGGGGCTGGGGAACATCCTCATGTATCCGCTGATCTTCACCTCCGGTGCAGCGGTGCCCCTGGCGATGCTGCCCCCCGGGGTCCTCTCGGTCGCGAAGTACTCGCCGATGACGCAGCTCACCTACCTGACGCGGGGTCTCTGGGTGGGCGATGGGTGGGCAGAGCACTGGGTGGCAGCGCTTGTTCTCGTCGTCTTCGGCGCCGTCTGCGCCGTCGCGGCGGCGCGTTTCTTCCGCTGGGAGTGAGGCCATGGGTTCTCAGGTGCCCCACGGCCATTCGACGGGTCGCCCGCCCCAGCGCTGGGCGCGCGTCGCCTGCTGGACGGCCTTCATCAGTGCCCTCTTGCCCGTGGCGTGGAGGATCGGGATGCTCTCCGGCGCGGACCTCGGTTTCTCCCAGGCAGATTTCTTCCGTTCCAACGCCTCGGCCACGGGCTACGTCCTGGGGCTCGAGGCCATCCAGGTCCTCGCTGGAACCCTGTGCCTCGGCCTCATCTACCCCTGGGGCGAGCGCGTTCCCCAATGGTGTCCCCTTCTCGGCGGAAGACAGATCCCCACGTTCTTGCCCCTCGTGCTCGGAGGGATCGGAAACGCCCTGCTCTACCGCATCAGCGCCACCCTGATCATCAGGTTCGGCTCCATCTGGCTGGGCCTTGCCGACGGCTCGACCCCCGCGGACGGCATGAACGGCTGGCAGGTGGCCATCCTGGTCGCGGCCTACGCCCCGATGCTGCTCCTGTGGGCTCCCGCCCTCACGATCGGCCTGATCGGCTACTGGCGTCGGCGCACAACCCGATAACACAGTGGGGGCCGCGCCTACCGGCGCGGCCCCCACGTCTAAGAGCAGGCGAGACTACTTCGTGCGGTGCGCTCGGTAGTACTTGATGAGAGCGCGAGTCGACTGATCCTGCGCGTCCAGGGCCTCGGACGAGCCCTCGATGGCAGGCAGGATCTGCTTGGCCAGAACCTTGCCCAGCTCCACGCCCCACTGGTCGAAGGAGTCAATGCCCCACACAGCGCCCTCCACGAAGGTGATGTGCTCGTACAGGGCGATCAGCTGTCCCAGAACAGAGGGGGTCAAGGCGGGCGCCATGATCGAGGTAGTGGGCCTATTTCCCGTGAAGACACGGGCGGAGACAATTGCCTCGGGCGTCCCCTCCGCGCGCACCTCCTCGCTCGTCTTACCGAAGGCCAGCGCCTTCGTCTGGGCGAAGAAGTTCGACAGGAACAGCTCGTGCATGTCGGCGTCACCATCGCCCAGCGCCCACGTCGGGTTCGTGAAGGCGATGAAGTCGGCGGGGACCATGCGGGTGCCCTGGTGGATCAGCTGGTAGAAGGCATGCTGGCCGTTCGTTCCAGGCTCGCCCCAGAACACCTCGCCGGTCTCATACGTGACGGGGCTACCGTCGCGGCGCACCGACTTGCCGTTGGATTCCATGGTGAGCTGCTGCAGGTACGCGGGGAAGCGGTGCAGGTACTGGGAGTAGGGCAGGACCGCGTGCGTGTCGGCGCCCAGGAAGTTCGAGTACCACACGTTGAGCATCCCCATGAGCAGGGGGACGTTCTTCTCGGGCGGCGCCTCGACGAAGTGGCGGTCCATCTTGTGGAAGCCGTCCAGGAAGTCGGCGAAGCCCTCGGGGCCGATGGCGATGGCCAGCGACGTGCCGACGGCGGAGTCCACGGAGTAGCGTCCGCCCACCCAGTTCCAGAAGCCGAAGGCGTTGGCCGGGTCGATGCCGAAGGCGGCGACCTTGTCCAGGGCGGTGGACACGGCCACGAAGTGCTTCGCGATCGCGTCCTGCTCGGAAGCGGCATCGGTGACGATGCCGCGCTCGCGCAGAGCATCCAGGAGCCAGGCGCGCACGACCTTCGCGTTCGTGATGGTCTCCAGGGTGGTGAAGGTCTTGGAGGCAACGATGACGAGGGTCGTCTCGGGATCGAGGTCCTTCGTGGTCTCGCCGGCGTCGGTGGGGTCGATATTCGAGATGAAGCGGCACTCCAGGCCCGCCTGCACGTAGGGTTTGAGGGCCTCGTAGGCCATGACGGGGCCGAGGTCGGAGCCGCCGATGCCGACGTTGACGACGGTCTTGACGGGCTTGCCCGTCACGCCCTTCCATTCCCCGCTGCGCACGCGACGTGCAAAGGCGTAGATCTTATCGAGTTCGGCGTGGACGTCTGCGACCGCGTCTTGTCCGTCCACGGACAGGGAATCGGTGGCCGGGCGACGCAGGGCGGTGTGCAGGACGGCTCGATCCTCCGTGACGTTGATGTGTTCACCCGCGAACATGCGGTCACGCAGATCGAGGACGCCGGTCTGCTCAGCGAGCGCGAGGAGGTGTCCCACCAGCGTGGGGCACACGAGGTTCTTCGACAGGTCAACGTGCAGGTCGGCCGCATCGAAGGTGAATGCCTGCGTGCGCGTGGGGTCGTCCGCGAATAGCTTGCGCAGGTCGGGATCAAAGGTTTCGGCCAGCTGATCGAGCGTGTCCCACGCGGGGGTCATCGTCGGATCGATCACGGGGATATCACTCATGGGGTCTCCTGAGAGTCGAGGAACGTTCGCTCCTATTTTAGCGACGCTGAGCCCCGCGGTCACCCCCGGTTTTCCCTCCCCGATCGGTGAGGCCGCGTCCCCCCTCAGAAAACGGGGATCCGCGGCCTCACCACCGGGCGCATGCGCCCACGCGTCACTCGATCGAATCGTCGATGTGGATCGGTGCGGCCTCAATCCCGGGGTTCTGCAGGGAGACGATGCGCTGGACGGGAACCATGTCACGCCACCACTGGAGGAAGGGCCGACGGTTGACGATGTCCAGGTCGTCGAACATGTTCTTCACGGGCCGCGCCTCGGTGTTGTTGCCGACCTGTCCGATGTAGTAGGCCCCCCGGTCCCCACGCTCGAACTGGTCGACGAGCTGCGCGAAGGCGCGACTCACGAGCCGGGTCGCCAAGAGTCGATCGTAGGGCGACGGCGACCCGCCCTGCTGCAGGTGCCCCAGGGCCATGTGACGCACATCAAAGATGCCCTCGGACTCGGCGTTGAACACGTCGGCGAGGAACTCGCGGTCGTAGTACTGGGACGTCGACTCGTTGACGAGGGTGAGGAAGAGCCGACGCCCAGACTTGAAGGACGTCACCATCCGAGCCGCATCTACGGCAATCTGTTCGAGGGAAGGAGCGTCCTCGTTCATGTACATGTACTCCGCGCCCGTCGACAGGGCGCTCATGAGAGTCAGGTATCCGCAGCGGCGCCCCATCGTCTCCGCGATAAAGCAGCGCTTGGAAGCGGCGGCGCTCTCCTTGATCCGGTCGATCGCCCACGTGGCGTTGTTGATCGCCGTGTCGGTGCCGATCGCGAGCTCACAACCGGGCAGGTTGTTGTCGATCGACGCGGGAATCAGGAGCATCGGAATCTGGAACGCCGGGTAGCGGTCCTTCTCCGAGGTGATGGCGTGGACACCGAGGTAGGCGTTGAGTCCTCCGATCACGAGGAGCGCGTCGATCTCATTGCGTTCGATGGCTCGCCCCAGCGCGTAGAACTGCTCCACGGGCGGGATGTCGCGCTTCGTTCCGAGCTCCGCGCCTCCCTTGAAGGCCCACCCCTCAACGTCCGACCAGATGAGGGGACGCACCCGGTCGTCGGCGAGGCCACTCCACGACCCCTCAACGCCCAGCATCGTCCAACCGCGGGCAATGCCCAGGCGCACGGCCACCCGGGCCGCCGTGTTCATGCCGGGCGCGAGGCCGCCGGCGTGGATGATCGCGACCCGCATCGTTTCACCCTCCGGTTCCGGGGTGAGCTGAGGAGGCGTCGACAGCACCTGGTTGATGCCCACCATCGAGGAGAAAGACGTGCCCCGCGACGCCTGGGCGGCCTTGTAGTCTCCCGCCGCGACCAGGTCCTTCACAGCGCGAGTGTCGCGCACCGCTTTCATGAGGGGAATCCGGGTGATGCGGTTGTGACGCACCCCCAGGATGACGGGCTCATCATCGCCCGTGCGATCGAGGATCTCCTGGACGGCGGCGTAGCCGAGCAGGGTGGACATCCAGCGGTCGTAGGCCGACGGAGTGCCCCCGCGCTGGACGTGACCAAGAATCGTCACTCGCGCGTCTTCGCCGGTACGTTCCTCGATGGTGTCGGCGACCAGCTGCGCGGGTAGCTCGTTGCCGTCGCGATCGCGCGCTCCCTCGGCAACCAGGACGATCGACTCGCGGCGCCCCGCCTCGCGGCCCAGGCGCAGGTGCTCCGCGAGGTCATCCTGCCAACCGGGACCGGCCGGATCCTCGGGGGTGAAGACATAGTCGGCGCCGCCCGCGACCGCGGCCATCAGGGGCAGGTAGCCGCAGTGACGGCCCATGACCTCGACGACAAACGTGCGCTGGTGGGAGGCCGCCGTGCTGGTCAGCTGGTCGATCGCGTCCAAGATGCGGTGCAGCGCGGTGTCAGCGCCGATCGTCATGTCGGTGCCCACCATGTCGTTGTCGATCGATCCGACCAGACCGACGACGATGAGATCCGGGTGGGCGAGAGCATCCTGCTCCGAAATAACGCCCTCATCGGCGAGTTCTCGAACGTGCTGCCCCCACTCGCTTCTAAACTCGTCCGTTCCCGACAGAGATCCGTCGCCGCCGATCACGACGAGGTGGTCGATCCCGTGTTCGAGGAGGTTGGCCGCGGCACGGTGGCGCCCCTCGTAGGTGCGGAAGTCCGCGCTGCGGGCTGTGCCGATGACCGTCCCGCCTTCGGCGAGGATCGAGGACACGTCCGACCATTCCATTCTCTTGATGGAATCGCCGCCGTCGCATGCACCCTGCCATCCTTCGAGGATGGCGTAGGGCTGCGCGCCCCTGGCCAGCGCCGTTCGCACAACTCCGCGAACGGCCGCGTTCATTCCCTGGGCGTCTCCGCCGGATGTGAGGACTCCGATGCGCACAGTGCTCATTTTTCTGCCATCTTTCATTGACGGAAGGGCCGGGTAAGCCGACAGGCCTATCGCCGTCAATTCTACGCCACCACCCCGCCAGACACCAGGGCCTTACTCCCATGAGACGCCGAGACGAGAGCGTACCCGCGACCCCTAGGGCTGCCCTCCCAGGAAATGCCCCGGAACCCGTGTGGTGCGATGACGAGCGGCCGAATCGGCCAGTTCCTCGGGACTGACAACGCCCTCGACGGAGACGCGATCCAGGTAGACCATGCCGTCGAAAGCCAGCTCGCGGGCGTTCTCCGGGTCTCCCTCGCGCCCGATCGTTCCGTGAGCGACGCGGTCGACGATCATCGCGATCGCCCCGTCGCCCGTGACGTTCGTGGCGGTACCAAAGGAATCCAGGGCGATATAGGTCGCAATCATGAGCCCGACCTGCGCCTCGTTGAACCCCAGCATCGAGGACAGCAGGCCCGTGGCCGCCATGATGGCGCCGCCGGGCACGCCGGGGGCGGCGACCATCGTGATGCCGAGCATGAAGATAAATCCAACCCACTGCACCGGCGAAACGCTGAGCCCCTGGGTCAGGACGATCGCGAAGGCGAAGGCGAAGATCTTCGACGTCGAGCCGGCCAGGTGGATCGTCGCGCACAGCGGAACGGTGAAGGAAGCGACCGCCTCCGACACGCCGTTCTTCTTCGTCTGGCGCAGCGTCACCGGGATGGTTGCCGCCGAGGAGGAGGTCCCCAGCGCCGTCAGGTAGGCCGGCATCATGGTGAGCAACGCCTTGACCGGGTTGCGACGCGCGACCGCTCCCGCGACGCAGAACTGTGTGAGAAGAATGACGACCTCCAAGACGAGGACGACAACGACCACGCGCAGCAGCGTGCGGATGACGGAGATTGCCTCTCCCGTGTAGGTCAGGTTCAGGAAGATGCCGAAGATGTGCAGGGGCAGGAGCGGAACGATGATCGTTTCAATCAGGCGGGTGATGATCGCGCGAAACTCGATGAATCCCTTGCGCAGGACGCCTCGCGGCACCATCGACAGGCCGATGCCGACCACGAAGGACAGCAGCAGCGCGGTCATGACCTGCAGGGGCGGGGGCATCTCGATCGTGAAGTAGGACTCCAGGGCGCTACCCGGCTTGTCCACGCTCGACAGTTGAGTCGACGCGAGCAGGCGCGGGAAAAGCGAGAAGCACACGAGGAACGTGAGGAAGCCGGAGAACAGGGTCGATCCGTAGGCAAAAGCGGTCGTAATGCCCAGCCACTTCCCGGCCCCTCGACCCAGGTCGGCGATGGCAGGAGTCACGAGGCCGATGATGATCAGCGGGATCGCAAAGCTCAGGAACTGGCTGAAGATGTCGGAGAAGGTTGCAAAAACGCGTCCGACCCCGACCGGGATCAGGTGGTTGCCGCCAATGCGAATCGATCCGAGGACGCTCGCGAGGATGATCGCCGCGATCACCCACACGAGAATTCCGGACTTACGCAGAAACTCGCGCATGTGTTTCACCTTGAGAAGATTATGGATGATGGGTTAGACATAGCATGCACGAGCGTGACGGATCGTTACACGGATAACCAGGATGCGGAACATTGCCCATGCGCGGGTCAGCAGCCTCGTTCATCGCCCCTTATCGCGGGCTCTTCCGCGCGTTTTCACAAAATGCTGGACGTCAGCGCACCGCCATCGTCGACACGTAGGGAGCTAGATACCAGATAATCGCGGCGAGAATCACGTACACGGAGACGTCAACGAGGCGCCCCCTCGAGGCAAACCACGGACGCCCAGGGGTCCACAGACGCAGGGCACCCATCCCCGCCAGCATCGCAACCAGGACCATCACAGCCCGGTAACGGTGATCCGTCGCCGACAGCGCGATCACGCCGAGGACGCCGAGGACGCTGAGAGCGCAACCGAGCCACGCGCCCAGCCGTGCGCGCACTCCCCTCTCCTCGTTCTTCACGCCCCCTACCCTAGCGCACGATCGAACGCGACCGGCATCCTCCTCTCGCCCGCGCGACCGGCCTGGGCCGGAAGAGACTCCGCTGTGACGAAAAGGGATGCGCGCGGGTTTAAGATGGTCCCAAAGGCCTATGTGGCAACGGTTATTCTCTCGCAACCAAAGGAGCAATTCGAGTGTCCCGTTTCATTGTTGTCGCCCCCGGCTCGTCGGAGGCAGCCGCCCTCGCCACGGAGGAGCTCGCCCGCGTCCTGGGCGCCGCCACCTGCGTTGATGCCCTTGCCGGCACGAGCGCCTCGGACGCGGCCCTGCGTCCCGCCTCCGCTCTTCCCGCGGCGGTCCAGGCCGTGCGCGCGTCCGGCGATGACGCGCTGATCATCCCGGCTCGCGAGGCCTCGAACCGTTCGTTCGACCACGTTGCCTGGAACCTCGCGCTGGCGGCATCCACCCGCGCCGGTGTCGTCCTCGCTTTCGACTCCGAGGGTGCCAGCCCCGAGCTGCTCGCCGAGGAGATCGCCGCCGCCCGCCTGCGCGCGCAGGCCGCTGCCGCAAGCGTCGTCGCGGTCATCCTCACCGGTGCCGTCCCTGAGGTCACGTGCGACCTGCCGCTCTTCTCCCTGCCCCTGACCGAGGAGGCCGCCCAGTGCTTGCGCGAGCGTCCCGCGCCGAGCGCAGTCACCCCCATCGCCTTCCAAGCCGACCTTATTGAGCGTGCGCGCGCTGATCGCAAGCGCATCGTCCTGCCCGAGCCCAACGACGACCGTGTCCTGCAGGCCGCGGCGCAGGTCCTCGCCGCGGGCATCGCCGACATTACCTTCGTGGGTGACGCCGATTACGTCGCTAAGCGGGCGGGCGAGCTCGGCCTCGACCTGAGCGCCGCCCAGGTCGTCTCCGTTAACGATCCCGCCTACCTGGAGCGCTACGCCGAAGAGTTCGCTCGTCTGCGCGCGAAGAAGGGCGTCACGCTGGAGCAGGCGCGCGAGAAGGTCACGGATGTCTCCTACTTCGGCACGATGATGGTGCACATGGGCGACGCCGACGGCATGGTCTCCGGCGCAGCCCACACGACGGCTCACACGATCGTTCCCTCCTTCCAGATCATCAAGACCGCCCCCGGCGTCTCCGTGGTGTCCTCGATCTTCCTCATGGCAATGAAGGACCGGGTGTGGGCGTTTGGTGACTGCGCGGTCAACCCCAACCCCACGCCGCAACAGCTGGCCGACATCGCGATCACGTCGGCGCACACCGCCGCCCAGTTTGGCGTCACCCCCCGCGTCGCCATGCTGTCCTATTCCACCGGCACGTCCGGCTCCGGGCCGGACGTGGATGCGGTTGTCGAGGCCACGCGTCTGGCCCGGGAGAAGGCCCCCGATCTGGCCATTGAGGGTCCCATCCAGTTCGACGCTGCCGTCGACGAGGCCGTGGCGTCCAAGAAGTTGCCCGGTTCCGAGGTCGCGGGCAAGGCCACCGTCTTCGTGTTCCCCTCGCTTGAGGCCGGAAACATCGGATACAAGGCCGTGCAGCGCTCCTCCGGCGCCGTCGCCGTCGGCCCGGTCCTGCAGGGCCTGAACAAGCCCGTCAACGACCTGTCGCGCGGCGCTCTCGTCGAGGACATCGTCAACACTGTCGCCCTGACCGCCGTCCAGGCCCAGGGCTGATCGAGGCATGACGGCGGGGCCCGGTTGCCGCCGATCGGCCGTCGGGCCCCGGCCTCGTCCTTCACTCCCATCTACTCCCTATGAAAGGCTCACACGTGTCTGCTTCCTCCGTTCTCGTCATTAACTCGGGGTCCTCCTCCATTAAGTATCAGCTCGTCGACCCCGAAACGGGCGATGCTATCGCGAAGGGCATCGTGGAGCGCATCGGCGACTCCATGGGCATCGTGAGGCACGTCCACGGCGAGTCGGTGACCGAGGAGGAGATCCCCATTGCGGATCACACCGTCGGAATGCGCGAGGTCCTGCGCCTCTTCGACGCGGAGGGCCCGACCCTGGCCGAAGCGGGCATCGTCGCCGTCGGCCACCGCATCGTTCAGGGCGGCTGTCACTTCGACGGCCCGGCGCTAATCACGGACGAGGTTCGCGACCTCATTGAGGAGCTGTGTCCGCTCGCTCCCCTGCATAATCCCGCCCACCTCAAGGGCATCGACGTGGCGCGCGAGCTCATGCCCGACGTCCCGCACGTCGCCGTTTTCGACACGGCGTTCTTCCAGCAGCTCCCCGACCGCTCCGCGCTGTACGCCCTCGAGACCGAGACGGCCAAGAAGTACTCGGTGCGTCGCTACGGCGCGCACGGCACCTCCCACCAGTTTGTCTCACAGGAAATCTCCACGATGCTCGGGCGCGACGATCTCAAGCAGATCGTCCTGCACCTGGGCAACGGCGCCTCCGTGTCCGCGGTCAAGAACGGCCACCCGATTGACACGTCCATGGGCCTGACCCCCCTCGAGGGGCTGATGATGGGCACGCGCACGGGCGACATTGACCCGGCCGTGGTGTTCCACCTCCAGCGCGTGGCGGGCATGAGCGTCGACGAGGTCGACACGCTTTTCAACAAGAAGTCCGGCATGAAGGGCATGACCGGCGAGTCCGACATGCGCTCCGTGTGGGCAATGATCCACAACGACGAAGATCCCGAGAACCAGCAGCGCGCCCGTACCGCGATGGACGTCTACGTCAACCGCCTGCTGAAGTACGTGGGCTCCTACACCGCTGAGCTGGGCGGACTGGACGTCATCACCTTCACCGCCGGCATCGGCGAGAACGACAGCGACGTGCGCCGCGAGCTGGCCGAGGCCCTCGCACCCTTCGGCGTCAAGATCGACGTGGAAGCGAACAAGGTACGCAGCGGCGAGCCGCGCATCGTCTCGACGCCGGATTCGACCGTGACGCTGGTCGTCTTCCCCACCAACGAGGAGCTGGCGATCGCACGCCAGGCGCTGACCTTCGCCTGAGTCGTTCGCCTACAAGGCCGGGGTTCCCACGGGGCCCCGGCCTGACGCGTATCCTGGGAAGGGAGCACGAGCAAGGAGGCCCTCATGAACGGCGACGTTTCGACCCTGGCGGATTGGATCGCTGATTCGCCCTCCACCGTGTTTTTCGGCGGCGCGGGCGTGTCCACGGAGTCGGGAATCCCCGATTTTCGAGGGGCGAACGGCTTCTACTTTCAGGAGCGCGAGATTCCCCTTGAAACGGTGCTGAGCATCGACTTCTTCAGCCGCCACCCCGAGGCGTACTGGCAGTGGTTTGACGAGGTGTACCGCCCGGTGGAGCCCAACGGCGCACACAGGGCCCTGGCGTCTCTGGAGGCCGCGGGTCGCCTGGACGCTGTCATCACGCAGAACATCGACGGCCTGCACCAGCGGGCCGGGTCGCGCGCCGTGTGGGAGCTGCACGGCAACTGGGAGCGGCTCGTGTGCCCGGGATGCGGAGCCGTCCAGCCGCTGGGTGAGTCTCTCCGTTCCAGCACCGACCCCGTCCCTTCGTGCCCGTCATGCGGTTCCCATCTGCGCCCGGATATCGTCATGTACGGCGAGGCCCTCGACCAGGGCGTCATCGAGGCCGCCGTCACCGCTATTTCTCGGGCGTCCGTTCTCATCGTGGCCGGGACGTCCCTCGTGGTGTATCCAGCGGCGGGCCTCATCGACTATTTCTCCGGGGACCACCTGGTGCTCATGAACGCGACCCCCACCTCGGCCGATGCGCACGCGGACATGATTATCCGCGAGCCTGTCGCCCACACGTTCGACCAGGTCATGGCCGAGTTGCACGCGCGGGGTGTCGTGTCTGCGTAGGTGTTGCGGCGCACGGGCAGTCACTCACGCGGATAGGTTGTACCTATACGGATAGGTTGTGCACATGCGGATAGCTTGTTTTCCTATCCGCATCGCAAGCAGGTAGGACGCTGCGTTATAGCCCACTTGCGCGCGCCACCGTGAGCATTCCAGCCCTCGCCACTTCCATCCGCTCCTTCTCCTCAGGGCTTAATCTCTGGCTGATCGACATCGCGAGCGCGGGACGCTCTCTTGCGAAGATGTCGGAGTTATGGAGGTTCCGAACCCCTCCCCGGGAGTGCGACAGGTACAGTTTTGACTCGATCGTCGGTTTCCTCCGCATCAGCTCCTCGAAGGCTGTTGGAACCCAGTCGAACGAACTGCCTTCAAGGAGCTGGTATTCGAAGGCGCGCCGCACGGCCGCCGCGACCCAGTCGGCAAATTGAACGTTTGCACTGAGCTTCGAATCGACATGCATTGTTGATTCGATAAGCCGTCGCATTTCACCATGGTCAGGATCTGCTGTGCGGTTAAAAACATGGGCATACGAGTTCTGCACTTGAACGACACGTTCTTTCTCGTTCTCGGTGTCCATGATGACGATCAGGTCTTCATCCTGACTCTCCGCGAACGTGCACAGTCTGTTGAGAGCTTGATAAAGGCATTTCCACTTAAACTCAAGGAGCCCCTGCTTTTGGGCCCGAGAGTCTTTCCCCCACCGTTCCGTAGCAGTGCCCAGCGGCTTCTCTTCCCCGTAGAAAAACAAACGTCCCCCACGGGAGCAGAGAAAACGCACGAGCTCTCGAAAGCCTTCGATCGGGCGCCGATAGCTTTCCCACGCCACTGGGGTGAAGATATCCGATCCCTTCCTCTCCCAGGTCCCTCCCGTCGCATTCGACGGGATCAGGTGGGCGAAGAGTCTCCTTTTCTTCTCAGTGAAGCATTGCGACATCGCTCGCACCTGATCACTCGAGATTACGAAGCCAGCGTAGCCGAAAGCCGGCGACCCGTTGTAGTTCTTATGCCCCTTACTAACAAACGCTCCCGCCTCGGCGACCTCGTCAAGATAAGCAACCAGCATCTGGCCTCTTCTGCTAGATAGACGGAAACCCACGCCACAAGGGCGTGGGTCTTCGATGTGGCACTCTGAGCAATCGCCCCGTTACCGATCTCCATACTACACAGGTAGACACGCTGTGTCCACTGTGGGCCGCTGGAGTCCCTCGTGTTACAAACAAAATTTGACTGGAATGGGAACAGGAACACCCCTATGCGAGCCCCGCGGGATCGACGAGGGCCAGGGCGCGCGGGGCGCGCGAAATCCGCACGCTTTGGCCCCACGTGAGGGTGAGGCGGTCGGACTCCATGCCATCGCCGAACAACACGAGGGATTCGGAGGCAACGACGAGGCCGAGATCTTCGCCCTCATCCAGGATGCCCTCGGTGTACTCGACGCCGGTGAAGGGCGAGGGCCACGCCTCGCGCACGAACCACGCGAGGCAGCGTGAGGTCGGCGCGGGCAACTCTCCCATGTGGCGGCCACGTTTGAGGGACGCTCCCCACCCGGTCGCCCCGGTCCCAGTCGAGACAACGACGCCCGAGGAGGACTGCCGCTCGACGGCGGCCCCAAGGGCCAGCTCGTAACGGGCGCTCTGGTGGCTCGGATGCCCAATGAACACTTCGTTGAGGGCGGTGAGCGTGCGAGAGTCGTCGGCGGTCGCCCGCACCATCGTCAGCTGGTCCACCCGCAGGTCGGCGCCCGCGTCGATACGCCCGAGGGCCGCGACCCCCTGGTCGGGAGTGCATCGGACGAGCACGCCGGCGTTCGATTGGGGCACCGAGTTGATGCCGACCACGGCCTGGTTGCCCGCGTACTTGGCGACGTTGGCGACCAGACCGTCGGGGCCCACGACGACGATGACGTCCTCGGGAGCGAAGAGGAAGCGCGACAGGGAGTCGCGCTCCACGTCGGCGCTCGCCCACCCCTGCGGTATTCCTGCCCGCACGCGAGCCAGGGCGGCCACGTGCGCCTCATGTGCGCGCTCGACGGAGGCGAGGGTGCGTCCGCGCGAGCGCAGGACGAATTCGACCTGGCCGCGCGTGGAATAGCGGTCCATGAGCTCGTCGAACTCGGTGGGGCGTCGGACGATGACGGCACGGCGGCGCATGTCTACTGACCCGCCTTCGCGGAGCCGGTGAAGGCCGCGACGAGGTCGCTGAGCACGTCGGCGGTGATGGTGATGTTCCCGAAGGACGGCATGTTCTTCGCCATTTCCTTGAGGGCGAGGGCGCGGGCCACTTCGGGCCCGGCTGCCGCGAGCGCCTGGATGTATGCGGCGTCGTTCGCGATCCTGGCACGGCCAGCAGTGTTCCAGTCGATCTCGTAGGCCTTAGCTTTTTCGGTGATACGGCGCGCTTCCGCTTCGACCTCAATCGCGTCCGCGGCGGCCTTCTCTTCGGCCTCGCGCCGGGCGTTATGCCCTTCCTGGTCGACCAGGTCGGCGCGCTTGCGCGCCAGGTCGAGCTTGGACTGCATCTCGTTTTCGGAGATCTGGGACTCGCGTTCGACCGCGAGCGCCCGGCGCTCGTAAAGAGCGCGGTCGGCCTCGGCCTGGAGCTGTTCGAGGAGAGGGGCACGTAGGGAGGATTCAACCCCCTCGTCCGGGCGCAGGCTCAGCAAGCGCGCATCGACGACGGCAACGCCGGTGGCCCGCAGCTGATCATCCGCAGCGAAGGCCTGGGCGAGCACGCGAGCGACCCGCTCCAGTGAGCCGCCAATTGCATCGGCGAGCGTCATCTCTCCGATTGCCGAGGCCAGGGCTGAGAACGCGATTCGGGTGACGGTCTCGTCGATCTGCCACAGCCCCTGAGCGTCCGCTCCCGCTTCGCGCGGGTACAGGCCGAAGTCGTAGTGCGCGGCGGCCGCCTCGGCGTCTTCGATGTGGTAGGTGATCGAAACCTGCGCGTTGATGTTCTGTTGGTCGGCGGTGGTCGTCTGGACGAGGAAGCTGTGGGCGCGGTTGGCGGTGGGGACCTCCGCGAGCGCGCAGCGCCCGGCTCGCAGCCAGAAGGACTGGCCGACCCCGGATCGGACGGTGCGTCCGGCGCGGATCTGGACGACGTGGTCGCCGGCTCCGCCCTGGTAGTGGATGAGGAAGGGGTGGTGGTGAAGGGTTCCCATGTCTGCTCCTTGGTAGGGTGGTCTCCCACTTGTTTATGTCACCCTGACGATAACTCATGACCGGATTTAATGTCAACTCGACACAAATGCGTTAGGCTTGCTCCATGACCCTGCCCTTGACATTCCCGATCGCGGTCGACATCGTCGCTCTGACCGTCATTGACCACACGCTCCACGCTCTCGTCGTGCGGCGCGGAATTGAGCCTTTCAAGGATCACTTGGCGCTCCCCGGCGGCTTTCTGCGCGACGGCGAGCAGACCGAGGAGGCGGCAGCACGCGAGCTTGAGGAAGAAACAGGCATCACTCCCCCCGGGCATCTCGAGCAGCTGCGTTCCTACGGACCGGAAGGCCGCGACCCGCGCGGGCCCGTCCTCTCCGTCGCCTACCTCCTCCTCGCCCCCTCGTTCTCACCAGCCCGCTCGGGCGGTGATGCCGCGGGAGCCCTCTGGCATCCCGTCGACGCCCTCCTTGCTCCCACCTCACCCCTCGCCTTCGATCACGCGAGCATCCTCGCCGACGGGGTTGAGCGCGCACGCTCAAAGATCGAGTACTCACCGCTGGCCACATCCTTCTGCGGCCCCGAGTTCACCATCACGCAGCTGCGCGAGACCTACGAGGCGATCTGGGGCAGCGCCCTCGATCCGCGCAACTTCCATCGCAAGGCCACCAAGACCGCTTCCTTCATCGAAGCAACCGGGGGCACCGTCCGCGAGGGAGCCGGTCGGCCCGCCGCCCTCTACCGCCTCGTCCCCGGCGTCGACGACACCGCCTTCGTCCTCGACCCTCCCCTGCGCAGGCCCACCCGCGCGGGGGTGACACCCCCGACGCAGAGCGCGACCGCGCGCAGTGCGCAAGAATAGCCCAATACCAAAGGAGAACCATGAACTTCCATTCCCTCTATGACCAGGGCTTTGCTCGCGTCGCCGCCGTCACCCTGCCGGTCCACCCGGCCCGCCCCGCCGACAACGCGCGCGAGATCATTGACGCCGCACGCCAGCTTGACGCGCGCGGGGTCGCCGTAGCCGTCTTCCCCGAGCTGTGCGTCTCCGGCTATTCAATCGACGACCTGCTCCTGCAGGACGTCCTCCTCGACAACGTCGAGAAGGCCCTGGCGTCGATCGTCGAGGCAAGCACAGACCTGCTCCCCCTCCTCGTCGTCGGCGCCCCCCTGCGCAAGGACAACGCCCTGTACAACTGCGCGGTCGCCATCCACCGCGGGCGCGTCCTCGCGATCATTCCCAAGTCACACCTGCCCAACTATCGGGAGTTCTACGAGAAGCGCTACTTCGTGACCGCGCCTGCGCGCGCGCGAGAGCGCATCGAGGTCCCCTGGGGCGGCATTGAGGAGTTCAGCGGCGCCCCCGTGTGGGTCCCCTTCGGCCAGGTCCTCCTGTCCGCAGCCGACGTGCCCGGCCTGAGCGTCGGCATCGAGATCTGCGAGGACATGTGGGTGCCCGTCACCCCGGCCACCGAGCTGGCGCTCGCGGGCGCGACCGTCCTGGCGAACTTGTCGGCTTCCCCGATCACCGTGGGACGGGGAGCTGACCGAGAACTCATGGTGCGCTCGGTGTCCGCACGATGTTCGGCCGCCTACGTGTACACGGCGGCCGGCATGGGCGAGTCCAGCACGGACCTGGCGTGGGACGGGGAGACCATGATCTACGAGGCCGGGGACCGCCTGGCCATCGGCGAACGCTTCCAGGAGGGTGCGCACATGACGATCGCCGACGTGGACCTCGAGCGCCTGCGCACCGAGCGCAAGCGGCAGAACTCCTTCACGGACAACGCCCAGCGCTACTTTGCGGGCGACGAGCGCATGGCCCCCCAGGAGGTCGAATTCACGCTCAACCCGCCGCGCACGGACCTGGGCCTGGAGCGAGCGGTGAACCGCTTCCCCTTCGTCCCCAATGATCCGACCCGCCTGGAGCAGGACTGCTACGAGGCCTACAACATTCAGGTCGCGGGCCTGGTCCAGCGCCTGCGCGCGATCGGAAACCCGAAGATCGTCATCGGAGTGTCCGGCGGCCTGGACTCGACCCACGCGCTGGTTGTGGCCTCCCGCGCGATGGACCTGCTGGGCCGTCCGCGCACGGACATCCTGTGCTACACGCTGCCCGGATTCGCCACCTCCGAGCGCACCAAGAGGAACGCGACCCTGCTGTGCCGCTACCTGGGCACGTCCTTCCAGGAGATCGACATCCGCCCGGCGGCCACGCAGATGCTGGCCGACATCGGACACCCCTACGGGGAGGGCGAGGCCACCTACGACGTGACCTTCGAAAACGTTCAGGCCGGCTTGCGCACCGACTACCTGTTCCGCCTGGCCAACCACCTGGGCGGCATCGTTGTCGGCACGGGCGACCTGTCCGAGTTGGCGCTGGGCTGGTGCACGTACGGCGTGGGCGACCAGATGAGCCACTACGCGGTCAATACGGGCGTGCCCAAGACCCTCATGCAGCACCTGATCCGCTGGGTCGTGGCCTCCAAGCAGTTCGACGACCACGTCGGCGAGGTGCTCCTGTCGATCCTCAACACGGAGATCTCTCCCGAGCTGGTTCCAGCCAAGCCCGGCGAGAAGATGCAGTCCACACAGGACAAGATCGGCCCCTACAACCTGCAGGACTTCACGCTGTACCACGTGCTGCGCCGCGGGGCACGTCCCTCGAAGATCGCGTTCTTGGCGGAGAAGGCCTGGTCGGACGCTTCCGTGGGCGACTGGCCGGTCGGCTTCCCCGAGGAGGACAAGGTCGCGTACTCGCTCGAAGAAATCGTCAAGTGGGAGCGCCTGTTCCTGTGGCGTTTCTTCAGCCAGCAGTTCAAGCGCAGCGCCCTGCCCAACGGCCCGAAGGTCATGGCCGGGGGCTCCCTGTCCCCGCGCGGGGATTGGCGCATGCCCTCCGACGTATCGGGCGCGGATTGGGTTGCCGAACTCGACGAGGCCGTTGCTGGCCTGGTCGAGGACCGGGGTAACTCTGTTCACATGTGCTGACGCGGTAGGAATCTGTCGCTAAGGTTAGTTTCGATAGTTAGGTAAGCCTACCTTTCTATCCACTAGCATCACCGCAGTTTTCCCAGCATTTACGGAGAAGAATGTCTCGCACGAATACCTCCCTGGCCGCTATTGCCGCCATCGCCGCGCTCGGCCTCGCCGCCTGCTCCTCGGGCACGACAACCCCCGCCACGCAGTCCTCCGCGCCCGCCTCCGCCGACGCCTCCCAGGCATCGTCGGTGTCCATCGAGTCGAACGACGGCACCGTCGAGATCAAGCTGCCCGTCACTCGGGCGGCGTCGCTGGATAACCGCACCTTCGAGGTCCTCCAGCAGTGGAACGTGCCGCTCGTCGCCGCACCCAAGAAGCTGATCCCCACGACCGTCACCGCGTTCAACGGTGACGATGTCGCCGACGTAGGCATGCACCGCGACCCGAACCTGGAGGCGCTCGTTGCGGCCGAGCCCGACCTGATCATCTCGGGTCAGCGCTTCACCAAGTTCGACGCGCAGATCAAGGAGCTCGCACCAAACGTGCCGATGATCAACCTTGAGCCGCGCGACGGAATGCCCTTCAACGAGGAGCTCATCAGGCAGGTCACCGATCTGGGCACGATCTTCAACAAGCAGGCCGAGGCCCAGAAACTGGTCGACGATTTCAACGCCTCCATCGAGCGTGCGAAGAAGGCCTACGACGGCTCCTCGACGGTCATGGCGGTTGACGTCTCGGGCGGCAACATCGGATACGTCGCACCCTCGAAGGGCCGCACGTGGGGGCCCGTCTTCGACATCCTCGGCCTCAAGCCCGCGCTAGAGGTAGAGGGATCCACCGATTCTCACACGGGTGACGACATTTCCGTCGAGGCAATCGCCGAGGCCAACCCCGCGTGGATCTTTGTTCTGGACCGAGATGCCGCGATCACCAAGGACGGATCGAACACCCCCGCCGAGACCGTCATCTCGGGCAACACCGTCCTTAGCGGCGTCACCGCCCTCCAGAAGAACCAGGTCGTCTACGCGCCGAACGATACGTACACGAACGAGTCGATCATCACCTACACGAAGATCTTCAACTCGATCGCCGATTCCTTCGAAGCCGCAAAGAAGTGACCCTCTGACCCCTCGGTGCGGGTGGCGCCTCCCCGGGCGCCACCCGCACGCCACCCCTCATGACTCACTCCCCCACCACCGCCCTCCCGAAGGACCCAACCATCGAGCGTGAAGGCGCCCCGACCACGTCGAAGCGCCGCCCCCTGGCGCTGGCCCTGGCCACGCTCGCCGTGGCTGCGCTCCTCGTCCTGTCACTGTCCACCGGCGAGTACTCGATCCTCTCCCAGGACGACGGCTGGAAGATCTTCCTCGCAGTGCGCGTCCCCCGCACGATCGCGCTCGTCCTTTCGGGTGCCGCGATGTCGATGAGCGGTATCGTCATGCAGCTGGTCACCCAGAACCGCTTCGCCGAGCCCTCCACGACGGGCACGACCGAGTGGGCGGGACTCGGCCTCCTCGCAATCATGATCGCGTGGCCCGGAGCCCCGATCCTGGTGCGCATGGCCTGCGCCATCTCCTTCGCCTTCGTCGGCACCATGGTCTTCTTCGCGCTCCTGCGACGAGTCTCGCTTCGGTCCTCCCTGCTCGTCCCGATCATGGGCATGATGCTGGGCGCCGTGGTGTCCGCAGTCTCGACGTTCGTCGCGCTGGAAACCAACACGCTGCAGAGCGTGTCCGTGTGGTTTCAGGGGTCCTTCACTTCCGTCTACGAGGGTCAGTACGAGGTCCTGTGGATCGTCGCCATCGTCGTGGCGATCGTCTTCATCATGGCCGACCGCCTGACGGCCGTCTCCCTCGGCGAGGACATTGCCATCTCCCTCGGGGTCAACTACCACCGCATGATCCTCATCGCGACGGGGCTCGTGGCCGTGGCGACCGGCGTCGTCACCGTCGTCGTCGGCTCGCTGCCCTTCCTGGGGCTGATCGTCCCCAACCTCGTGTCCATGTCCATGGGCGACAACCTGCGGACGAACCTGCCGTGGGTGTGCCTGGCGGGTATCTCCCTCGTGACGGTCACGGACCTCCTCGCACGCACGATTATCTCCCCCTTCGAGATGCCGGTCTCGGTCATCTTGGGCGTCCTTGGCGCGTTCGTCTTCATCGCGCTCGTGCTGCGCCAGGCCAAGAAGGGAGCCGTCCTATGAGAGTCCTGACCTCCCCCGCGCAACGTGAGGCCGCCTCCCCGGCCCCCGCCCCGGCCTCGTCCGCGCGCGCGAAGCGCCCCACCCGACGCACCAGCGCCTTCACGTCTGCGTCCACCCGGCGCCGCTGGTGGCTCGTCTTCGGGGTCGTCTGCGCCATCGCGGTCCTGGCCTGCGTCGGCCTGCTCGTGTGGAAGAACCCCGCCCAGTTCGCCACCCCCGTCTTCTGGCGCCTGGCGCGCAGGCGCGCCTTCGCGGTCCTGGCAATCGGTCTGGTCGCCACGTGCCAGGGCATGGCGACGGTCGCGTTCCAGACGGTGGCGAACAACCGCATCATCACGCCCTCGATCCTCGGATTTGAGTCCCTGTACCGGGCGATCCACACCTCCACGATCTTCTTCCTGGGCGTCGCCGGCCTCAACGCCTCCGCGACGGTCGGCAACTTCGTCGGCCAGCTCGCGCTCATGATCGTCCTCACGCTCGTGCTCTACTCGTGGCTGCTCACCTCGCAACGGGCATCCATGCACGCGATGCTCCTGATCGGCGTCATGCTGGGAGCTGGCCTCGGGTCGGTCTCCACCTTCATGCAGAGGCTGCTCACACCCTCCGAGTTTGACGTGCTCACCGCGCGCCTCTTCGGGTCGATCGCGAACGCCCAGAAGGAGTATTTCCCCATCGCGATTCCCCTCGTCGCGGCCGCGGCCATCGCCCTCGTGTTGCTTACGCGCCAGCTGTCGGTGCTGTCGCTCGGCCGCGAAACGGCCACCAACCTGGGCATGAACCACCGACGCACGTCCGTGCTCGTCCTCGTGCTGGTCTCGATCCTCATGGCGACCTCGACGGCGCTCGTCGGACCGATGACCTTCCTGGGCTTCCTCGTGGCGACACTCGCCTACCAGTTCTCCTCCACCCACGACCACCGCTACCTCTTCGCAATGTCCACGGCGCTGGGTATCGCGATCCTGTCGAGTGCGTACTTCTTCATGAATCACGTCTTTAACACGCAGGGTGTTGTCTCGATCATCATCGAGTTCGTCGGCGGTCTCGCTTTCATTATCACCATCCTGCGGAAGGGACGCCTGTGATCTCCATCGATTCCGTCGTCAAGCAATACTCGCCGTCGGTCCGCATCGGGTCGATCTCCCTGACCATTCCCACCGGAGGAATCACGGCGCTGGTGGGCCCCAACGGTGCGGGCAAGTCGACTCTTCTGACGATGATCGGTCGCCTCCTGGACATCGACGAGGGAGTGATCGAGGTCGGTGGCCTGAACGTCGCGACGACAAAGTCGGCGGAGCTGGCGCGCACGCTGTCCATCCTGCGCCAGGAGAACCACTACATTTCCCGCCTAACGGTCCGTCAGCTGGTCAGCTTCGGCCGTTTTCCTCACACCCGCGGGCGCCTGACCCCCCAGGACGAGGAGATCATCGACCGCTACATCGGCTTCCTTAACCTGGGGGACCTCCAGGGGCGCTACCTGGATCAGCTCTCCGGCGGACAGCGTCAGCGGGCGTACGTCGCCATGGTCCTCACCCAGGAGACCGAGTACGTCCTGTTGGATGAGCCCCTCAACAACCTCGACATCGCGCGCAGCGTCGAGATGATGACCATGCTGGAGCGCGCGGCCCGCGAGTTCGCCCGCACGATCGTCATCGTCTTACACGACATCAACTTCGCGGCGCGTTACGCCTCCCAGATATGCGCGCTCAAGGATGGCGCGGTTGCCTACGTGGGTCCCCCAAGCCAGATCATGACGGACGAGGTTTTGACCGACATCTTCGACACTCCCGTGACGGTCGTTCCCGGCCCGAAGGGCCCCATGGCCTGCTACTTCTAAGGAGGAGACCAGGCTCGCCCAGCACCCGCCTCGCCCCCCGCGGGCTCGTCGGTAGAATGGATGGGCGGCCCGCCCCCTGGGCGCGACACGGCCGCTCAACGTTTCTTTCCCCGGGGGTTGTCGTGTTCGCCGGACTCATCGTCCTCTTCGTTCTCTTCTCCGCCCTCCTCACCGTCGGCGGCATCTATCTCTTCGCCTCGGGCCTGACCGCGCGCGCAGGCGCGTGTCGGCCGCCTCTGGGCTTGAGGCTTGACGGGATTACGCCAGGATCATGCGAGTGGGAACGCGCCCACCGAGCATCGTGGCCAATCCTCTTCGGTGGGGGCGTCCTGGGAACCGCACACGGAATCGCCCTGGCGGCAACGACGCTGATGGATGCGCGCACCTCCGTCGTGGTGGTCTTCGTCGCCTCGGGCGTCATCGTCGAGGTCGGCCTGTGGCTGGTGGCCCGGGCGGCGGCCAGGTCGGCGCTGCGCGAGCACGGCCCGCATCGTTGACCGCGTCGGAATAGGCGAATAGACTGACGACAGGCGACGTCGCCTGTCGTCGCGTCGAGGGAGCCGGAGATGAAGAGGATCGCCACCTGCGCCTTACTCGCCTTACTCGCCTGCGCCTCCTCCTGCTCCTCCCACGCGGGCCTTCACGACGTCGCCGTTGCCTCCCTCACCAGCGCCGACTCGGTCATCGCCGTGCGTTTGAGCAACGCCTCAGTGCTCTCGGGGGGCGTCCCGCGACCGAGCCGCGGGTACACCGCTTTTCTTGCCGAGGACGGGACGGGAAGCATCGCGTCCACCGGCGGCATACGCGGCTCGATCGTCCAGTGGACGCCCGCCGGCGCCTTCTTCGCATCGGCAGCCGACGAGTATGTCTCCACCGATTCCGGGACGACTCGCACGCCGCGCGACGCCAGGCAACAGTACGAGATCGGACGCTACCCGCTCTCCAACGGGGGCACCGCGGCCTTCTACGTGGACTCGGCGAACCAACCTCTCTACACGGTCGCCCCCGATGGGTCCTCAACCCGCACCAACAACATCGGGCTCTTTCAGAACAACGGCCAGTGCGGCGACCGGATCATGTCTCTCACCGAGACGCAGCACTCGACCGACCTGGAGGCGTCGGCCGCCGAGGCGTACGCCTCGGCGCATCCGTTCGATCCGATGCCCGACAGCTTCGACCTGCTGGTTGAGCTCTCCGGTCACGACGGGGATCTGCCCACCGTCGTGGGCGTCTCCCAGAGGGATGAGACGCTCGAGTCGGGGCAGCAGATGTTCGCTTGCGATGGCTCCTCCGTCGTCATTCCCACGCTGGCGCGCACCCACCCCGATGCGTCGCGTGAGAACGGGTTGGATCCCGCTGACGGCCGCCTCGTTCTCCAGTCGTGGGACCTGTCGACGGGAACCAGGACGATCACGCCCGTCACCACGAGCGAGGGCGATCCCATCGACCTCTCGAGGTCTCGCGAGGTTCACCTCTCCCAGGGGATCCTCGTGGGTAGAGAGTACCGTTTCGTGAGCGCGCGAGGTGACGTCTACACCGTCAACATCGACACCGCGGTCGGCCGGTACGTCGGTTCGATCGGGACTCAACAGGGCGAGGAACGCACCGTCTTCCAGGTCACCGAGCGCGGCGTCTATGCCTTGACGACCTCCCCGCAGGATCTGCGCGTCACCCTGACGAGGCACCCGTGGGACGGCGGGCAGGAGCAGACCGTCCTGTCCACCGCGGACCTCGCGCCGTACCTCGCGGGCAACTTGCTGACGGATTCTCTCTCCATCGACTCTTTCGCCCTTCGCCCCGGATGGGGATAGACCCGGGGCCGTCAAAGCCGCGTCCCGGCCTCGGTTTCCGCGGGGCCGGGACGCCTGATGCGAGCGAGTTCAGGCCTTGGGACGCTCGCGCCGATCGAGCATATACAGGGCCAACTTGGACGGTTCGAGGGCGCGCACCGCGTGCGGCAGCCTCGTCCCAAAGTGAATGACATCGCCCGGCTTCAGGACGACGCTCCGCCCGTCCGCCTCGATCTCGAGAGAGCCTTCGAGCGCGTGCAAGATGGCGGGCATCGCGGCCGTGTGCTCGCTGAGAAGCTCGCCCGTGTCGAAGCTGAATAGGACCAGCCGGACGCCCTCGGCGTGCATGACCGTGCGCGAGACCGTGGCCCCCTCGTTGACCTGAATCATCGAGGCGATGTCTTGCAGGTCCGTCATGATGGGCGTGGGAACCTCGGTGTTCGATTCGGGCGACAGGCTCATTGATCCTCCTTGGGTTTGCGCGCGACGATAGCAACGCCGCACAGGTTGTGGTTGTACTTGTTGAAGGTGCGCGCCATCGTCATGACGCGTCCGCGCAGCTCCTTGTCCCGCGCGACGTTGCGGAGGATGCGCAGGGCGCCCCGCAGTCCCTCGTCGGCGATCACACGGCCGGGCCGAAGCAGGGCCATGGGAGCCGTGCGCGTCTCCTCCACGACCAGGCCGGCCTCCTCCAGGCAGGCACGCCACTGGGCCACCGTCAGGGGCCTGGCGTTGACGTTGATTGCCCGAGCGAGGGCACGGCGAATCTCGGTCGCCACCTTCTCGTCGATGGTGGTGGGCGTCATCGCCAGCTCGTGGATCACGTAGCGTCCGCCGGGGCGCAGGATGCGGGCCGCCTCGCCGACGATGGCGCGCTTGGCTTTCTCTCCCTGCATGCTGAGCATCGCCTCGCCGACCACGACGTCCGCGCTCTGGTCGGCCAGACCTGTCTCGGCGGCATCCGCGTTGACGCAGCGGCCAACCCCCGATGCGATGGCATTGACGCGCGCGCAGGCATCCGGGTCCCGCTCTACTCCGACGTAGGAGGCGGGACCAACCCCGATGATCGCGCCGGCTGTCACACCCAATCCGGGGGCGAATTCGACGACGTGGGCGCCGGGTATGCCGGCGCGCTTGAGTGCCCAGGTGCTGAGTGCGAGTCCACCGGGACGCAGGACCTTCTTTCCGGCGCGGGCGAGCACCCAGTGGCCGGGAGCCCGCTCGACGGGCCGGTCGGCGAAAGGCAGGGTGTTCGCCGACGTTTCTGCATGAGTTGCCATATACGCAAGTATAGCGTTAGCTATTTCGCTGCGCAGGCCTCCGCAGAAGAAGCGCCGACGAACACCCCGCCGCCATCACAGTCCGATGATCTGACCAAACTCCCGCTTGATGCGCTCCAGGCGCTCGCGTGCTTCCTCCCACGGAACCGGCCCGCCCTCGGGTACCGGGAGGATAACCTCCAGGTAGCACTTGAGTTTCGGCTCCGTGCCCGAGGGACGGGCGATGACGCGGTCACCGTCGCGGGTGAGCACCAGGACGCCGTCCGTGGGGGGCAGTCCCTGGTATCCCTCCGACAGGTCCGAAACCTCAACGACCGGAGAACCCGCCAGCTCGGTCGGCGGCTGGGCGCGCAGGCGCGCCATTCCCTGGGCGATCTGTTCGATCTGTTCGACCCGGAAGGTCAAAGGACCGGTCACGTGCAGGCCGTGGAGGCGCGCCAGCCGATCCAGCTCGTCCCACGCGCTGCGCCCCTGCGCCTTCAAGGAAGCGAACAACGACGCGGCCACGACGGAAGAGGCGATGCCGTCCTTGTCGCGGGCGACCGACGGATTCGGACAAAAGCCGATGGCCTCCTCGTATCCGAAGGCCAGCTGCGGCGCGCGAGCGATCCACTTGAAACCGGTGAGGGTCGTGTGGTGGACCAGCCCGTGAGCGCGTGCGATCCGACCCAGCAGACGCGAGGACACGATTGAGTTCGCGAGCGACCCGCGCACCCCGCGCGAGGCCAGGAACTCTCCCAGCAGGCAGCCAATCTGGTCTCCGCTGAGCGGGGTCCACCCCGTCGGCGAGGCGGGGTCCGGCACGGCGAGAGCGCAGCGATCCGCGTCGGGGTCGACCGCGATGATGAGGTCAGCTCCCTCGCTTCGCGCCTGCTCGATCGCCATGTCGAGGGCGCCGGCCTCCTCCGGGTTGGGGAAGGGCACGGTCGGGAAGTCCGGGTCCGGTTCGGCCTGGGCTGCCACAAGCGAGACGTTCGTGAACCCGGCCTCGGCCAGGACGCGCGACGTCAGCGACGCGCCCACGCCGTGCATGGCGGTCAGGACGATGCGCAGGTCCTGCCGTGCTGCGATCTCACCGGAGGCCAGCGCGACTGCGGAGGCCACGTACTCGTCGCGGGGGTCAACGGCCTCGACGAGGTCGTCGTTCATCGGAACCTGGTCGGCCGGCGGGGTGGCCTTGATGGCGTCGGCGATCTCGGCGTCGAAGGGCGGCACGATCTGGACGCCCTGGCCGTCGCCGGTGACGACGCTGCCTCCCAGGTAGACCTTGTACCCGTTGTCGGGTGCGGGGTTATGCGAGGCCGTCACCATGACTCCCGCGTCGGCGCCGAAGTGGCGCACCGCAAAGGAAGTGAGCGGAGTCGGGTTGGCCTGGGGCAGGGCGAGGACCCGCACGCCGGCTGCCGAAGCGACGCGGCACGCGGCCGTGGCGAACTTGGAGGAACCGTAGCGGGCGTCGCACCCGACGACCAGCGTGGGCGTGCCCGTCGCGTGGCGCTTGACGACCTCACACAGGCCTGCGGTCGCGCGGATGACGACGGCCAGGTTCATGCGGGATTCGCCGGGGCCGACGACGCCGCGCAGCCCGGCGGTACCGAATTCGAGAGGGCCGTTCATGGCGGCGCGCACGCGCGCCAGAGCCTCCTCGTCGCCGGCACGCGCGGCCTCAACATCCCCCTTCAGGGACGAGGCCGTCGCCGGATCCGGGTCGTGGTCTGCCCAACGGCGGGCGCGATCGAAAACGTCCATGTGTTCTCATTCCTCCAGTCCTGCCAGAATGGCGTTGGTTGCCGAGACCCCCAGACGGGAAGCGCCGGCCTCGATCATGGCGAGCGCCGTTTCGGCGTCGCGGATTCCTCCAGATGCTTTCACACCCAGGGAATCGCCGACGGTGGCACGCATGAGGGCAACCGCGTGCGTCGACGCGCCTCCGGCGGGGTGGAAACCCGTCGACGTCTTGACGAAGTCGGCGCCAGCCGCCATCGACGCCCGGCAGGCAGCGACGATCTCATCGTCGGTGAGGGCCGCAGACTCGATAATGACCTTGAGGACGCGGGGGGAGGGAACGACCCGGCGAACGGCGGCAATCTCCCCCTCCAGGTCAGCAAGCCGTCCATCCTTGACCAGCTCAATGTTGATGACCATGTCAATCTCGTCGGCACCGTCCGCGACGGCGAGGGCCGCCTCGAAGGCCTTCACCTCGGGCTTGACGGCTCCCGAGGGGAAGCCGACCACGCAGGCAACCTTGAGCCCCTCGGGCACGTCCAGGGGCAGCATCGAGGGAGAGACACACACCGAGAAGGTTCCGGCCCCGGCCCCCTCCTCGACGATGCGCGCCACGTCCGCGCGCGTCGCTTCCGGCTTGAGGATCGTGTGGTCGATCATCGCGGCCACGTCACGTTTCTTCATGAGACGACGTTCTCCTAATCTCACAGGGCTGCCAGCGGCAGGGCGAGTTCCATCATCGTCGTGAAGGCGGTCTGCCGAGACTGGGCGTCCGTGGCCTCTCCGGTGACGAGGGAATCGGAGACGGTGAACATGCCGAGGGCCTCGACGCCGGCGTGCGCGGCCGTCGCATACAGTCCAGCCGTTTCCATTTCGACCGCGAGGATCCCCATCCGCGCCCACGCCTCGTTGAAAGTCTGGTTCGCGTTGTAGAAGACGTCGGAGGACATGATGTTGCCGACGTGGAAGGGGACTCCCTCCTCGCGGGCGCGGCGCACCACGTCGTCAATGAGGCGGAAGGAGCCGATCGGAGCATAGGTTCCGGGGAGCTGGTACTGGTCCATGAACGCCGAATTCGTGCAGGCTCCCTGGGCGACCACAACGTCGTAGAGGTGCATGTCGGGCTGCAGAGCGCCACACGTTCCAACGCGCACCAGGCGCCGGCAACCAAACTCGTGGATGAGTTCATAGGCGTACAGGGAGATTGAGGGGATACCCATGCCAGACCCCATGACGGACACGGGGGTGCCCTGGTAGGTACCGGTGAAGCCGAGCATGTTGCGTACGGCGTTGAACTGCTGGACGTCCTCCAGGTAGGTATCGGCGATGAACTTCGCGCGCAGGGGGTCTCCCGGGAGCAGGATGGTCTCGGCGATGGGAGCGGTGGGATCAATGTGCGGTGTGGAACGCATGTGTCATGTCCTTCGTTGTGTCGAGGAGAACTGGGCTCCTCTCGGCGTCTTTACCTGTGTGACAAGGCTATGCCCTGAGTTACAAATGCGTCAATAGCAATTTAACAAATGTTCCATCCTCCTGTCGTTGCGTCATCCACCCCCTCCGAGGGTTCCTCGCTCGTCTCGTCCAGCAGCGCGAGGGCCAGGTCCTGGTCGACCACCAGGTGGGTGGCCAACCCCATGCGAAGCCCCGCCTCCAGAGCCCGGGCCTTCACGAGCCCTCCCGCAACGAGCAGCCGGACGGGACGCGCACGCAGGTCGTCCAGGGGGATGCTGACCGTGCGGCGCTCGATCTGGGGACGCGCGATGGTGCCGGACTTTGTAAAGAAGTGGGAAAAGACGTCGCCGACGGCGTCGCGCAGCAGCGCCTCTACCTCCGCCTCCTCAAGCTGCCCGAGGTTCAGGGAGATGACCTCCCGGCCCATCGCGCCGACCGTGAAGACGGCGACGTCGACGCCCCGCCCCTCCTCCAGGATCTTGGCGATCGCCCGGTCCTGGCGCACGATCGACAGGGTCGCCGTGTCCTGAAAGATGACGGGGAGCGGCAGGTACCGGGGCTCGGCGGAGAATGCCTCGCAGAAGGCTCGCATGACCTCGAAGTCGTGGGTCCCGCGCTCGGAGAAGGAGGTCCCTCCCTTGAGCTGGACGACCCGCACTCCCGATCGCGGGGACCTGGACAGGTGGGAGGCGAGCGAGTTCATCGTGCGACCCCAGGAGATGCCGACGCTCATGCCGTCGTGGACCAGCTGGCTCAACAGGGCAGCTCCGACGCGCCCGACCTGGTCGATGGCCTCCTCCACCCTCATCGCTCGCCCGTGTGCGACTCGCGCGCAGGCCAGCCCATATCGCTTCTCCAGGCGCGCCGCGAGCTCGGAGGCCTCGTCGCGCGGATCGTGGATGTCGATGGTCACGAAGCCTCGCGCGTGGCCGTGCGCGAGGAGCTTGGCCACCGTGGGCCGCGAGCACCCCATGCGGGAGGCAACCTCGGCCTGACTCAAGTCTTGCTGGTAGTAAAGCTTGAGGGCCTCGATCGACTGCTCGTCGCGCTTCTCCACGATTCCTCCTTCCCCGTGCCGTACGGTTGCGTCAGGAGACCGTGTCCAAGATGACGCCCCGATCCTCGACGACGCCCCCGTCAGCGATCGTGATCGCACCCGCGAGGCTTTCCACGGCTCGCTCGATGCGCCACTCGTCGTCCGTGTAGAGGGTGAGCAGCGGCTGCCCCGCTCGCACGCTCTCGCCGGGCTTGGCATGAATCTCGATGCCGGCACCCGCCTGGACAGCGTCCTCCTTGACCGCGCGCCCCGCGCCCAGGCGCCAGGACGCGACCCCGACGCCGAGGGCGTCCATGCCGACGACCGTTCCGTCGGCCTCGGCCCGAACCTGGTGCGCGTGGGCGGCACGAGGCATCGGCGCGTCCGGGTCGCCGCCCTGCTCGCGGATCATCTGGCGCCAACGGTCCATGGCGCGCCCATCACGCAGGGCCTCCTCCACGTCGGCGTCGTGGACGCCCGCCAGGTCCAGCATGTTCCGGGCGAGTTCGCAGGTCAGCTCGACGACGTCGGAGGGGCCTGCGCCCGCGAGGACCTCAACCGATTCCTCAACCTCAAGAGCATTGCCGATCTTGCGTCCGAGGGGCACCGACATGTCGGTCAGCAGCGCGCGCGTGGCAACGCCCGCGTCGCGCCCCAAATCCACCATGGTGCGCGCGAGCTCACGCGCGGTGTCCAGGTCCTTCATGAAGGCACCCGACCCAACCTTGACGTCCAGGACGAGCGCGCCCGTCCCCTCAGCGATCTTCTTGCTCATGATGGAGCTGGCGATCAGCGGGATGGACTCCACGGTCGAGGTGATGTCGCGCAGCGCGTACAGCTTCTTGTCCGCGGGTGCCAGGCCGACCCCGGCCGCGCAGATGACCGCGCCGCATCCGCTGCCCAGCTGCGTCATGATCTCCTCGTTGCTCAGCTGTGCCCTCCAGCCTGGGATCGACTCCAGCTTGTCCAGGGTGCCGCCCGTGTGCCCCAGGCCTCGGCCCGACAGCTGCGGGACCGCTACCCCGAAGCACGCGACGAGCGGCGCCAGGGGCAGGGTGATCTTGTCCCCCACGCCTCCGGTCGAGTGCTTGTCGGCGGTCGGCTTGCCGATCCCGGAGAAGTCCATGCGCTGCCCCGACCGGATCATCGCATCCGTCCACCGGGCAATCTCCTCGCGGTTCATTCCACGCAGGAAGATCGCCATGGCCAGGGCGGCCATCTGCTCATCCTTGACGACGCCGGAGGTGTAGGCATCGATCACCCAGTCGATGTGCTCGGGGGATAGGGTTCCCCCGTCGCGTTTCGTACGAATGACGTCAACGGCATCAACGATCGCCATCGTTTCCTTCTTTCGTTTCGGAATAGGCCGGGGCGCTTGTCGCTCCCACCCCGTCCAGGTCATGGGGGCCGAAAGCACCGGGGAGGACCTCGCTCATGGGGGCGACCCCGCCGGGCATGAGGACCAGGCAGGAGGGGCCTCCGTGCTCGAAGATGAGCTGGCGGCACCTCCCGCACGGGGAGACGGGAACCGCGTCACCATTGACGGCGACGACACCGACGAGCGTGCCCCCGCCGGAGCGGATCAGGTCCGAGACCATGCCGCACTCGGCACACAGGGTCACCCCGTAGCCGGCGTTCTCGACGTTGCAGCCGCTGACGATCCGACCGTCGTCCGTCAATCCGGCGGCGCCGACCGGGAACCCCGAGTAGGGGCAGTACGCCCGCTTCATCGCGTCTGTGGCGACGCCCAGCAGGGCGTCCCAATCGATCAGAGGCATCGACCCCACCCCTCACTTCACGTAGGGGACGTTCTCGGCGGCGGGCGCCCGGGACTTACCGACAAAGCCCGCAACCGCGACAATGGTCACGACGTAGGGGATCATCGACACCAGGTTGGAGGGGACCGCGCTGGTCAGGTTGGGCAGCATGTGAGCCAGGGCTTGGGCGAAGCCGAACATGACGGCGGCGCTCATCGCTCCCAGCGGGTTCCACTTGCCCAGGATCATCGCCGCCAGGGCGATGTATCCGTTGCCCGCGGAGATGTTGTCCGTGAAAGCCAAGCCCGAGCCGATCGTGAAGAACGCGCCCCCCAGACCCGCGAAGGCGGAACCGAGAATCGTGTTCGTCGTGCGCGTGCGCTGAACGTTGATGCCGACCGTGTCGGCGGCTCGAGGGTGCTCGCCGCAGGCACGCAGGCGCAGGCCCCACCGCGAGCGGAACAGGAAGAACGCCAGCGCAACGACCGCCACGTACATCAGGTACACGAGGATCGACTGGTTGAACAGGGCCGGCCCCACGACGGGGATCTCCGATAGGAGCGGGATCTTGATGCTCGACAGCGAGTACTGGTTCGTGTTCAGGCTCACCGCCGGATTCTTCATGACGGTGCCCGCGAAGAACGTCGTGAGACCCAGGGCCAGCACGTTCAAGACGACGCCGACGATGATCTGATCGACCCCGTACTTCACGGAGAAGAGCGCCAGCAGCACGCCCAGGGCGGCTCCCGCCAGCGGGGCCGCGAGCAGTCCGGCGTATGGGTTCTGGAAGAAGGAGGCCACCATCACGCCCGCGAAGGCGCCGACCAGGAGGTCACCCTCAATTGCGATGTTGACCACGCCGACTCGCTCCGAGATCACGCCCGAGAGCGCGCCGAAGATCAGGGGCGTCGACAGCGCAACCGTCGAGACGAGGGTCGAAGTCAGCGTCACGGAGCCGGTGGCCGACCCCGAGCCCGCGTACACGAGGAACCCACACACCGTCGACACGCCGACGACGACCATCGCACCGACACGAGCCCACGACGGGGAGCTGGCACGACGCAGCGTCGAGACGATCGCCCACGCGGTGATCGCGATCGTGACGAGGGCCAGCCCCCACACGACGGGGGCACCCGCCACGACGACGTCGGGAATCGAGTACGACTGCGACTTGTCGTTGAGCAGCACCCGCACATCCCCGCTGGTGGCGGCGGCGAGAATGACCAGGAGGATACAGGCCGCCGCGTAGACGCCCGGGAGCTTCCAGGACCGTTTGGATTCAACCTGCGTGCGCGTTCCACGCTCACTTGTGCTCATCACTGCTCCCCTTTCGAAGTTCTTCCACACGCCGGGCGTTGGGCAGCCGGAACAGCCACCGCACGAGCGCCGGAGCGGCGATCAACAGCACGATCACCGACTGCAGGATCAAGATCATGTCGATGGGCACGCCCTTGGTTTGCATCAGGTAGCCGCCCGCCTTGAAGGCGCCGAACAGCAGGCCAGCGCCGAAGGTGCCCAGCGGCTTGTTGCGCCCCAGCAGGGCGACGGTGATCGCGTCGAAACCGATCGACCCGGCGACGTCGCGCGAGACGTAGCCGAGGGTACCCAGCGCCTCGTTGGCGCCGGCCAGGCCCAGGAACGCCCCCGAGAGCACCATCGTCACCGCCGTGATGCGCTCCACCGATATTCCGGCCGTGCGCGCCGCGGCCGCGTTCGCCCCGACCGCCCGAATCTTGAAGCCGAGGGTCGAGCGCTCCATCAGCCACCAGAAGGCCGCGAGAGCGATGATGGCCACGATGATGCCCGCGTGCAGCTTGAAGGGGGCGGACAGCAGACGCGTCAACTGGGCGCTCGGGTCAACGTTGGGGGTGATGGGCTGATTAGACCCGGGGGCTTGCCATGCCTTTTGGCCCAGGAGGTAGCCCAGGCCGAGGGTGGCCACCGAATTCAGCATGATCGTGACAATGACCTCGTTGGCCCCCGTCTTCGCCTTCAGCACGCCAGCGATGCCCCCGTACAGGCCTCCCGCGATGATCGCCGCGGCGAGAGCCACCAGGGTGTGGAGGACGGGAGGCAGGTGCAGCGAGAATCCGACCCACACGGCGGCAAGCGCCCCCATGATGATCTGACCTTTGCCGCCGATGTTGAACAGGCCGGCCCGGAAACCAACCGCCAGCCCGAGGCCCGAGATGATCAGCGGAATCGAGAAGAACAACGAGTTCGTCAGGGGCACGATCATGCGGGTGAACGTCGCCGCCTCCGGGTCCACGATCGCGCCGCGGAACATCGCGTAGTACGCGTCCGTCACCGACGCCCCCGACATCGCGATCAGGATCGCGCCGATCACGAAGGCGATCAGGACCGCCAGCACCGACACGAACCACTGCGAGGCCAGGACTCGGACAATCGCGACCCGGGCTCCGCTCTTGTGCGTAGTCATTTCTTTTCCTCCCCGTCAACGTCCTCGGTGTCGGCGGATCCCCTCGACGCGGCCACGGCCTCGTCGAGGGGGACGCCGGCCATCATGAGGCCCAGCACGTCGCGCCCCGTGTCCGGCGGGACGATGCCGACGAGGCGTCCCCGGTACATCACGGCGATACGATCCGCCAGTGCCACGACCTCGTCCAGCTCCGACGAGATGAGCAGGACCGCGCAGCCCTGGTCCCGCACGTCGACGATCCTGCGGTGAATGAACTCGATGGACCCGACGTCCACCCCTCGGGTCGGCTGGTTGGCCACCAGGAGCGTCAGATCCTTGGAGATCTCCCTCGCCACGACCACCTTCTGCTGGTTGCCGCCGGACAGGGAAGAAATCGGGTCGGACACGGACGTCAGGCGAATGTCGTATTCTTTTTCCTTCTCGCGGGCGTTGCGCGCGATAGCGCCGAGCTTGAGGGAACCGCCCGCCGAGAACTCTCGGGAGGTGAACTGGTCCAGGACCAGGTTGTCCGCGATGGAGAAGGAGGCGATGATGCCGTCGGTTGACCTGTCCTCGGGGATGAACCCGACGCCCGCGTCCAGGGAATCACGCGGATTGGCGCGGGTGACGTCGGCATCCCCCAGGCGGATCTGCCCGCTGTGGGGGGTGCGCAGGCCCAGGATCACCTCGGCCAGCTCCGTCTGGCCGTTACCCTGCACGCCGGCGACGGCCAGAATCTCTCCCTGACGAACATCGAAGGACACGTGGTCGAGGAGGGGAATGCCCCCCGAGCCGAGGAGGGACACGTCCTCGAAGGCCAGCCCCGCTCCCGTGGGGTTGGCGGGTTCCTTCTTGACCCGCATGAGCACCTCGCGTCCCACCATCTGCGTGGCGAGCGAAGCCTCGGAGTCCGTGGGCGAGGCGTGGCCGACGACGCGACCGCGCCGGATGACGGTGATGTCGTCTGCGACCGCTCGGATCTCGCGCAGCTTGTGGGTGATGAACACGATGGAGGTTCCCGCGTCCGCGAGCTGACGCATGATGGTCATGAGCTCGTCGGTCTCCTGCGGGGTCAACACCGCGGTGGGCTCGTCCAGGATGAGGACCTTTGCCTCGCGCGACAGGGCCTTGACGATCTCGACGCGCTGCTGGGCGCCCACGGGCAGGTCTTCGATGAGCGCGTCGGGGTCCAGGTCGAAGCCGAAGCGCGCCGACACCTCTCGAACGGTTTGCCGCGCGCGCTCGCGGCTGATGATCCCCGCCGGACCGGTCGGCTCGAACCCGAGCGCAATCGACTCGGCCACGGTGAAGACCGGGATCAGCATGAAGTGCTGGTGCACCATGCCGATGCCCGCCGCAACTGCGTCCCCCGGCCCCTTGAAGGTCACGGGAGTTCCGTCGATCAGGATCTGCCCCTCGTCGGGGGCGTGCATCCCGTACAGGACGTTCATGAGCGTGGACTTACCCGCGCCGTTCTCTCCCAGTAGGGCGTGAATCTGCCCCTCCTCGATCGTCAGGTCGATCGAGTCGTTTGCGGTGAGGGGGCCAAACCTCTTCGTGATCCCCCGCAACTCCAATTTCATTCCTTCGTCCTTCCCCCGCTTGGGCCCGCGCTGCACGCCCGACAGGCGGGTGGGGCTGGCCCCCTCATCGCGGCCAGCCCCACCACCGGGCATCACTTCGGAGCGTTCTGCGATTCGATCGTCAGCTTGCCCGACTTGATGTCCTCGGTGAGCTTTTGCAGGTCATCCTTCAGCTCCGCAGGAACCTTCGCATCGAAGTCGTGGAAGGGAGCCAGGGAGACTCCTCCGTTGGCCAGCGTTCCCACGTACGGGGTCGCCGAGAAGTTACCGTTGACCGAGTCGGTGATGGCCTGCTCGACCGCCGCGCCGATCTCCTTCATGACGGAGGTCAGCACGATCGAGGAGTAGTCGGGGTTGGCCTCGTACCAGTCGGAGTCCACGCCGATGATCGACGTGTTGCCATCTGCCATGGCCGCGGCGGCGGCGCCCAGGCCGACGGGGCCGGCCACCGGCATGATGATGTCGGCACCCTGCGAGATGAACTGCTGGGCCTGTTGCTTGCCCAGCGCCTGGTCGTCGAAGGACTGGGTGAAGGAACCGGTCTGGCTCGCCTTGTCCCATCCCAGGAGCTGGACGGAGGTGCCCTTGGCCTTGTTGTAGGCCTCGACGCCGTCCGCGAAGCCGTCCATGAACACCGTCACGGAGGGGATCTGGATGCCGCCGAAGGTGGCGACCTTTCCGCTCTGGGTCATCCCGGCGGCGGCGTATCCGGCGAGGTAGGCGGCCTCGGCGGTGTTGAACAGTAGCGGGCGTCCGTTCTCAACGGTCACCGTGTTGTTGTTGCCGTCGCTGAAGCTGGAGTCGACCAGGGCATAGTGCAGGTCCTTGTTTTCGTCGGCCGAGGCGTGCATGGCCTTCTCGAGGTTGAAGCCCACGCCGATGATCAGGTTGCAGTTGTCGGAGACCATCGTCTCCACGTTCGGCTTGAAGTCGGCGTCCGAGCTTGACTCGGCCGTGTTGATCTGGATGCCGAGCTTGGACTGGGCGGCCTTCAGGCCGTTGTAGGCGGACTCGTTGAAGGACTTGTCGTCCCAGCCGCCGGCGTCGGAGACGGCGCACGCCTTAAACGAGGCGGCGTCCTTGGCTTGGCCGGTCTGTCCGGCGCTTCCTCCCCCGCCGCAACCGGCCAAGGCGAGCGTAGCAACTCCCGCAGCAGCAAGGAGTTTTGTGAGGTGCTTCATGAGTTTTATCCTCCGTTGATGTGGATTCTTCCTTGAACAGGTGGCGGCGCGGATCGCAGAGGCACTCCACGCACCCGGTACGCGAACATTTGTCACGATGGACTTTTGCGTATGCTACGAGTCTCCCGCGCCGCCACCGGTGTGTCAACAACAACTAGTTCTCGCTTTGGTAACGATTCGCACGTCGACGAGCGAGAACCCCCGCGCCGCCGATCGCGGCGATGGCCGCCGCGCCGAGCAGCGCCTCGGCGTAGGCGCCGGTGCGGGCCAGCCCTCCCCGCTTGGTGCTCGGGCTGGGCGAGGCGGAAGGCGTCGGAGCACTCGGCGTCGCGTCACCACCGGCGTCGGGGGTCGGGGACGGCTGGGCCGCGCTGTCTCCGGCGCAGGCGACGGGGATCGTCACCCCGTCCGAGGCCTCGACGACCGTGGCGAAGTCGGTTGCCACACTCACCGGCGCCCCCACGACCTCTCCGGCCGCCTTGCCGCGGCAGGACCCCACGACCGTCACAGAAACGGTGGCCTGACCGGCGCCATCGGTCGTGATGATCGAGGCGGCGTCGGAGGCGTGCGCATCGACCAACGAGTTGTCGACATCGGCCACGGCCTGAGCGCCGCCCGCGCTCACGCGCACCTTCGAGGTGATCGACGGCCCCTCGGAGAAGGACAGCCCGCGCAGCGGAATCGTCACGGTCGCGCCGTCCGCCACCGGCTCGGTGGGCAGCGTCAGCCCGATCGAGGACTTCGCCTCGCGGGGGGCGAGCGAGCTCATCGCCTGCGCGCCTCCCTTCTTACCACCCGAGTTCTCCGCGAGGTACTCGTTGAAGGAGTCTCGGTCCAGGTTGCCGTTCGTCGTGGCAGCTCCCCCGCGGGTCAGGGCCTCGAAGGAGTCGCCACCCGCCAGCAGGAAGGACACGGAGCCGACCGTGTACGTCGCGTCGGCCTTCAGCGGCTCACCGTTGATCGTCACCGACGTGATGCGCTGGCCATAGGGTTTGGCTGGGTCGTAGGTATAGCGCACGTTCGAGGAGAGGCCCAGCTTGAGCATCGGGCGAGAGTTCTGCGAGTTCAGGTCCGTCTTCCACTGCTGCTCGAGCGCGTCCTTGACGTCCGATCCCTTCAGGGTGACGTATCCCAGCTCATCGGAGAAAGGCTCGACCTCGTAAGTCTGCGCGTAGGTGATCGTGCCGTCCTCGTTCGGCACCAGGTCGGCACGCAGGCCGCCCGCCATGATCATGCCGATGTCAACGCTCTTTCCATCCGGGGTCAGGATCGTTTCGCGCAGGGAATCCGCCACCAGGTCGCCCAGAGAGGATTCGATGCCTCGGTTCGATCCGGGGTCCGTGGCCCCCTCGGGCGTGGTGAAGACGCCGCGCTTGAAGGGGGTCGTGTAGCCGGTCGCGACGACGCGCTTGCCCGCCTCCTTCGAGTCGGCTTCGGCCTTGTCGACGACCGCCTGGGTCGCCGGATCCGCGCCGCACGCCGCGACGTCGGCGGCGGGAATGAGGATCGAATCCGCCGAGCTGACCTTGCGCGTCTTGGGATCGATCGTCAGGCGGATGAGCCCCAGGTTGTCCGTGTAGGAGCCCGACGCGATTCCCGCCAGCAGGGGGTTGGCCGAGTCGAAACGCTCGTGGGAGTTGACGTGGTCGAACTCGTAGGGCACGTGGGTGTCGCCGCCCATCAAGCCGTCCACGTCCTTGCCAACCTTCGGGTAGTTGTTCTTCACGTCGTCGTCGAGCATCGCGATGACGACGTCGGCTGTCCCGCTGCTCTTGAGCTGCGCGGCCAGGGAGTCGATGCGCTTGATTGGGTCGGTGAAGGTCAGTCCCGCGGTCGTTCCCGGGCTCAGCTTGTAGGGGACGTCCTCGGCGATCGCGCCGATGAACGCGACGGTAATACCGGAGGGAGACTTCCACAGCTTGTAGTCGCCGAGGTAGGGGGTCCCCTCCCCGTACGTGCCCATGCCCTGGATGTTCGCTCCGAGGTAGGGGAAGGTGGCCTGAACGAACTCGCTCGGGTTGGACCCGTCGACTCGCTGCTTGAAGACCGCCTGTCCCATGTCGAGCTCGTGATTACCAATGGTCGAGGCCAGCGGATTCATCGTGTTGAGGGCCGCGATCGTCGGGTTGTCCTTGAGGGAGCCCGAGATGTAGGGGGATGCTCCGATGTTGTCTCCCAGCAGGGTGAAGGAGGAGTTCGGATTCTCCTGGGTCGCCTTCTTCAGGTAGCAGTTCATGGCGGGCAGTCCCGCTTCGCGAACCACTCCCTTCTTGGACACCTGCTGAATGTGCCCGTGGACATCCGTCAGGTTGTACAGGTCCAGGGTGATGGGGGCGTCTGTGCCCTCCTGGGCGTCCGCGAGCGCCGCCGTCGGCACGAATGCCAGGGCGATCGCCGCCGTCGATGCGAGCGCCACGTGTCTCCAGGGTGTGCGCATGGTGTGTTCCTTTCTGAGCGGCTACCGTGCCGCATCAAGCGTGATGGTTGGGATAAAGGAGGGGCTCAGCTCCGACGCCTCCAGCGCCGCGACAGGCCCAGGCTCACGCCCCCCGCGCAGGCCAGGAGCGATCCGAGGAGGACGGCGTGATCAGCGTGCGAACCGGTGGCCGCCAGGCGGCGCTTGTGCGCCGCTGAGGGCGCCTGGGGCTGCTTCGAGCCGGGCGGAGGCGATGGGAGCGCGGAGGGGGTCGGCCCTCCCGGCTCCGCCGATGGGCTCGGATCGGCTCCGGGGGTCGGGGTGAGCAGGGTGAGGCCGATGATCTCGGGGTTGTGGTCCGAGGATCGGTAGGGGTTGTCCGCCTCGATCCTCAGGTGTGCGTTCATCCCGGCCCGCGAGTACTCGAAGGCTACGGATTCCTGGGCGTTCACCGCCCAGCTGGTCACGCCCGCCAGGAGGGATTTGGCGGCCGCGTTGGCAAAGACGTGATCGAGGGAACCGGAGCGGCCGGAGTACACGTAGGATGCTTCCCCCTGGCCCGAGACGCGTTCCCATCCTCTGGCGGTCAGGGCTCGGACGGGGTCTTCCTGCGAGTAGGAGTTGAAGTCGCCAACCAGCAGGGTCGGCTTGTCGGCAAAGCGAGCGGCGAAGGCGGCGAGGGCCGAGGCCTGGGCGACTCGGATCGCGTTCGCGTTGCCCTGGCCGTCTCCGTTGTCGCGGTTACCCTCCCCCGCCCCGTCGGGGACGGATCCCTTGGACTTGAAGTGGTTGGCGATGACGACGAAGGACGAGGAGCTCGCGCCGGTGCGCGCGAACTCCTGGGCCAGCGGCTGGCGCGCCAGTCCGGTGAAGGCCGGGTCGTCGTGAATGAGGGAGTTGCCCACCGGGGTGACGATCGCAGGCTTGTAGATGAAGGCGACGCGAATGACGTCCTCTCCCGCCGGGGTGATCGGGGGCGATGGCACGTATGCCCACTCGGCTGTCCCCGCCGCCGTGTTCAGCGCAGACACGAGTCGAGCCAGGGAGGCGTCTCGATCTGTCCCCACCCCCACGCCGACCGGGTTCTCAATCTCCTCGAGAGCAACGACGTGCGCACCCAGGGCATTGATCGCCGAGACGATCTTGGCTTCCTGGTTCGCAAAAGCCTCCCTCGAGTAGGCTCCACGCACCCTGCACTTCTTGGTGGTGACGAAGGCGCCGGTGCGGTCGGGATACCCCGTGCATCCGGCCTCGTCAACCCCCAGATCGGAGAAGTAGTTGAGGACGTTGAAGGTGGCGACTCGGGTGTCGCCACCAAGCGTCGGGGCGCTGGGGCGCACCCCCGTGATCGCGATGGGGGAACGATCGGGGTGCGCGGCGACCATGGAGGTGGGCTGGAGGATCCAGGAGCCGTTCCTGACTTCAAGGATGACCGGGGCAGCAAAGGTCGCGTGGTATCCGACGCGTGCGGGAGACCCGTTCGCCAGGTACGCGTAGGGGGCTTCGGTGGCCGTTCCCTTCTGGAGGTTGGTGTTGGCGCCGTCGTCGAGCGCGATGGCCTTCGAGGCGTTATCCGCTTCGTAGTCGCGGGCCGCCTGACCGGGGGCGACAACATCGGTGGCGGCTCGCAGCGGAGCATCGCCCGGCGTCAGGGTAAGGGTTCCGTAGAGGTTGGCCTGATAGTTGTCGGTGATGGTCCAGGTGCCCTGGGGGGTGAGCAGCATGGATTCGTAAGCTTCCGCCGATGCGCCCCGGGGCACGCCCGTGATCGGCGTCGGTTTCGGCGCCTGGCAACCGCTCACCTCGGTGACGGTCGTGGCGGCAAGCTGGGTGAGGCTCTCCGGGTTTCCTTTCGCGGTCGTGGCGGGAAACTCACCGACCGTTCCGCTCACGCGCACGCAGGTGCCGACCGCCGGGATTGTGCCCTCCTTACCCGCGTAGACGAAGAGAGCGTCGGATCGACTCTTCCCCTCCTCCCAGGTGCCACCGGTTCCCGGAGTCTGGATCGTGTAGCCGTCCAGGGTGCCGGTCAGGGACGACTCGCCAGCCGGATAGGAGGCGGTCACGACACCAAGCGTCGTGACCGACGTGCCGGTCAGGGCGGAATCGTCACCCTCACCGAGAGCTTGGATGTCCGCGATGGGCGTGTCCGCCTCCGATTCTTGGGAGGTCACCGCCTCGGCACCGGGGCCACTCTGTGCGGCCTCGGGGCTGGGCGAGGTGGTGGCTCCCTCCCCGCTCATCGCGGGCTCGGTCGGCGTCGGCGAGGGCTGGGCGCTCACCGCGCCGATGCCCGCACCCCCAGGCGCGGCAGCCTCATCTTCTCCCACGTCCCGCGCCCACGAGGCAGGGGAAAGCCCCAGGCCACACAGCGCGAGCGCTCCAACGACAGCTAGTGAACGTTTCCCGTAGGTCATCGGGTGTCCTCTTCTCAACCTCACGTCGTCGTGAGGGACCAGCAGGCCCCATGCATTGGCCATCCTTACCCAATGCAACACGAGTATTGACAAGTGTAAACGACATCCAGCGAAAATGGAAACAGTCGGGACACTCCCCCGTCACATTCCGCGCGGGGGATGAACTCGCTCTCAGGACGCCGAGTAGGGGGAGACGACCACCTGGGCGCGCTGGAGATCCTTGACCTCCGAATACCCCGTCGAGGCCATGGTCCGCTTGAGTGCGCCCACAAAGTTCAGGGAACCGTCCGCGCGCGTCGAGGGGCCGTAGAGGATCTGCTCGAGCGTACCCGTCGTCCCCACGCGCACGCGCTGGCCACGCGGCATGTCCGGATGCGTGGCCTCCGACCCCCAGTGCCAGCCCCTGCCCGGGGCTTCCTCGGCGCGAGCGATTGCGGCACCCAGCATGACCGCGTCGGCCCCGCAGGCGATCGCTCGCGACAGGTCGCCGCTGCGCCCAATCCCCCCGTCGGCGATGACGTGTACGTAGCGTCCACCGGACTCGTCCATGTAGTCCCGACGCGCGGCAGCCACGTCCGCGATCGCGGTCGCCATCGGCGCGTGGACGCCCAGCGACCGACGGGTCGAGTGCGCCGCTCCCCCGCCGAAGCCAACGAGGACCCCGGCCGCGCCCGTGCGCATCAGGTGCAGGGCGGCGGTGTCGGTGCACACGCCGCCGACGATCACGGGAACATCCAGCTCGTAGATGAAACGCTTGAGGTTCAGGGGTTCGCGACGCGACGAGACGTGCTCGGCCGACACCGTCGATCCGCGAATGATGAACAGGTCGACGCCGGCGTCGACGACCGCGCGCCAGTACTTCTGGACGCGCTGGGGCGAGAGCTTGCCCGCAACGACCACTCCCGCCTCGCGCAGCTGCCTGAGGCGCGCCGTGATGAGCGAGGGCTTGATCGGCTCGGAATAGACTCGCTGAAGCGTCGCGATCGACTCTTCCTGCCCGAGGCGCGCGATCTCCTCCAAGATGGGCGTCGGATCCTCATACCTCGTCCACAGGCCGTCCAGGTCAAGAACGCCGATGCCGCCGAGGCGCCCGAACGCGATCGCCGTCTCAGGGCTCATCACCGAGTCCATGGGGGCTGCCATGAGGGGGGTGTCCACGTGGTAGGCGTCTATCTGCCAGCCAACGTTGACGTCCTCGGGGTCGCGGGTGCGTCGTGCTGGAACGAGCGCGATGTCGTCCAGGGTGTAGGCGCGCCGACCGCGCTTACCGCGCCCAATCTCCACTTCGTGGCTCATGAGCCGATTCTACTGCCTCCGCGACGCAGATGCCCCCGCCCTCTGCCACACTGGAGTCACCGGCGAGAACAGGAGCAATCATGAGCTGGATCGACGACCCGTGGATGGGTTTTGACACCGAGACGACGGGCGTTCGTCCCCTCAAGGACCGCCTGGTCACCGCCGCTCTCGTCCTGCGCATTGACGGCGCCTCCTACCGCTTCGGCGTCAGCGAACCCGATCAGGTTGCCACGTGGCTGACGGATCCGGGCGTCGAGATCCCGGAGCAGGCGACGGCCGTTCACGGCATCACGACCGCGCAGGCGCGAGACGAGGGACGCCCCATCGAGGAGGTCCTCCACGAGCTCGCGGGTTCCATCGTTGAGCACTGGTTGCGCGGCTACCCCCTCGTCGCGTTCAACGCGAGCTACGACATCACGTTGGTGAACCAGGAGCTGCGCCGACATCGCGTGGGGTCTTTCGAGGAACGCCTCGAGGGGGCGCCCATGCTGGTCGTCGATCCCCTGGTCCTGGATCGTAAGCTTGATCGCTTCCGTAAGGGGAAGAAAACCCTCACGGAGATGGCCCCCGTGTACGGGGCTGCGGTCTCCCCCGACGCGCACACTGCCGAGGTGGACGTGGCTATGACCCTCGACGTGCTGGCCGGAATCGCCGACAAGTACCCGCAGCTGGCAGACATGAGTGCCCTGGAAGTGACCGACTACCAGCGCCAGGCCCACCAGGAGTGGGCCGAGGATTTCGAGAAGTACCTGCGCAAGCAGGGGCGTGAGGCCACCATCGACCGGGAGTGGCCTCAGATCACCCCCCGGGGGCGCGGCGGCGATCAGGAGTAAGACCGCAGGCAGCGGAAGTAGGTATCGCTCTGTTCCGCCTCGTCGCGGGCGCGTAGTCTGCAGGGAGTGTCCGGGGCGACATCCACGAGCTTTCTCCGTGGGCCACTCTTGCCCGAGGTGGAGCGAGGCGTCCAGGTGTCAGACATGCCCGAGGCGCGACAGCACGCGTCACGGCCGTTGCACGCCTAACGGTATCGAAACGTGCGCGCGAATCGGTTCTCATGCGCGCGTTGACCCACGCCCCGCGCGCCGCCCCGATTTACGCACACATGACCGCTGTTCCGCACGTTAACCCTTTAACTTGCATGCTCAACCCTACAACCTGCACGCAGGCAGCACTGCCCACGTGCGTATCAAGGGGTCCACGAGCGCGTCAGGCGTTAGCGCGCGGGAATGCATCAGGCACACAATGGGGAACGCCGCCGCCGCGCTCTCAGGCCTCCACTCGCGGATAGGAAACGGCCATGCGGATAGCTTATGAACACGCGGATAGGCTAATAACCTATCCGCAAGGCGACAACCTATCCGCGTAGCAACAACCTATCCGCGAACGTGCCGAATGAGCGGCTGCGCAAGACGGCACTCGCTCGCGGTATCCGTGAGGTGTACGAGAGGCCCCACTCTCGAGGTGTAGGAGAATCCAACGGCCACCTCGCAGGCTCGCGGCCAGGCTTTGAGCCGAGGGATCGAGGCGCGGGCGGGCAGGCCTACGGTGCGAGGACCACCGGTGAGACAGCCAGCAGAAACCCCAGCAACGCAGCCAGCAAGAACACCTGTGCCACAGCCAGCAAGAACCCCGATGACACGAAAAGCCCGGAGGCGCATCTGCGCCTCCGGGCCTCAACACAAGGCTCACTTTTCCTTGATGAGATCCAGCCACGTGCGGCGCTCACCCACGAGGAAACCGAAGTCGCGGTTCTGATCCGCGATCGCCGCATCCGTCGCGGGGTTCTTGATGAGTGCGGCCAGGACGTCGGGGGCAGCGGTGATGGCACCCACGCCCTGGCGGACCAGCTCGAGGACCTGCTCGGAGTTCTTGAAGGATGCGGCCAGGACGTCGGCCTGCAGGTCGTAGGAGCGCAGTGTCCGGTGGATCTCGGAGGCGACGCGCACGCCGTCGATGCCGTAGTTGTCCATCCGGTTGACATAGGGGGCGACGTAGCGGGCCCCGGCCTTGGCGGCCATGAAGCCCTGCATAGACGAGTGGATGCCCGTGGCGGTGACCTGCATACCTTCGCGCACGATGCGCGGGATCGCGGCGAAGCCCTCGCGCGTCACCGGCAGCTTGATGAAGAGGTTGCCTCCGATCTCGCCACGCAGGGCGCGGGCCTCGGCGACCATGTCGTCGGCGCGCTCGGAGACGATCTGCACGTGCAGTTGGGCGCCGTCGGGCAGGATCTCCTTGATCTGGTGGAGGACCTCGAGGGGTTCCTTGCCCTCGCGATACAGGATCGTCGGGTTGGTCGTCACGCCGTCAATGGGCAGGTATTCCAGGGTCTTGGCGATGGAATCGACGTTTGCGTGATCGATGAGGATGAGCATGTGTGCAGCTCCTTTGCGCAGTCGTGGGTTTTCGCTCTCCTAGGATAGCGCGGGCGGGAGCGGCCCACTGGCCTCTCCCGCCCGCCTCCTCAAGCGATCCGCAGACTACCGAGCGGAGGAGTGATAGTTCGGCGCCTCCGTCGTCATCTGCACGTCGTGGGGATGCGACTCGCGTAGCCCCGCGGAGGTGATGCGCACGAAGCGCCCGTTGGCCTTGATCTGGGCGATCGTGGAGGCACCCAGATAGAACATGGTCTGATGCAGACCACCCACGAGCTGATAGATCACCGAGGCAAGGGAACCCGTGTAGGGAACCTGTCCCTCGATGCCCTCGGGGACAATCTTGTCGTCCGAGGTGACATCGGCCTGGAAGTAGCGGTCCTTGGAGTAGGACTTGCGGCCGCGCGAACTCATGGCTCCCAGCGACCCCATGCCACGGTATCGCTTGAACTGCTTGCCATTGGTGAACACGACTTCGCCCGGCGACTCCTCGCAGCCCGCCAGCAAAGAGCCGAGCATGACGGTGTCGGCTCCTGCTACCAGTGCCTTGCCGATGTCTCCCGAGTACTGCAGTCCGCCGTCGGCGATGAGGGGGACCCCGGCCTCGCGACACGCCTGGGCGGCCAGATGGATCGCGGTGATCTGGGGGACGCCAACGCCCGCGACGACTCGGGTCGTGCAGATCGACCCCGGTCCCACACCGACCTTGACGGCGTCAACACCCGCGTCGATGAGCGCCTGGGCGCCCTCGGTCGTGGCAACGTTGCCGCCAATGATGTCGATCCCCTCAAACGCCGGATCGGCCTTGATTCGTCGGATCATGTCGAGAGCAAGCTGCGCCCCACCGTTGGCGGTATCAACGACCAGGACGTCCACCCCGGCCTCGGCCAGCGCGCTCGCGCGCTCCCAGGTGTCACCCCAGTAGCCGACGGCCGCCCCGACGACGAGGCGTCCACGCGAGTCCTTCGTGGCGTTGGGGTACTGCTCGGTCTTGACGAAGTCCTTGACGGTAATGAGGCCCGTGAGTCGATCATTCTCATCCACGATCGGCAGCTTTTCGACGCGATGCTCGGCGAGCAGGTGCTTGGCGTGCTCGCGGGAGATGCCCACCTGACCGACGACCAGGCGGTCGCGCGGAGTCATGCAGTCGCGCACGCGCAGCGTCGCCCACTCTTCCTGGGGAACAAAACGCAGGTCTCGGTTCGTGATGATGCCCAGGAGCGAGCCGTCGTCGCTGACGACGGGCAGGCCGGAGACGCGGTAGTGGCCACACAGGCGATCGAGTTCGTCGATTGTGGCGTCGGGACCGACGGTCACGGGGTCTTCCACCATGCCGGACTCGCTGCGCTTAACCTGGCGGACCTGCGCGGCTTGCTCCTCAATCGAGAGGTTGCGGTGCAGGATACCGATTCCCCCCTGGCGCGCCATGGCGATAGCCATCCGCGCCTCGGTGACGGTATCCATCGCGGCGGACAGGAGGGGCACGCGCAGCGAGATATTCGTCGTCAGGCGGCTCGTGGTGTCAACGGATGAAGGAACGACGTCCGTGAGCTCGGGTAGGAGCAGGACGTCGTCGTAGGTGAGGCCGGTTAGGCCGAAAGGATCGTGTGTAGCGAGTTCTCCCATGGGCCAATTGTAGGCAGTCGACACGGCTTTCGCGTACCGGCCTCACCCGGGCAGGCAGGGACTCGCCCGCCCCGACGGGCCCGGCTCCTCTCATTCGTCGCCGCGCCCGTGGGCACGGCGCGCACGCGCCATCGTGGCTCCCGTGACTGTGAGATCAATCGGCGCGGCTCCCCGCGCCAGCATACGGGCAGCGGTGAGAGCGTCGGGGCGTCCCTCCCACACGCGCATCGACACGGAGCCATCGGGGCCGACCTCGTGAATCCACCGGCCCATTCCTGCCCGCGCGTGCGAGTCGGCCCACGCCACCGCGCGCGCGTAATCGACCGCGAGAGCCTCGGCGCGGTCGGCGGGGACGAGTTCGGCGAGGACGCGGGCCGCGCTCGCGGCCTCGCAGACCACCCAGTGCATGCGCTCGGGTGCGGCGACCGCTCCGGTGGGGTCCAGCGTATAGACGAAGCCGCCGATTCCCCGCTCCGTCGATCCGTCGGCGAGGGCCCGGTCGTACAGGGCGATGGCCGTGTCCAGCATCCACGCTCCGGGCTCCTCGCCCATGGTGCGCAGGATCGCGATCACCTGTCCGATGAGGCGCGCCGCCTTGAAGCCCAATCCCGGCACGGTGTCCAGTGGGCGGATGAGTTCGCGCGCCGCCTCGTCGTCGGCATCCGACAGGGGCCGCCACTGCGCGTCGTAGAGGTCGGGCAGGGCGAAACCGGCGCGCGCGGCGACCTCGCCGACGAGGCGCATGATGGCACGCGCCCGATCGAACCAGGCACGCCGGGAGGTCGCCTCCCACGCGGCGAGGTAGGCCTGCGCGGTGTCGAGGTTGGTGGAGAGGCGTCGCAGGGGCGAGCGGAGGCCGCTCGCCGCGTCGATCTCCTCGCGCACGCTGCCCGTCCGCGGATCCCACCAGCGCCGATCCTGATCCGCGTCGAGCTCGTCGAGCAGATGCGCGGCCCCCTCGTGGCCGAGCATGGAGGCCGCCGCGGCCGCTCCGATCATCGCCGACTGCGCCCGCTGGGACAGGAGGGCGCGCGGAACCGGCGTGGCGCTATCCTGCGAGGTCGGCACCACCTCGGCGTACCACGCACCCTGCTCGGCGCGCAGCGGGCCGCGCATCGCGGCGAGGCCGTGGGAGACGAGGTGAGAGGCTCCTTCGATACCTCGCATCTGCGCAAGGGCGAAGACGTGGGTCATGCGAGCGCTAATCCGGGCATCCAGGGGACGACCGAGATCGGCCTGCCCGTCCGCGCGCAGGAAAGCAAAGCCGACGCGCGCCTTCGACCGGGACGCGAAGGCGACGAGCGCGTTGAAGTCGGCGTCGAAGGCACGGCGCAGGTCTTCGTTGTTCCAGGGGGCGTTCATGACTGTTCTCCTACCGGGACGTACCCTCACCGTAGCACCTGACCAGGTCATTTCGCCCCGGCGAGCACATCGCGTGCCGACGACGTCAAGCCTGGGGGCCCACACCCTTACCGGTCGGCTCAGGAACGGCCAACCAGCTGCAGGTCGGCCTGGGGAGCGAGAAGTGCGAGGGCTTCCTCCACGCACGCGCTGACGGTGCGCACCCTTTGCACCCGGGGCGAGAGGACCTCGGGGGAATCGGTTCCCACCACGATCATGGGAATGCCGTAGCGCGCGTCAAGTTCCTCGATCGTGGCCGCGCAGGTGGTCCCGCAGCCGAAGACGACCGCGAGCGACGGCACCCCGCCGCGCACGTACTCGCGGAATCGATCACAGGCGGTCGCGCCGTCGTAGTCCTCACTGGACAGGACTCGCACCTCGCACCCGTACCAGGCCAGGGCGATGCCGATGACCTGGGCTGCCGTCTCGTGGGGGGCGTCGCTGATGAGGGCGACCCGGTCTCCCCCGACGAGTGCGCGCGTGGGACGCGAGTGGTAGACGCCGCGACACACGCGCTGGAAGGCGTTGACCAGCATGAGCGCGGGAGCGGCTCCGACGGGGTCACCGGCGGGGGCGGAACGCAGGGATTTGAGGGTGGGCTCGACGAAGCGCGACCACGTGTGAACGAGGCCGTGGCTGGCGACCGTCGCCTCAAGAACCTCCTCAAGGCGCGGGTAGTCGTCGCCGAGGGCGACCGTTCGTAGCTGGGCGGCGTTGGCAGGTCCCACGCGCGGATGCAGGGACGTTTCGGCGAGCGCTCGGCGGGCTGCTTGGGCTGCGGGCATCCCCGCTCGGATGTGGTTGATCATCGCACGCAGGCGCTCGACGTCCTCGGGCATGTAGCGGCGTCGGGCACCCGCCTGTCGCCCCGTCGGGCCCAGGCCGTAGCGTCGTTCCCAGGTCCGCAGGGTCGAGGCCGAGACGCCCAGTTCGTCGGCGACGGAGGAGACCGTGCGACAGCGATTGGCCTGCGTGGACTGCGTGAGAATCGCCCGCGGCATGTCCCCTCCCCCTTTTGTTCATGCTGGTATGACTTCGATTGTTGCGTGTTCTCCACACAATCGCCACAGGAGGAACCTCGAGATTTGCCGCTAAGTTATTCACGTAGTTGTTCATATTTCGTTCAGCATTTGCAGCATACTTTTTTCAGCATTTTTACAGACATTTTCCCTCATTCTGAGAACTGGCTCATACTTCAAGAAAGATGCTTGAATAACTACCGCACAAGTGTCTATCCTTGCCAGCATCGTGTGCCGAAAATGTCGGCACGACAGACATGAAGGAGGCACCCAAGTGACTGACGTCTCCCGCCTGCCCGGCCCCATGATCGACGCATGGGAGTGGCAGTACGAAGCGGCGTGCCGAGACCTGGACACGGAGCTGTTCTTCCACCCCGAGGGTGAGCGCGGCTCCACGCGCCGACGCCGCGCGGCAAACGCCAAGGCGATCTGCGCGACCTGCCCGGTCATCGAGCAGTGCCGATCCTACGCTCTGGCCGCTCAGGAGCCCTACGGCATCTGGGGCGGAATGACCGAGGAAGAGCGCCGCGAGGAGATCCGCTCCTCGGGGCGCGGACGCCGCGTTTCCTGACCCGCGACGCAAACGCCGGTGCGGCATCGCCACCGCGATGCCGCACCATTTTACTGCCCACGCGACCCGCGAGACCCGATCGACGACCACCTACCAGAGAGCACACATGACCACCAACGAGGCCAAGGAAGCGGCGAGCACGCCGCCCGGCAAGCACCCGTCCACCCCTTACAAGACGCTGTTCTTCGTCACCGCTCCCATCACGGCGATCCTCGCAGGAGCCTGCGTGTGGATGGGCGTGCAGCTTGCCTCCGCCCCATCGGCATCCTCATCGCCAACCCCGACGGCAGCCGCAACGGCCGCCGGACAGGCACCCGCCAACGCCGAGACCGCCGCCCCCAGTCAAACGAATCAGAACAACCTGACGATCATGGAGTCGTTCATGCGTCACCAGGCGGATGACCCCCAGGCCAAGGGCGACATCAACGCCCCGGTGACGCTGGTGATCTTCTCTGACTTCGCCTGCCCGTACTGCACCAAGTTCGCCCAGGAGATCGACCCGGCACTGGCCGACCTCGTCGAGGACGGCACGCTGCGTGTCGAGTGGTACGACTTGGCGCAGATCACCGAGTCGTCACCGCTCGCCGCTCAGGCGGGCATCGCGGCCGGCGAGCAGGGCAAGTTCTGGGAGTTTCACGACGCCGTCTACGCAGCCGCCGACCCGACGGGGCACCCCCAGTATTCGCAGGATGCGCTCGTTGACTTTGCGGCCAAGGCTGGCGTCTCGGACCTGGAGAAGTTCCGGGCGACCATGCTGGACGAGCACACCGCCGCGAAGGTGAGTGCCGCCAAGGAACGCGCCCACCAGGCGGGCATCACCGGCACCCCCACGATGTTCATCAACAAGGCCTTCATCAGCGGTTACCGGGACGCCTCCTACGTGCGCGCGACGATTATGGACCAGGCTGCTCAGACCGTCTCCTGAGATCCCGCGTCGCCAGCCTGAGGGCTCCGGCACGCGAGCGCGCTTCGCCGGAATGCTCCCCCACAGGAGCGGGACGCCGCGACACCAGCACAAGAGGGGCGGCCCGGAAGGAATCCTTCCGGGCCGCCCCTCATCGCCGGTGAGGCGATATCAGAGACCTCAGCGCTCGACAACCGCCAGGACGTCACGCGAGGACAGGATCTGGAACTCCTGGCCGTCGTACTTGACCTCGGTGCCACCGTAACGCGAGTAGATGACGGTGTCGCCGACCTTGACGTCGACGGGAACACGATTGCCGTTGTCGTCAACGCGACCCGGACCCACGGCGACAACCTCGCCTTCCTGGGGCTTTTCCTTGGCGGTATCCGGGATGACCAGGCCGGAGGCGGTGGTCTGCTCGGCCTCAACCTGACGGATGACGATGCGGTCCTCGAGGGGCTTGATGGAGATCGACATTGTCGCTCCCTTTCTTTTTGTCACGAAGGTGCTCGTCCTTTCCCTGCCGTCGCGGGGGTCAGGTGCAGGACCGGTCGCGGATGTTCCGCGTTTCCTCTCCAGAGTGTAGGCGCGCTCCTGGCACTCGGGCAACCCGAGTGCCAGGAGCGTTCACCCTCGGCGTGAAGCGGACGAGGTCACGCGTCGTCCACAAATACCGGATGCCCCGCCCAAGCAGCGAAGATGACACAATGGCCCGGTGAGCACCCTAACCCCCGTCCTCTCCTCGCCCGGCTGGGAGCTGCTGGAATCCCTCCAGGCCCGCCAGGGCACCACCCCCGTGCCCCTGCCCGAGTTGGCGGGTGCCCTGCGTTCCTCCGGCGTGCCAGCCGAGCTCGCGGCCGCCGTTGTCACCCAGCTCGCCCTACGTCGCGCGGCGCGTGCAAAGTTTGGCCCCATCGCCTCGCACATGGTGTTCACCCGCGACGGTCTCGAACAGGCAACCCGTCTCGTCGTGGCCGCCCGCCACGCCCAGCGATTCCGAGACGCGGGTGTGAGGCGGGTCGCCGACCTGGGGTGCGGGATCGGCGCAGACTCCGTCGCCATCGCGGGCCTCGGGATGGGGGTGCTCGCCGTCGACATTGATCCGGAGGCCGCCCAGGCGGCGGCCGCCAACCTGCGCGACTTCGACGACGCTCAGGTGCGCCTGGGCGACGTCATGGATCTCGACATCGCCGAGCTGGCCGGTGACGGGGTCGACGCCATCTTCGCGGATCCCGCCAGGCGCACGGGAGCGGCACGCGGCTCAAGCCGCATCACCGACCCCGAGCGCTGGTCTCCTCCCCTGTCCTCCGCCCTGAGGTGGGCCCAGACGATCAGCGCCGTCGGCGTGAAGGTCGCGCCCGGCATCACCTACGATCGGATCCCACCCACGTGGCACGCCCAGTGGGTCAGCGTGGGAGGCGACCTCGTTGAGGCATCGCTGTGGTCTCCCCCTCTCGCCCCCGAGGGACCGGGGCGCTCGTGCCTCCTCCTGGACGAGACCGGGGCGGCCCACGGCATCTCCTCGCGCGACGGTCAGGAGGCCAACGCCCCCGCCGAGGTCGTCGACGTGGTACCGCTGGGGAACACGATCGCAGAGCCGGACCCGGCGGTCATTCGCTCGGGGATGCTCGCCCAGCTCGCTCGGCTCGTCGGCGCCGGGATCGTCTCGCCCTCGATCGCATACCTGACTGGGGACGATTTACCCGCCAGTCCCTTCTACGACCGATTCGAAGTCCTGGAGGTGACGAACCTGCGGGCGAAGGCGATCTCTGCGGCGCTGCGAACGCTCGACGCGGGCAGCGTGGAGATCAAGAAACGCGGAGCGGACATCGATCCCGACGCCCTGCGCAAGTCCCTGAAGCTGAGCGGAGTGGGCCAGGCCACCGTCATCGCCACGCGCGTCGACGGGCGCCACCGTGCCATCGTCTGCAGGCGCTTGCCCGCAAACCTGTAAGGAAGCTCTCCGCCGACGACCCGCCTTCGCCTGCCACAATGAAGGCACCCAGCGAAAGGAACGACATGCCTCTGCCCTTCGGTTCCTCGGAGCGCTCAACGATCGGAGTGGAGTGGGAGCTCCAGCTCGTGGATCGCGACTCCCACGACCTGCGCCAGAGCGCCGACGCCATCATCGACCGGGCCACGACTCACGGACAGCTCTACCCCGGCGTCCATCGGGAGATGCTGCTCAACACCATCGAGGTCGTCTCCAAGCCCCGTTCCACGGTCGCCGAGTGCCTCGCCGATCTCACGGACTGCGTTGACTTCCTCACGCCCCTGGCATCCGACCTGCGCATCGACCTGGCCACTGCCGGGACCCACCCCTTCGCCCGCCCGGGCCGACAGCGGGTCACGGACTCGGACCGATACGCTCAGCTCGTCGAACGCACCGCCTACTGGGGACACCAGATGCTGCTGTACGGGGTCCACGTCCACGTCGGCGTCGAGGACCGCGCGAAGATCCTACCCATCCAGGCCGCGCTCACCGCCCACCTCGGGCACCTCCAGGCACTGTCGGCCTCCTCCCCCTTCTGGGCGGGCGAGGACACCGGCTACGCCTCCAACCGGGCGATGGTCTTCCAACAGCTGCCCACGGCGGGTATTCCCCGTCAGTTCGACACGTGGGAGGATCTGGAGGCATACACGGACGACATGGTCCGCACCGGCGTCATCGAGGGTTTCGACGAGGTGCGCTGGGACATCCGCCCCTCGCCCGCGTTCGGGACAATCGAGAACCGCGTCTACGATGCCGCGACCAATGCGTTCGAGGTCGGCGTCTTCGCCGCGGTCACCCACGTCCTCGTCGAGCACTTCTCACGGCTCTACGATGCCGGAGAGCCTCTCCCGTTTCTTCCCGATTGGTTCGTCGCCGAGAACAAGTGGCGGTCGGCCCGCTACGGGATGGACGCGACCCTGATCGTCTCACGTGACGGTGCCACGGAAAGCGCCCGGGACGGGCTTGCGCGCCTAGCGCAGGAGCTCGCCCCCGTCGCCGCGGACCTCGGCTGCGCCAGTGAGTTCGCGGGCCTGGAGACAATCCTTACCATCGGCGCCTCCTACGAGCGCCAGCGCGCCGTGGCGGCGGCCGCTCGCCCCGGACAGGGCCTTGATGCCGTCGTCGATCTCATGCGCGCCGAGATGAGTGCCGGGCGCCCCCTGGCTCTGGCTGAATTCGCCACCCTCAATGCCTAACCCTCGGGGCGTACGCCGCCTTCCCTCGATTCGTCCGTCCGCCAGCACGTGTGCCGCCCACGGCGCCTCGCATCCCACGCCCGAGGCCTGGGTCAGCGGGCCCACGGCCGCGCGGAACCGACACTTTGTCAGCGCTTTTTCAGGCCCTTTTCAGGCCGACGGCGTATCCTTGAGGCCGGACAAGAAGATACCGGAGAGGACACTAGACCGTGGCTGAGGACCTGCACGGCTCACATGCACCCGCGCCGACAGAACCCCCACTGAGAAGGCTCATCGCCCCGGTCGCAAACACCCTCGCGACGCTGTGGCTCCTCCTGTCTTCCCTGGCCCGTCTCACTGCGCGATGGCTCTCTGGATGCCCGGCCACGGCGATCGTCACGGTCGCCCTCACCGCGTGCTCGGCGAGCTACTGGGTGTGGCGTGACCAGTTCGTCACCCTTGAGGCCTCCCCGTCCTACTCGCACTGGTGGTCGATTTTCTCCTCCATCGGCGCGATCCCCGGCAATTTCATCGCCACGGCGGTGCTCGGCATCATCACCATGATCCTCGCCGGAGGCGCGGCGGAACGTCACCTGGGCACCCGCGCGTGGGTGACGGCTGCCCTCGCCGGGCAGGTCATCGGGGTCACCGCGACCTGGCTGACCCTCCCGCTTCTGACCGCCACGTTCTCCATGTGGGGCAACGCCATCGGCAGCGGCACCCTGTGGGGAACGAGCCTCATCCTCGTTGCCCTCGCCGGGGCAGCTGGCGAATCCCTCGGCTCGCGCTGGCGCTGGCGCGCCCGCTTCCTGCTCATCGGTGTTCTCGTGCTGTCGTCCGCAGTCCTCGGATCCGCGATCTCCTACGCGCGCGTCTGGGCGCTCCTGGCGGG